>CANQGG010000044.1 GCA_947601655.1 uncultured Akkermansia sp.
ATGGCAGAAAGGTAGGGACGTGGACATTTAGATATAAAGTACCCCATCCTAAAACGGAATTTGTTGTTCCCCCGAGCGTTCTAAAAATCAAGCGACCGTTGGAGTTGATGATCAAGATCAAGGGAGCCGTCAGTCCTGCCGAATTGGGTATGAGTGGCGATAAGAGAAAGATCGGATTAGGTCTTCATTCGCTCATCATCACCACAGCGCAGTAAACGCATAACGAATGAGATTGCTGTTTGTGCATTGTCGACACCGTTCACACGTGGCGTATATAGATCGACGTTCTGCTCTCGTCTAGGGGAACAGGCTATTGCGTGGACTCGTTTGCATCGTTTGAGTTTTATCACCCTTACCGCGAACCTTACTGCGGAGTTCCCCACCCCTTACTGCGGAGTTCGCGTGAGCTCTAAAAATCGCAAACCATTCATCATAAATCGTGAATAGTCGTGAAACAATTCGCGAAGTTTCCCTCTTACCGCGAACCTTACCGCGGAGTTCACACCCTCACTGCAGCGCGGTAGGCTTGTTGTGGATGGTTAGGCTCATCCGGATGCAGTAACTCGAGCTGCTTTGTCGCTTCTAGGACTTTGAGCGCTGTGTGCAATGACCGCAACTTCCGATTCAAAAGTCTGCCCATTTCAGAACTGGATGTCCATCGGTCAAGGCAAATATCCAAAATGGCCTGCTTTAATTTGTCCAAGGGAACACGTTTACTGTTGCGTACCTCGATGACGCTTTCGGGGTACTGCCGTCCGGCGGCATCCATTCCCTCTGCTTGGACGATTTTTGAAAGACGATACGTCTTTGCCGATGTTTTACCCTCAGAACGGAGACACCCAAGATGCTCCAGCTCCGCAAGCCTCTTTGTTAAGTCGTATGTATGAATATACGGATATATCTCACGTATCTCCTTATTTCCTGCTTTTTTCATGTGTGAAATGATGAGCAGAAGGGTACGCTGCTCCAAACTCAAACCCTCATAGATATTCTTCCCAATGTGTTTTACCAATTCTTCTTCTTCTTTCTTGGGAATGATGCTGATAAACGGCAACATCCATTCAATTTGGAAAGGATCCCTACGCTCCACAATTTGCGGCGGCATAAAACTTTGCTCCATCCATCCCTTAAGAATCGTGTCAACTCCAGCCCCAGCCTTTTCCACTATTCCCATGCGCAAAAACATCGTCTGCAACCCTGGATTGCGACAGACACTTACCCCTCCGCTCATCATTCTTTCCCGAGATATGAGAAGAGTACCTGGATTGATGAATACGACTCTGTCTGGGTAACGTCGAATAATAATCCCCCCGTCTCCTTCGTAATCAGCATGTACAACCGCATTTGCAAATGCTTCTCGGATAGCTCTGTGAGCAGCTGTCTCTCCAAGAGCCGTCATATCATCATTCAGGCGGAAAGGACGCTTGAGTGGCTCCGTCAGCCGAGGTAACACCCTAAAGAAAAATTGGAAGAGGTTGCAATTCCAGCTCCCGTCATTATATATTCTTTCTATCCATCTTTTGCCGCTCTCCCTCTCTTCGCTCCCATCATATTCAAAATAGTCGACATGAAAGCGAGGAAAAAATTGACGAATAGCATCATCTGTTCCAAACATCAGTAGCCCCGCCAATGTGAGGCCATCTTCCTTCCCATCTTCGGAACGTACGTATCCCCCCAACTTCTCTAAAAGTGCTTTATCCTCCAACGCCACCCACGCATGACTGGGATCATAGCTCATCATGCGATTTCGGTAGGCTCTCCAACTGACCATATCCACGCATTCCCATGCCGTGTGATGCACCAATCGAGCTGTCGCACTTTTCAGCATTTTATCTCGAATCATTTGCTGAATCATGTCTTCCCTACAGCGCACGTCTGATTCATTAGAGCGCACAAAAGTATTCTTCATGTTACCTCCGCAATAAATCGGTTTCTGATTCACATCAGCTGCCGGTACTGAAATAGCTATAATCTCATAACCCTCTAAGTTCATCGCGCACACAGAACCATCTGCCAGACATAAATTAACGTTGACTTTTTCCGGGTTATTCAGGCAAGTCGTCAAATTTTTGAGCATCACACCCGGATTTTTCACGCCGGATACACTTCCGTTATCCTCTACGCCCAGCACAATGATACCTCCATCTGTGTTGGCGAAAGCGCTGTATGTCTCCCACATACTTTCAGGCAACTTATCTGACGCTCGTTTGAATTCGAGTCCGCCACCTTCAATCCATGTTGACGGTTCACGATGTAACGTCACAACTACCTTTTGTAAACTCTCCTTTGCCATCGTTTCTCTCATACCCTCTCTATAATACCATACGCCCCCTCCCATGTCGAGTTTCACATATGACTACCAGAGCAAACTCATTTGAGAGAAGCGAAACAGCAAAGAAAAATGTTCTTATTGACTGATATTAGCGTTTATATGCATGAAAAATCATGACAACAAACGGTCATCATGATGATGGCGCTAAAGGAGCTTCTGCATACGTTCATGATTCGAAAAACATGCGCAATACGCACGTTGTCAATAAATCGCACCTCGTTTATCGTACGCTGTTAATCCGAGGTGGTATAATCTGAAGCGTTGAGAGAGAAATTCTCGAATTCGCACTTCAAATTCGCTTCGTCCTTCTCTTTGATTCGCCCCTTACTGCGAACCTTACTGCGGAGTTCCTCACCCCTTACTGCGGAGTTCGTGTGAGCGATAAAAATCGTAAACCGTTCATCATAAATCGTGAATACTTGCAAAACAACTTGCGAAGTTTCCCTCTTACCGCGAACCTTACTGCGGAGTTCCTGCCTCTTACCGCGAAGTTCCCACTCTCACTGCAGCGCGGTATGCTTGTTGTGGATGGATTAGGCTCATATCCAAAATAGCCTGCTTTAATTTGTCTGAGGGAACACGTTTACTGTTGCGCACCTCGATAACGCTTTCGGGGTACTACCGTCTGGCAACGTCCATTCCCTCTGTTTGGACGATTTTTGAAAGACGATACGTCTTTGCCGATGTTTTACCCTTAGAACGGAGACACTATTCTGCAATGAGTGTTGCAGGGAATGTAAGGTTAAAGCACCGATTTTTATCTTGTCCCTTCAGTGTCTGTCTCAGCGAATTTGCCGGAGATCCCCCTTTTTTGAATTACAGCGAGTTCTGTTTCCGCATTCTTGCCGAAGTGGACAGGCAGGTGGACAGCACACAGCTGAGGCCGGCAGCGAAACGCTTTCTGGGGTATTTTGGCGAATCTTGCCTGACTCTCTGCTTGTTTCATATTCAAGAGAGAGATAAAGCAAAAATCCTTGAACTCAACGGGTCGTACCTTCTTTCCGATGAAGTCATCAAGCCGACACTCGGCAGGTTGCTCTTTTACCGCCTCATGAGCAAAATAACCTTTGGCAAACGCCGCCGCACTTACAAAGCCAGGAAGAAGCAAATTGCCCAACTGCGGAGACTGGAAAAACTTTCCACACTCCCACAGAAACGCATTAGGGAACGCGCTTACCTATTTACGAATCACGATTTTGAAATTTCGTGTTCGGAAAATAAGTGTGATGAACTGGCTGGAGAGGTTTCTCTACTTCGCCACTTCATCCCAATGCGTTTGCCGTGGACCATCCTGAGACGAGCTTGCGTACCGGCCTGGTTTGTGGTAGGATGAGCAGCATGGCAGACAAGACCTCTTTTGTACAGAAGATGGCAGCCAAGCTTGGGCTGAATGAGGAATACATGATTCCGTACGGCCGCGACAAGGCGAAAGTAGATCTCGCAGCGCTGAAAGAAAAACACAAGAATGGCAGGTTAATCCTCGTAAGCGCTCTTACACCCACACCGGCAGGAGAAGGTAAAACCACGGTCTCCATCGGTCTGGCCCAGGGACTGCAAGCCATCGGTAAACGCGTCTGTCTCGCGTTACGCGAGCCTTCCATGGGACCTGTCTTCGGACGCAAGGGAGGAGCCACCGGAGGCGGAGCTTCCTCAATCACCCCCGGTGAAAGCATCAATCTCTGCTTCAACGGTGATTTTGCTGCCATCACTTCCGCTAACAATCTGCTCGCTGCCGTGGTGGATAATGCCCTCTTCTATCACACCACCAAATTGGACCCCTCGAAAGTGACATGGAAACGCGTAATGGACATGAACGATCGTTCCTTACGTAATATCGTCGTCGGGCTGCGTGGCAACGGCATCACCCGCGAGGACGGCTTCAATATCACACCTGCCTCAGAGATCATGGCCTGCCTCTGCCTGGCCGAGGACCGCGAAGACCTGCGGCAACGCCTTGACAACATCATTGTCGGTTTCACTGCGGAGGATGAAGCGATATATGCGCGCGAATTCGGGATCACGGATTCCTTGTTGGCCATCCTGCGTGACGCGGTGAATCCAAATCTCGTGCAGACTCTGGAGGGAGTGCCGGCTTTTGTGCACGGTGGTCCCTTTGCAAACATCGCGCACGGTTGCAATTCCGTGATTGCTACGAAGCTCGCTCTCTCCTGCGCCGAATACGCAGTTACTGAGGCGGGTTTCGCGTTTGACCTCGGTGCAGAAAAGTTCATGGACATCAAGTGTCGTTGCAGTGGGCTTGCACCGGATGCCATCGTACTCGTGGCAACCATCCGCGCGCTGAAGATGCACGGCGGAATGGACAAGAAACAGCTCGATACACCGGATGCCGCCGCCGTCCGACGAGGGTTGCCCAATTTGGAGGCTCACATTGAAAGCGCTCGCCGGTTTGGACGCCCTGTCACGGTTGCCATTAATCTCTTCGCAGCCACGGATACAGCAGAGGAGATCGCCGTCGTGCAGGAACTCTGCGCGCAGATGGGTGTGAATTGTGCCGTGGCAAATGTCTTCGAGAAAGGAGGAGAAGGAGCTAAAGAGCTCGCTCAAACCGTCGTGCAGAGCATGCAGGAGCACACCTCGACATTCCATCCGCTCTACGAACTGGATATCCCGGTGGAAGAGCGGATGCGTATCATCGCTACGTCCATCTACGGGGCAAAGGACGTTGTCCTCACTCGCGCCGCACAGAAGAAACTCGCCCTTCTCGATAAAAACGGTCTCACTGCCCTGCCCGTCTGCATGGCAAAAACTCAGAACTCCCTCTCAGACGATCCTTCTCTTATCGGTCGTCCTACTGGCTTCACCATTACCGTGCGCGATTTCGAGATCGCTAATGGCGCTGGCTTCCTCGTTGCTCTCTGCGGGGACATCATGCGCATGCCTGCCTTGCCAAAAGTGCCCGCCGCCACTGCCATACGTGTGGATGCCGCAGGGCGCATCTCTGGCATGAAAGGTTGATCTCCATCACCCCTTAATCATAGAGCGCATAAACTGAAGACAGTCGAGTTAAGCCTGCTCATCTGCAACTCGTTTCGTAAGCGAGAGAGGGTGACGTGGACGGCGGATGCAGTACAGGGCAAACGCACTTGAGAGAAGTGAAGTAACAGAGAAAATGCTCTTGCTGACTGATATCATCGTTGATACGCCCCCAAAAATCATAACGACAAGCGCTCATCATAATGAGGGCTCTCACGAAGTCCCCGCATACGTTCATCATTCAAAAAAAAAGCCTGCAAGACGGCTCAGCTTATCCAAAACCTTTCCGCTCCCAAAACCGCATCGGTTCAAAAATTCGCCTTGCTCCTGCTCCGCAACTCCGCGAGCAAAGCTCGCCAAATTTGATACATGGTACACGGTACATGGTCCATGGTACATGAAAGGGTCCATGAACAAACGCATTTCAAATGCGTTTGACCTGGGATGCAGTACCCCCGCATCTCACGCGTGTCTCCTTGTCCGGACATGATTCCTCCATCCTATTGCCGTCCCTGAGAATTTCTTTTCTCTTCCCCTTTCCTGCCCTTTGCCTTCTCGATGGCGTTGGCAGCCTCCTGGGCAGCGGATTGGCGCTGATCGCGCAGGCGACGGTCAAGCGCAATACGCCACTTGGGATCGCTTGCCTGACCGTAGAGGACGATATCTGCCATGAAATCTGAGAGAATAGTCAGGGGAGAGAGGATAACTGTGGGCAGACTTGAGATGCTCGGCCAAAGATGACCGACAATCTCCATGGTGTCCAGATCAATGCCTGCCACAAGTTTTACATTCAGATTGCTGCCGCTCGCTATCATATCTTTCGTATAGATCCAGCCATTGGAGATTTGGAAGTTGGCGCGGGCTTCCTGTAAGTTGTAGGCAATTAGATGGTTCATACCGGGAATTTTACCGGCAGTACTGCCGATGCTGCCGCCGGTTTTACCGACGACACTGCCGAGCCCCCTGAAAACAGAACTGATCATTCGTGAGAAGAACCCCGGCTTTGTTTTTGGCTTGCCAACCTTTGTACGGGCTTCCTGTTCCAGGTGTTCAAAATGCTTTGGCAGGTCTGTGATAAAAGAGCCGACCGGACGGAAAATACTCAGAGAAATCAGATCGCCGTCTGTGATATGCAGATTCCCATACGCGCGGATCTGATCAAGATCCGGACTGGGGGAATGGAAGCGAATTTCTCCGCTGCAAAGAGCCGGAGCTTGCTTACTGTCATAAGCTGCTGCAATTTTCTGCAAATTCATACATTGTGCGCGCACAAGACCATCAAATCCCGTATGACGACCGGAAATGAGGATACGCACGCTGCCGTTCAGTACTCCCTCCCATGTGCGAGCATTCATACGATCCAGCAAAACGGCAGAATCAGACAGGCAAATAAATCCGGAGAAATCTTCCATAGGAATCATCGTCCCAAGGAAGTGGAAGGAGGCTCCACGAGGAGCTTTCACACGGATAGTGCCGCGCATCGGCTCCTTGCAATCGTCGTAAATCGGAAAGAGGCAGTACGCTGTATCCACTGTGGCAGGCCGCGGCAGCTTAACATCCTCCAGGAATTCGTAAAGATCCGCAAAGAACATGCCAAGCGAGTAGGCGGGATACACCGTTCCCTCAATCTGTCTGAGTTCCACAAAGCTGTGCTCCACATCAATCACCACTGCCTGTCCACCAAGACGCGTCTCTCGCACTCCCCCGTTGATCTTGTTTTTGCGCAACCATGGCGTGTTGTCGTATACCAGAAGCGGATCCTGAATTGTAATCACCGTTTCATCCGGTATCGGCGTTCCATCCTTCCCCCGGCAATCCAAACGCACGTGAGCCAACACGGCGCAGGAAGCGACGTTAACCTTGGTGTAGGGATTGCTGCCTAGGTCGCGGCGCAGACGCTCTCCTCCATCCGATGTATCTTCAATCACGGAAAGCATGTATTCTGCGTTCTCAAGGTTGACGCGGCAGTAAGAATCCACCGCCGTGCCCGAGCTCAGATCAACATCCACCGCAATATCCGTGATAGTGGAACGCGTGGCATCGTTAAAGCGGAAATCTCGAATGATGGAGTGAGCATCCTCGCTGTCAATAAGCGCATCCACAATGTCAGGACGAATGGTGTTGGTCCCCGTCACTCGGAATTTTCCGGCCGTGCTGCCCTGAATATCGGCATTCAGTTTTCCACTTTCATGCACCACATCAAGGTGTGTTTCAAAGGCAACTTCTTCCCTCTGTGTACGGCGAGCATGAATAGTCGCCGCTACATCCAGGGGAATTTGCTGCCCTTGAAAAATCTTCTGTCGGTGTGGCGTGCGCACGAGTCCCGGCGCCTGCAACTCGGCATCTGCCCATAGAGGGCGCAACTTCGCATCCAACGCCGCAGAACCCCGCAATGCAAGCTCCTTCGGCATCTGCAAATCCTCAATTTCTTGTCTGAGCAGCTCAGGCACGATCGCCAGCACCTCCCCGGGCACATGCAGCTGCACATCCCGCAGGACAATCTCCTGCGGACTGCTCCAGTCAGCCACGGCGCTCAGGATTGCAGGAGCAGCATCTTGCCGTGGAGGGGTAAGGAAAAAATTGATGTGTCCCCTGGTTTGTTCCTGCAAGACCACCTCAACATCTGCATCGCCGATAGTAAGGTCACCGCGGGATAGACCTCTCAGCCCGGTTTGCAGGTGCGCCGACGAGAAAAAATGCTCCGCCGCACAAGACAGCTCCGGTTCCTTCACGTCGTCCAAAACGAGTTTGACGGATTGCGCGCCCCAGTCACCCCGCACAAGATTCTGAAACTGTGCGACCAACGCAGCAGATGCAGCAGAGACAGGACCACCATCATCACCAAATTGCACATCCCGCAGCGTGAGGTCAATCCTGGCATCCTTTGCTGCCAATGCAGCAGGCAATTGTTTCGGCTCTTCAACGCCCTCCTTTACCCCTTCACCCTGCGATTCTCCCTCCGGCGCAACAGCTGGAATCTCGGTGACAGCCGCTGCTTTCAATTCAGCTTGCACCATCTCCACCTTCTTCGGCATGCCGTCAGAGGTAAGGAAGGAGCCATGCAAAACCGCCTCGAGAACAGGCTCGTCGATCTGCCAGGAGGAAGCGCCGCTTTGTTGTGCGGGGAGATCAGCTCGTTGCGCATGTACTATAAGCCGTATCTGACGCAATTCGCCGGGCTCGTCATTGGTCAGATTTTCCACGCCCTCCAGACGCAATTCCATATCCGGTTTTTCGAAATAATGGTTAAGATACGACAGAGCGTTCGTGCTGAGTTTCAAACCAAGCATGTGAAAGGTCGGCACGAAATCCTGCCACTCCGTGCCGCCAGGTTTGAAAGCAGGAGCATCCAGACGCGCGTGTAGCTGCAGGTTCACACGATCGTCAAGAACGAGACCTTCCGGAAGTTCCGGTTCCAATTCCGCCAGATCCCGCAGAAGAGTGAACACTCGCTGCACCTTCAAATCCGCCGCGATCTGTGCCTGTCCTTCACCGTCTTTCGCTGCTGCCTGCACCTGCAACAACCCCTCCGGGAGCTTGAGTTCGAGACGATCAATGTTGAAATCCCCGTTGTCATAGAAAAAGGAAAGGTAAATTTCCTCTACGAGAGATCTGCCGATATTCAACTTCTTTTGTTCGGCGCGTCCACGGAGGCGCGCACTGCGTAAGGAAAAATTTTCTTCAAAAACCACATCCCCTTCTACACTGAGGTGCGGCGGATTCTCAGGCGCATGCGAAAATTTGCCGAGGTAGGCACGGATCTTCTCTCCACCAAAACGTTGAAGCATGGCCAGAAGTGCAGCATCGCTACGCATGCTGAAGGAGAGATGTCGGTCATTGAGGGAGTATGAACCCTGCAGGGAAGCGGAAGAATCGGGTTCGACCGTATTAAATCTCAGCGAATTGATCGTAAGAGTCTCGTGGGCGTACTCAACATTGACTTCCGTATCGCGAAAAAGGAAGGGTCCGCTGTTGTAGCTGGGTATTCTGCTGAGCAGAGAAGTACGTAGCTCATCTCCCCAATTGAGACGCAAATCAATCGATGGTATTTCTTCCGGTTTCCAATGCTGGTTTTCGACCGTGGCAGAAATTTGATCAAATAGCTCACGGTGTTCACCAAGCATTTTTTCAAGGTCAACTTTCTCCGTATCCTCCGATCCGTTCTCCTTGAGCAGTCGTTGAAGGGTCTTTCGTGAGATACTGCCTCGAAGACTGACAGGAATACCTTGCACGGAAAAAGTCCCGCTCGTAAGCCGCAGAGCGTCACCATGACCATTTCCAAGAAGTCGGATATCGCGCACACGAAACGCGTCCCTCGTCCCTCCCTTCTCCGGGGGGATATTGATATCCCCGCCCTCAACTCGTAGTTCGCTCGGCCATATATCGCCCCTCAGGAGATGGCGAAAATTTAAGCCGACCGTGGCGCGTTGCACAGTGGCAAGGGGAGTTTCTTCGCGCCCGGCATCCGGGTATATCGCAATGCCTTCGACACAGAGAGCAAGCCCGTGCACGATATCCGCACGAACACGATCAATCTTTACGTAGATTCCTTGCTCGGCAACCTTCTCCTCCGTATAACGGAGCAAAAATTCCGGAATGCCGAACGTGCCGAGCCAGGCGACAATAATACCCAGAATCGTGATCACCAGCAGACAAAGCGTCGGCAGGAGGGATCCGACTCGTCGTATATTGAGCTTGCCCGCCATAGGATTATTCCGTATCAGTTGGGTGGGAAACGAGAGTCCTATGAAATCTCAGGATCTTTCTCCCCTTCCGGTAAGGGAGGCGCTTTGGGAAGGTTCTGCTCAATATCATCCAGCAGGTTGACAATGTCCACCCCGCGTCGCGCCGAGTCGTCGTGCCGAAAAGTCAGACGCGGCGTGTGGCGCAATACTACGCGACGACTCACTGCGCTCTGAATTGCCCCTCGCCGGCGCGTCAGAAAATCCACCACCACGGCAGGAGGCATGCTTCCCACTGCGCCGACCCATACGCGAGCCTCGCGTAAATCATCGGTTACCTCGACATCCAGGATGGAGACAATAGTGCCGGGCCACTCGAATTCCCGCTGCACAAAGGACCCTATCTCCCGCTTGAGCAGTTCGTTCACCTTATCTAAGCGGTAAGAAGCCATGGGTAAAACTTATCAGAGTGTTTGCTTGATCTTCTCCAGTGAATAGCATTCGATGACGTCACCCTCTTCGTAGTCATCGTAATCGGCCAGGCGAATACCGCATTCCAGACCGCTCTTCACTTCCTCCACTTCATCCTTGAAGCGGCGAAGTGTAGACATACGACCATCGAAGACTACTTGCCCGTCTCTCAGCACACGAGCCTCTGCCGTGCGCAGCATCTTGCCATCCGATACGTAAGACCCCGCAGCTTTGCCCTTGTTCAATTTATAAATTTGTTTGATTTCGGCGTGTCCGAGCACCGTCTCGCGCGTCTCCGGTTCCAGCAGGCCGAGCATAGCATCCTTCACCTGATCAATAAGCTCATAGACAATAGAGAAGATTTTCACCTGCACGCCTTCGCGCTTCACCGCGCGCACGGCGTTCGTTTCCACCTTCACGTTAAAGCCCAGAATCACCGCGTCGGATGACGATGCAAGCAATACGTCACTCTCCGATACAGGACCGGCTGCCGCTCCGATAAACTGGCATTCCACCTTCTCGCTCTTGATGTCCAATATCGCCTTCTTGATGGCTTCCACAGATCCCTGCACGTCTGCTTTCAGCAGAATGCGCAGCACGGCCTTCTGCGCATTATCACCCATCATGGCAATCAGATCCTCCATCCGGGAGCGTTTAGGAATAGCAAGTCGCTCGCGACGCAGTTCCTCCTGCCTCTCCTCGGAAAGTTTGCGTGCCTTGCGCTCGTTCTCCATCTCCACAAGTTCGTCACCTACGTTCGGTGTTTCAAGGAAACCGGAAACCTCCGCCGGCATGCCGGGGGAAACACGCTTTATGCTCTCTCCGCGGTCATTCACGAGAGATTTCACCTTACCCGCATATGGTCCGCAGATGAAGGGCATACCGACTTTGAGCGTCCCGCTCTGCACGATCACCGTGGCAGAACTTCCCTTGCCCTGCTCCACACGCGCTTCGATGATCGAGGCGCGGCAGTTAGCACGCGGGTTAGCGCGCAGTTCCAGCACCTCTGCCTGCAGACAGAGCAATTCAATGAGATCATCAATCCCCTGCCCCGTGACAGCAGAGACATCCACACACTCCACGTCGCCACCAAAATCAGTCGGCACCAATCCCTCCTCCATCAACTGTGTGCGCACCCGAACCGGATCCGCCGCCGGAAGATCGCATTTATTCACCGCCACGATGATGGTCTTCCCGGCGGCCTTCGCATGCATGATAGCTTCCTTCGTCTGCGGCATAATACCGTCATTTGCCGCCACCACGAGTACGACGATGTCGGTCACATCCGCCCCGCGGGCGCGCATCTCGGTGAAAATCGCGTGCCCCGGCGTATCAATGAAAGTAATCGTATGTTCGCCGTGCTGTACGGTGTAAGCGCCGATATGCTGGGTAATGCCCCCTGCCTCGCCTGCCACCACCTTGGTGCGGCGGATATAATCGAGAAGGGACGTCTTTCCGTGGTCCACATGCCCCATCACCGTAATGATAGGCGTACGGGCTTTGAGAACATCATCCGGCTCAGACTCGGGAGCAATGGCCTCCGGCTCCCGCAACTCCTCTGTCGGCGCCTTCACGCCGGCGCCTTTTTCTCGTCTGACGCGTTCGTAGACGAACCCATGCTTTTCACAAAGAGCCGCCACCTGGTCGCTATCCAGCAGCGTGGCGGGATTTGCAAACACCCCCATACGCACCAACTCGCCGAGCAGCTTGAAAGGCTTAAGTCCCATCAACGCTGCCAGATCTGCCACCGGCACGGGCACCTTCACGTTAATTGTACTGCCGACAGGTTGAGCCTGCGGTATGGCGGCTTCCGCTGTTTTCTGCGCAACGACGGGAGTCTCCTTCTCAACGCTCTGCTCGAGTCTTGACTCCTCCTTCGCCACCGAAGATAACACCGGGGCAGGCGACTCTGCAACGACGGGGTCAGCCACCGCAGGAGCAGGCTGTTCCCTCTTGCGACGCCGCGGCGTCAGCAGATCCAGAGCCTCCTTCTTCGGCGGTGCCGTTTTCTCAGGACTCGGAGTGACAACTGCAACGGGGGCCTTTTTCTTCTTCTTGCCTCCCAGCAGATCGAGGACTTCTTTCTTTTTTTCTCCCGGCATAGGCATATTCTCTACGTGTTAAATCGACTGGGCAGCGGCTATGATTTCCTCCGCCTGTTCTGCAGAAATTCCAAGGGCTTCCACTAAATCTTCTTTCTGACCGTACGCGGCAATGCCTTCCACGGTGGTAAATCCGGCGGCAACCATCGCCGTAGCGAGTTCGGTCGAGATATGCAGCTGCTGTGCAAGCTCACTGGCTCCCTCCTGTGCCTGCTGCTGGGCATCGACTTGACTATCGTGCGGTTCAACACGCACATCCCAGCGTTCTTCCGGGGTTGAAATCAGGCGGGCAGTAAGCCGTACGTTCTGTCCGCGCTTGCCCTTTGCCTTTGCAGCCGCCCGATCGTCTTCCACATACACTGTTACCACCCGCGCTGCGCGATCCACGTCGATCTTCACAGGGTCAATAGGAGCCAGGGATTCACGCACCATGTCACTCTTATTCTCAGTGTATTCAAGAATATCCACCTTCTCGTGATTAAGCTCATTAACCACATTTTTCACGCGCGAGCCGCGTATACCCACGCACGCGCCGATTGGATCCACATTCGGGTCATTGCTGCGCACCACCAGCTTGGTGCGGTAGCCCGCCTCACGCACCACATTTACAATCTCCACAGAATGCTCGGCAATCTCAATCACTTCCCCTTCAAACAAACGTCGCACCAAATTCGGATGGCTTCGCGAAAGAATCAGTTCGTTGCCTCTGGACCCATCTCGAACCTCCACAACATAAAAACGCAATTTGTCTCCGGCATTGTACTCTTCCCCGGGAATGCGCTGGCGGGAAGGCAGCAGCGCTTCAAACTTTTCCACCTCAACGATCACATCACCTTTATCGTAGCGTTTTACCGTGCCGGTAATCACCTCGCCGACGCGGTCGCGAAACGCCTCTGCAAGCATCTCCTGCTCCGCGCGGCGGATTCTTTGCTGCATTGTCTGGCGTGCCGTTTGCACGGCAATGCGTCCGAAATCTTTAGGTGTCACATTCACAGTGATCTCATCGCCCACCTGGACTTCCTTCCCTTTTGAGGATGTCAATTTCTGAGCCAGAGAAAGTTTGATCTCCGTGTAGGGATCCTGCAGCCCGTCGTCCGGCACAACAATCATATCCGCTTTGATCCGCACTGTGCCTCGCTGGGCATTCACATCCGCCCTCAAGTGGCGCATCTTGTCCGAACCGGGAACCATCTTAGCGTACGCCGTGAGGAAAGAAGCCTCCAATGCTTGCAACACGCGTTCGCGGGACAAATCGCGCTCGCGTACGTAAAACTCGATAAGGGCGGTGATGTCTGTAGTGGCCATGGTCGGTGTTTTGAAGGGAGTAGTTGCTGGGCGTAACCCCGGAGGTGATAAAAAAGGAGCGGGCCCCCGACCCGCCCCAATCCTGAAACAGACCGGAACTCACGCGCCCGCGATGTTATGACGGAAATCCCAATATGTCAAGCTTTTTCTTCTCGAACGTCCGCTTTTTAGGCGTGCCGCGGAATCATCAATGCGCAGCGCGGGGCAGGTTCACGAGACCCCTGCCTTCTCCCATTGGGGGGGGAGGGGGAATGCCGGGGTCATCTGTGTTCGCCCGTTTAGGGTGCCGAAAAGCGCACAGGAAAGACCTGA
Organism: uncultured Akkermansia sp.; assembly: GCA_947601655.1. Lineage (GTDB taxonomy): Bacteria > Verrucomicrobiota > Verrucomicrobiia > Verrucomicrobiales > Akkermansiaceae > Akkermansia. The sequence goes on from CANQGG010000044.1 coordinate 14,199, forward strand.
CCTGCTCCACGAAAAAAGGGAGCCCGCACACCCTCTCGCGCATCCGCCGTCGGGAGAGACGCGCATCGCGTCCTTGCGTCAACGCGCAGTCCTGTGCTATGATAGCCCCATGCAGGATGCACAAAATCTCCTGCGAGCGGTGTCTCGCTCCTTTTACCTTTCGATCGTCTGGCTGCCGCAGGAAATGCGCCCGGCTACGGCGGTCGCGTACCTGCTTGCGCGTGCGACGGACACTGTGGCAGATGCAACACGTCTGCCGTTGGCGCACAGAAAAGAGACTCTTGACCGCATGCGCAAGGTCGTCATGGAATCTGCCGAGTGGACTCCTCTGCCTGGGGAATTCTGCGCAGCAGCGGATACACCGGCAGAAACGGAACTGCTCATGCGCTTTGGAGAAGCGTTGGAAGCATTGGAAGCATTGCCTCCGGAACAAGCCGAGCTCGTGCGCTGGGTCCTCGCCACCATTACCGAAGGCCAACTCTGGGATCTCTCCTTCTTCGAAGAGCACAATCGGGTGCTTTCTGATGAACAAACTCGGCTGTACCTTTACCGCGTGGCAGGGTGTGTGGGACGTTTCTGGACGCGGCTCGGATTCCTCACAATGAGAGAAAAATTCGCCCCCGAAGGGGAGAGGGATCTTCTGGAGGAAGCAGCGGTGCGTTACGGCTGCGGTCTGCAGCTGGTGAACATCCTGCGGGACCATGTGGAAGATAAGCTGAGGGGGCGTGTTTACCTGTGCAGTGATCGCGACGTTTGGATGGATCGCGCCGAACGCTACTTGCGGGATGGACGGGATTACGCGAAGCGACTGAAAAGTTTCCATGTGCGCTTTGCCAGCATGCTGCCTGCCCTTTTGGGGTTGCGCACAATGCGTGCCCTGCGCCGCGCCAAGCCGGGAAAGCGTGTAAAAATTTCGCGTCGCTCAGTATACGCTGCCATGCTGCGGGCTTTCATCTCCAGTTTGTGAAAAGCCCCGCCGGGGAGAACCGGCATCAGTCCTGCTGCATGTGCAGCAAGTTTTTGAGACGCTTGGCGAGAGTCACCTTTGCCGCACTGGAGACACGATCAGTGAATAGCCGCCCCTCCAAATGGTCGCATTCATGCTGCAGGCAACGCGCCAACAAACCGCCGCAATCAATTTCCAACACGGTGCCATCCAGCTTGGTGAGTTTGGCGCGCACGCGATTGGGTCTCATCACCTGTGAACGAATGCCTCGCACGCTCAAACAGCCTTCGGTACAGAATTCCTGTTTGCCGTAAGGTTCCAATTCCGGATTGATGAAGACGAGTGGCATAATACTGCGCATCGGTCTTTGTTCGCCATTCACCACGATCACGCTCGTTTCCCCTTCTTCTTCGTCCTCGGGAATATCGATGACCACCATCCGAATGCTCAATCCCACCTGCGGCGCAGCCAGTCCAATCCCCTCCGCGGCGTACATAGTCTCAAGCATGTTGACGCCAAGTGTGTTAAGCTCCAAATCAACATGCTCCACCGGAGCGCAGGGCACCCGCAAAATCGGGTCTCCGTACTGGGTGATGGATAACAGCATAATTTCGCGCTTTCATTCTGCCACACGTCCCCTTCCCTGTCAAGTCTCCTGAAAATAGACCAACGCAAACGCATTTGAGAGAAGTGAAGCAACAGAGAAAAATACTCTCGTTGACTGATATCATTGTTAATACACACCAAAAATCATAACGACAAGCGCTCATCATGAGGAGGACTCTCACAAAGTCCCTGCATACGTTTATCATTCGAAAAAATGCGCAACACGCACATTATCAATATACCGTGTCATGTACCATGTACCGATGTACCGTGTACCATGTATTAAGTTTGCGCGCTGCCGCGCGGAGTCGCGAAGCAGAAGCAAGGCGAATTTCTGAACCGACGCGCTTTTTGTGTCCTAAAAGGTTTTGGATAAGCTGAGCCGTCTTGCAGACCCGGCAACGTGAAAAAACTGCGCAACACGCACATTATCAATACATGGTACATGGTACATCGGTACATGGTACATGAAAGGGTTCACGAGCAACCGCATTCCCAGTGCGTTTGCCCTGAAAATGGACAACGGAATCGGGTGTGTTCAGACCTACATCCCAGGGTCAAGACCGGCAAAGAGATCGAGTTGTGCCATGTCGCCGGGAGGGTTGGATTTGGGAAGATTGTCAGCTTCTGAAGAAAATTCTGCTCGTCGCCTGCGTCGCCTTTTAGCCGCTTGAGAGGCAGTTTCTTCGGTCGCGGTTTCGGGCTCCGGCTCGCGCATTCCTGCGCTCATCTCAAGGTGAGTCAATATGTGTTTGGCGCGCTCAATGATGCTCGCAGGCAGTCCGGCGAGACGCGCCACCTGGATGCCGTATGATTTGTCGGCCGGTCCGGGCAGCACCTTGCGCAGGAATATGATCTCATCGCGCCACTCGCGCACTTCCACGTGCCAGTTGCCGATCCCGGGATGGGTATCCTGAAGATCTACCATCTCATGGTAATGCGTGGCGAAAAGCGTGCGCGCGCCGATTACGTCGTGAAGATGCTCCGCCACCGCCCATGCAATGGAAAGACCGTCGTAGGTCGCCGTTCCGCGTCCTATCTCGTCGAGCACAACCAGAGACCTCTCTCCGGCGTTGTTAAGGATGAGCGCGGTCTCGCTCATCTCCACCATAAACGTGGAACGTCCGCTGGCCAGGTCATCGCTGGCGCCCACGCGGCAGAAAATGCGGTCTGCCACGCCAATGCGCGCCTCTTCCGCCGGAACATAGCCGCCCATCTGCGCCATCAGAACAATGAGCGCCACTTGCCGGATGTAGGTGGATTTCCCCGCCATATTTGGTCCGGTGAGCAGGATGATGCGGTTTTTCTCCTCCCCCATCTCCGTATCATTCGGCACGAAAGAGCTATCCTGTTGCACGCGCTCGATGACGGGGTGGCGACCGTTCACGATGTGCAAATCGCGAGATTCATCCAGCACGGGTCGGCAATAGCGGTAGCGGCGGGCGGTTTCGGCGAGTCCGAGCAGAGTGTCCAGCTCTGCCAGAGCAGAAGCGCTGCGTTGAATCTGCTCCAGCTTCTCGCTGACAGCCACACGAAGACGTCCGAAAATCTCGTATTCCAACTGGCGCGAACGCTCATCAGCGCCGAGAATCGTGCTTTCCATCTTCTTGAGCTCGTCGGTCACATAACGCTCAGCGTTGGCAAGTGTCTGTTTGCGATTATAGTGCTTCGGCACCTTGGAATAATGCGCCTTGGTCACTTCAATGTAGTAACCGAACACATTGTTAAAGCGTATCTTCAGCGAATCAATCCCCGTGGCTTGCCGTTCGCGCGCTTCCATCTCCGTGAGCCACACCTTTCCGTGGCGTGATGCCTCTCGCAACTCGTCCAACTGCGCATCATAACCATCGCGGATCATCCCTCCCTCCTTGATCGTAACAGGTGGCTCATCCACCAGCGCGCGGGCGAGCAAATCGGTCAGCTCTGAAAACTCGCCGATTCCATCCGCAAGTGTTCCAATCTTCTCCTCTTTCTTCCGAAGAACGGCCACATGCTCCGCCACCTCCGGCAGGCGTTGCAGGGAGATGGAAAGTCCCAGCAAATCCCGCGCGTTCCCTGCCCCCTGAGAGAGGCGCGATGAAAGACGCTCCATGTCTCGAACACCCTTCAGCGCCTCCCCAAGCTTGCTCATTAAAAAGGTGTCCGCCAGCATGGCAGTGATGATATCCTGCCGCCGCCGCAACTCGACGAGGTCGCAGATGGGATGCAGCACCCACTCGCGCAGCAATCTGGCTCCCATGGGCGTGCAGGTGTTATCCAGCACATTCAAAAGAGTATTTTTCACGCCTCCGCGTGCCTCCACCAGATCAAGATTCCGCCGACTCGCTGTGTCAATGAATACCACGCGCTTGGTGGGCAGAAGAGTGAGGCGGCACAGGTGCTCCGTGCTGCGGCGCAGTTGATTCTTGAGATAATGTAAAATAGCCGCTGCTGCGCTCAATGCGGCGGTGAGATGCGCACATCCGAACCCTTCCAGTGAGTGCACGCGAAACTGGGCCTCCAGGCTGCTGCGCGCGAGAGCGGGCAAAAAAGCGTAACCATCATATTTTTGCGTCACTGGCAGGGAAGAAAATTCCTCCGCCTGCTCGTCGCTTACCAGTAGCTCCGTCGGGTTCAAACGCTCCAGCTCCTCCACCATGTCCTCGTAGTCCTCGAAATCTGCCACGCTGAAATCGCCGGTGCTGTGGTCCACGCACGCCAGCCCCCAGACTTTTTTCTCGTAGTAGCATGCGGCAATGTAGTTATGCTCTGCCTCGTTCAGCAAATTCATGTCCGCCAGCGTTCCGGCAGAGATGATGCGGGTTATCTCGCGCTCCACAAGACGCCCGGGAACCGGCGCAGTCATCTGTTCTGCGATAGCAACCCTCTTGCCCATTTTGACGATTTTGCTGATATAGCCCTCTGCGGCATGATACGGCACACCGCACATCGGGATGCTCTGCCGCTTGGTCAATGTAAGCCCCAGCGCTTGAGAACAAGCCAGGGCATCGTCAAAAAACATCTCGTAAAAATCCCCCAGGCGAAAAAAAAGCCAAACGTCCTCCGGCAGCCGCTGCTTCATGCGCAGGTACTGGTCCATCATGGGTGTTATGGAGCTGCTCTCGGCCATGCAGATACGCGGACGAGTATAGCCCAAACTCCCCTCCGTCGCAAGTTTTATGTCTCCCCCTTTTCACGGCAGGTGCATTCGGGCGAAATGATGAAATCGGGGCAAAAATACCGGAGCCGCTTGTATTGACCCTTTTTGAAAATCAAATGTTGAGCGGGGAAAACACGACCTGCTCCTCCGGCGTATCGCCCCGCCCACCATCACTATCGTTGCCTGTAGCTCCCGACCTTGCCCCCGTGCTTGTCGTATTCGGTGATGCGCCCCGAGGAGTCTTTTTTGAAGCTCCCTGTCTTCCTCCCGTGTTGATCGTAGGAGGTGATGACTCCGTTTGAGCCGGTCTTGTAAGTCCCGATCTTCAGGCCGTGTTGGTCGTATTGTGTGGTCGTGTTGCCTCTCGTCTTGTAGCTCCCAGTTTTGGTGCCGTCCTTGTCGTAGGAAACATATCCGCTCGAGGTCTCTCTCAGCGATCCCGTTTTTTTCCCGTGGCGGTCGTATTGATTGATGGTCGTTCCGCTCTTTTTGTAGGACCCCGTCTTCTTCCCGTGCTGATCGTATGAGTTCATGGATCGCCAGGAGATGGAGCTTTCCTTGCGTGCCGGAGCAGGGTTGCCCCCGCTTCTCCCGCTCGTTCCCGCAATACCATCCGGAGCGGAAGCGCAGGAGACGAACAGGACGCACATGACAAGAACGAACCCGAAAAGCTTCATGACAACTCCGATTGTAGAATCCGTCGGAGAATATGGCAAGATTTTTCCCGGAGACCTTTTGCTGTTTTTCTACGCGTTAAACAGGACTTCACTGCGTCGGCAAATATTGTCGATGAAAATGAAACTTCTCGGCGATCCGTTGCCATGCTGCGCCCTCCGGCGCCGAATTCTCGAAGAAAGGTTCCGCGTACTCGGGGCCGTACACCTCCGACCGCACCGGCATACGTACCGACAGCGGACTCGCTCCCTCGCTGTACGCAAAGCTCAGCCGTCCGGCATCATCTTCCATCAAAACGCCCGCCGGCTTCCTCCTGTCCACGCACCATCGCTCCCGAAAATTCCGTTTCGCAAGGACGCGCGTAGCCGCCGAACTTCCCAAATCGTCGATCGCATGTCGTAAATCGTAAATGAACGGCGTCAGACACCCCTGGCGTGCAAATTCCATGAGATCATAATTCAACCATCGTAAATGATTTGTCTTGCCAAAAGGGAGGCTCCTGTGTATATTCTATTTTACACAATTCAGGAATTCCTTCGAGATGTAAAATAGAAAATGATAAATCTATGGAAATTAATCGAAAAGAGTATATTGACCAACTTGTTTCCAGACAGGGAAACGGGCTGATCAAAATTGTGAGCGGCGTCCGGCGCTGCGGCAAATCATACCTTCTTTTCGAGTTGTTTC
>CANQGG010000045.1 GCA_947601655.1 uncultured Akkermansia sp.
TCTGAGCTGATAACGCCCTCCGCGCAGAGTTGCTCCAGTTTATCTTGTCCGATTTTCATCGTCGTGTTCAGTGGGGATTATTTTTGGGTTTTCGCTCGGGAAGGTGTCGTTTTTCATCATCTTCAGCGCTTCTTGCAGAGGTATTCCATTCAGAAAAATTCGTGTGACCATCGGTTGCGCTTTCTCTCGCAGTGCCACTTCAACTGTCACGCCGTTTCGTTGCAAGTTTTCCGTTTCCTGCTTGTGATTCACTTTCCATGCCTTCAAGATTTCCAGATCGTTTGCCGCTATGTCGTATGTGTCGTAATCAAACAAGGCAACACCAACAGAGCAGTACCAGGACATAGGCCAACACCGTACCTTCGGTGAGCGCAGTTCCCCTTCGCGCAGCACATCTTCCGAGCTGCCGGGGGCTTCCAGACGATAGCTCCACAGACCATCCTCCCCGCGCTGCCAGATGACAGACAATTTGATGTCCTCCGAATCCGGTTTCAATTCGATGCTCCCCTGTACTTCCTTTTCGTCGGGGGCCGGACGCGACACGCAGTCGGGAGGTTCTGCGTCGTCGTGATCTCGATGCGCCTTTTTGTAAGCGATGATCCATGGTTCACTGCTCCACCAGAGGGAACGGCCAAGGCGCATCTCATTCGCTCTGTTCAAGTAGATCCTGTCCGATGACGAGAAAATGCTGTATGGAAGGTTTGCCGTGGTGTGCACGATGATACGCGGGGCTATCGCCAGCTCGTGATCTGCCTTGCAAAGGGCGAAGACGAGGTAGGCGAGCTGAACGAGCAGCACGAGAAAAACAAGGGAGGTGGCGATTTTCTTTTTCATATGGAGCTGTTGGGATTGGATGCCGCCTGCGCTTGAATTTCTTTGTATCGAGCCCGACTGATGAGGAAAGCTACGGACACGAGCAATACCGCGAGCCCTATCAGAACCTCACCGGTCATTTTCTGCGTCGGGAATATTTCATTGAACACAGTGAAGGGTACGAGGAGTGCAGCAAAACATGCACCAATGAAAACCCAAGAACTCCGACGCAGTGCCACACCTGTGCCCATCAGCACGGCGGCTTCCACGGCGGCGATGAGCAGGATGAAGCCGTGACGCACATTTTCTTCCAAGGGAAGTTGATCGAGTGTCCACGAGGTGGCAAAAATCCCCGAGGTGATCCCGAAGAGTATCCACGGTCCCCACGCCGTTCTACGGGGTTTGAAAAGGACACACAAAACGGGCACTGCCAGCGATATCACTTCAAGATAGGACAAATTTTCATCCGGATTCTTCTTGAGGGAGATGGGGAGGGATAAGTATAAATAGTAGATCAGAGCAACAACGCCAACCCATCCGTATCCGCGATAGATACCGCGGCTGTTGCGCCAGTTTTCCCCTGCCAGAAACCAGATCAGCAAGAGCAAAACGCCTACGTAGTAACAGACAATTCCGTGCTCCTGTGCGAAGTCGTGTATCGACAAGGGAGTGTCCTCCTGACTTCCGACCATGCTCAACCAGAGGAGGACCGAAAGACCCGCCACCAGACCGATCAGCGGCACCTGGCGCGTGAGGAACGGGATGAATACTAATCCAAGAAGCGAGAGAGCCAGGAAATCCGGCGTCGTGCCATTTAGTTTGTACAGATCTGAAATGAGCTCGATATTGCCCATCCACAAGATACCCCCGAGGAGTGCCAAGCCCTGCGCTACCAGAGGACGTTTTTCCCGCAGCACATACCAGCCAATCCAAGCTGCTGTCATAAGCAGTATGCCACCCGTGCAGCGCGCCACCAGAGGCAGCAGGTACCAGTACCCCTTCATCAGCATCCACCCGCCGACTGTTACCAAAGCTGCTGCAAGCAGGGCTAAACACGTCGCCAGCCATCGGCGCGTGGCAGGAGTTTCTTTCTCTGCTTCCAGGCGGATGAGATCCAGCTGTTCCGGCTGCAACACACCCTCTGCGCAGAGTTGCTCGATGACTTTTATCTTCATAGAATTTGTGCCTTGTCTCTCGTTATTCGTTGGGTAATCTACGGTAAGTAGAGGCTACCAAATATATCCGCTGATAACAAGGAAAACTCACTCAGATCGCACCGCAGGAGAGAAGGATATGTTATCCTTCCTCCGGTGTTGGAAAAGGCTTAAACGAATAGCCGATGCCCCGCTCGGTGACAATGCAGGCGGCGTGGTCGCCGAGTTTTTGACGCAGGCGTTTCACGTGCGTGTCGAGCGTGCGGGAGAGTGAGGCGTCCGCGTAGCCGAGCAGGATATGCTGCAGTTCGTAGCGGTCTTGTACTTTCCCGGGGCGTTCTGCCAGGTAGGCGAGCAGCTTGAATTCAATGGGTGTGAGATTCAGATTCTTGCCTCGCAGGGTGGCGACCATCGTGTTCTTGTTCAAACAAAGAGGACCGCTGTGCACGATGAGGCGCGCTGCCGAGCGATTGACTCGTTGCAGGATGTTGCGAACCCTCAGGACGAGTTCCTTCGGACTGAATGGTTTGGTGATGTAATCATCTGCTCCCAGCTTGAGCCCCGTGAGGCGGTCGTCCAGCTGAGCGCGGGCTGTCAGGAAAAGAGCCGGGATTTCCCGCGTGGATTCATCCTCCTTCATGCGACGGAAAATTTCCAGACCATCCATGCCCGGCAGCATGATGTCCAGAATAACGAGATCCGGATGGGTGCGTCGGATGAGTTCCAGTCCCTCGTTGCCGTGGTGGCAGAGGGAGGCGTGCCAGCCTTGTCGTTCCAAATTGTACGCCACCAATTCCGCGATGTCGGTATCGTCCTCAACAATCAGGATTTCCATGGATATAGTTTAGCAGACTGGTTCAGGAATGCACCCTTTTTTCGACGTGGTGAGCAGGTAAAAAGAGGGGACGGCGAGCGTCTTGGCATGGTCTCCGATGCGTTCGATGGCGCGCAGAATGAACAGCAGGTTTGTTCCCACTCGGAAGTCGTAGAACAGAGCGGCCGAGGCGTTTTGGAAAATGCGCTTGATCTCTTCGGCGTACAGGGCGTCCAAATCCTCGTCCTTTTTTGCTACCCCGTGAGCGAGTTGCGCGTCGTCCCGCAGGATCGAGAGAACGGCATCACGCAGCTCCACCTCGGCCATCATGTAGATGGGCTTGAAGGACTCAATATCCTGTGCATCAACTTTTCCGGCAATTTCCGGAATACTGCTTACGATTTGTTCGGCTTGATGCACGATGCGACCGAGACGACTGAAACGTTGAGTCGCGCGTACAAAGTGCAAGCGCTCCTCCGGCGTGCAAATGCCGACAAGCAGGGAGCTTCGGCTTTCTCCTTCGGCTTTTCGTGTGGCGTTGAGCAAAGAATGACACTCCGCGCGCAGTCGCAGCGCTGCTGCGGCGTCAATCTCAAACAAGCACGAGCGGATGCGGCTTACAAGTTCAATCACCCTCCGGCTGAGCGCCGGGAACATATCATCTTCTTCATTCATACGCTTTCCCTGTACCACCGTTACGTTGGCTACGCAAGTTTGCGTGGGTGACAATTTCTCCACATGCGGGAAAAAGAGTATTCGTGTGGAATGGGGAACATGTTGAATAAATATGAATATAATTTTAATTTGTCTTCCTAAATTAAAATTGACAGCAGGCTTATTTTAGGATAGGGTGGTGGAATGAGACGGGAGAAGACAGGGAGACATGTGACGGTCAGCACCGTGGGGGAGCGAGTTCAGGCATACGTGCCGGACCCGTTGCCGCCGGAGCCGCTACCGGAATTGACCGGGGTGGGGATGATGAAGTATGCGGAAGCGGAAAGAGCGCTGGGGGCGCTGGACGCTATGGGGGAGGAGGTGCCGTCTGCGGCGGCTTATCTCTACACTTGTGTACGCAGAGAAGCGGTGTTATCCTCGATGATTGAAGGGACGCAATCGACATTGAATGATTTTCTTCTCTACGAGCAGGGAGGCAGTGAGGCATCGGGAGACGTGGAGGAGGTGAGTCGGTATGTGGCGGCGATGCAGCATGGGATGGCGAGACTGGGGGAGGGATATCCGATCACGCTGCGATTGATACGCGAGCTGCATGCGGAGCTCCTGAGGAGCGGACGCGGCAGCGGAAAGCAGCCGGGGGAATTTCGGCAGAGTCAAAATTGGATCGGCGGAACACGACCGGGGAATGCAGCCTATGTGCCACCTCCTCCGCAGGAACTCATGCCATGTTTGGGTGACCTGGAGCTTTTCATCAACCGGGACGACGACGCGATTCCTTTGCTCGTGAAGGCGGCGATGGTGCATGTGCAGTTTGAGAGCATTCATCCCTTCCTGGATGGCAATGGCAGGGTGGGACGTCTGCTGATCCAGATGATGCTCTGCCGCAGCGGTGTTCTGCACAAGCCCCTCCTCTATCTGAGCCTCTATTTCAAGCAGCACCGGGGAGACTACTATCGCCTGCTGGATAGCGTGCGGCAAATGGGGGCGTGGGAACCGTGGTTGGAGTTTTTCATGGAGGCTGTTGCGACCACGGCGAAGCAAGCTGTCGATGAGTTGCGGATGATCGGACGCACGGTGCGGGAGCATCACTCTTGGGCGGACGGACTGGGACGAGCGCGGGAAAATGCTAAAAAGCTGCTGGACATTCTTGAGCACTGCGTGATATGCCGTCCGCTCGATCTCGCGAAGAAATCGGACCTCGCTCCGGCAACGGTCTATAAAATCCTCGATAGAATGGAAGAACAGGGTATTGTGCACCAACAGACGAACACGCCACGCAACCGTGTCTATGCCTACGCTCCCTACGCGGCGATGCTCAATGAGAGATGATGCGAAGGCAGCGGATGTCGGTTCCTGCTGTTGGTCATGAAGTTTTCATCACCGTTCATCCGGGGAAGGAATGCCCATGTGGCGGAAGTACTTTTCACCCCACTCGCACATGGAGAGGATGATGGGGACAATGCTTTTTCCGAGCGGGGTGAGGCGGTATTCTGTTTTGGGAGGGACGACAGGGTACAATTTGCGGTGAATAATGCCGTCCTCCTCCATCTCGCGCAATTGCATGGTGAGCATTTTAGCCGTTGCCTGCGGGAGCTCGCGCTGGAGTTCACTGAAGCGCATGACGCCGGAATCATTGAGGTGCCAAATGATGAGCGCCTTGTACTTGCCTGCGATGATAGCCTGTGTCGCTTCCAGCGTGCAATGAAACTTCGCAAATTTATTTTTCCGCATAGGAAAATTGTATTCGAAAGAGCTGAAAAGTCAAGTGCGATGCGGAGTTATCTTACTTTCTTTTTCCATAGTAAATACGATTTTATATAGAATATTACTAAATTGTGCATACTTTACAAAAAGTTCATGAAGGGATAAAGTAAGCATTATGCGCAAATCTCTTTTGCTCACCATCATCTGTTCCGCTGCCATGTTGGCGGCGGGTGAACCCCCAATCAATCACACCAACATGAATACGATATGCTACACTGAAGTCTCTGATTACGAGGCTATTCGCCATACCATAGGACTCTATCTCGAGGGCTGCGCCCAGGGAAAAAGTTCCATCATGAAGCCCGCCTTCCACGATGGCGCCACCATGTATTGGACAGAAAACGGGGAATTGAAGGGCGGTCCGATTCAAATCCTCTTCGACGTCATTGACAGCGCCCCGGGCGTCGGCGACCAGGCGGTCGTGATTTCTTCGGTGGTGATTGAAAAGGACATCGCTCAGGCTCGTGTGGAAACCGACAAGCAGGGTGGACCTCGCTACTCGGATATGTTCAACCTTATCAAGACGAGGGAGGGATGGAAGATCATCAGCAAGATCTACCACAGTCATCGCTGATTTCAGATTCTCCCTATTCCTCCTTCCATAGGAAGAGAAAGCATTTCAGAAGCGGCTTGGCAGCTCCTTGCTCCAAGCCGCTTCCGCTGTTTTACGGAGGGAGCAAACGGGCGATTGCCTGGTGAGTTTTTGCCATGTTCCTTCGATTTTGCGACCGAATAGGATAAATTTTCCTTTGAATTTGGGAAGTAAAACAACTAAAGTTCCTTCTGTTTTGGGACCAAAATGAAGTAAAATTCCTTTGATTTCGAGAATAAACATTGATTATCAACATATTTTTAATGTGAAAGTTTGTGTGTACAAAAGGTGGGATCGAGCCCCCAATATGCCGTCGTCTCGGAAGTCATAGATTGGGCAAGTTCCTTCGATTTTGCGACTGGATAGGATAATTTTCCTTTGAATATGGGAAGTGAAACGACCTGAGTTCCTTCTGTTTTGAGGCCAAAATGAAGTAAAATTCCTTCGATTTTGAGAATGTGTATTGACAAATCAACGCATTATGGCTACGGTAAAAAACGAACTGAAGCCATGAAACGAGAAGCTATCAAAAAAACTGGAAGAATGGCGCAAGAGTCCGCGTAGCTACTGCAACCGCTACAACCCCGAAAAAATTGCCCGCACCTCCATGCACAACTACGGCGTGTCTTCCTACGCCTATAGCGATTCCCACGGCGCCCCACGCAGCTGCTCCTTGCTCGACATCCCCTTGTTTGCCATCAGTCAACTTTCCGCCGAGTTGTTCAGTTGATGCACTTGTCCTCTACTCCGTTTTTCCGCCTACGGTATAAGAAGAGAAGGTAGGATAATGAGCAAAGAAAACCTCGCCCAGATTTCTGAGCGAGGTTCAATGTTGAAGGGTGGTGAGAGAAGGATGTTAGAAGCCCATGCGAATGCCGAGACGTAGTCCTGGGTTGAGGATTTGTTGGTTTGTTTCGGCTTCATTTTTGGATGGCTCTGCCGTTGATCCGGAAAGTCCGGCTGCTATCACGATTCCGGCGTTAGGCGAGAGACTGATGTTAGTTCCAACCTCAACGGAGTAGGCAAAACCGACTTCTGAGTCAGAGAGGGATCCTGAGCCGTAGCCTGGGATGGTCACAGTGGCTTCTACATGCTCGCTTGCAATGCCGATGTTAACCCCCCAGAAGAAAGAGACAGAATCCGAGATGTTGGTTGATCCTCGATATCCGGGCATAAAGTAGAGATTACTGACATCGAAATCGAGGTTACAACCGGTATAGTGTAGACCTGCTTCTCTAATTGTCTCGTCATCAGAACCGAATGAGTAACCAACACGGAAGGTGATGGCGTTTTTGGGATTAATATGATAGAGAAAAGTAAGGTCAATCCCAGTGGTGTTCACCCTTGGTCCACTATCACTGTTAGTTGTGTAAATGCGCTCAGTTGCAAAGTTATAAGAGCCTGCAATTTCCACACTGAAGCTTGGTTTATTCGCATGTCCCTCCAAAGTGACTACAGGAGTCGGCACCACTGTCGGAGTTGGTACATGTGCCGGTTGAGCTAGGATTTGTTGGACGGGAACCACCGTTTGAGCGGAAGTCGCCGGAACATAGGTGACGTTTCCCAACTGAAAGGTCTGCCCAGGTATGACCGAAACCGGTTGAATATATTGTTGTGCCAATGCACAGGGGAAAACGGTAGCGGCTAGGACTCCTGCCGTGATAAAGCGCTTAAAATAAGCTAATAACAGATTCGGGGGGGGTAATACTGGTCTTCATATTAGTAAGTTGCACTATGTGACAACAGAGTCATCCTATCATAACTGGCAGGAGATGCAAGAAAAAGCATTTATTTTCTGCATCTAGCGTAGGCAGCTTTTTTGTCTCTTGCTGCTTGATCCTGTCGGACGCGGCGATTTCGCCATACGGCATGGGACGGGAGTTTCACGGTATATGTCTTGCGAGATAGCGAATTGATGCGGTAGAAAAGAGACGTCACCCAATGTGGTGGCGTATGATGATGAAAGCACCATTCTATTTCATACTGTTGGCTTCGGCATGTGCGGTTTCGGCTTCCGAAGGAGGGTTGAGGTGGGGCAATGCCCTTGCGCGTTCATTCAAGATATTTGATGCCGGGCGTGATCATGCGGATAATCCATACGTTCAGGAAATGAGTCTGCGCATGCGTCCGCAGTACCAGTGGGGGTATGTGGACCCCGTAGGCGGGGCAGGGCGTGTGAAGGGAGCTTCTGCCGGGGAGGGCAGGCGAGGTAATGACGAGTGGCGGAGGTTTCGTATCGGTGTCCAGGCGAAGGTACTGAGGTATTTCACTCTGCTCAGCGATTGGGATATTGGTGGGTTGAACGGACGGTACAAATACAGCGATGGACGGTGGACGCGCAGTCGCTCTCAAGCGGCAGTGTATGAGCTGTACGTGCAGGGGAATTTCAAGCCGATTACCTTTACACTCGGCAAGAGCAAGCCGGCGTTCATTGGCGAATACCGCATCTCGGATTCCAAGCTACCCACGATTGAGCGCAGTGACTTAGTGAACCAGCTTGCGCCGGAGGCTCTCTACGGCATCTCTTTCACGAACTCAGATGCCGACGCTAAGTGGGGGTGGCTGCTCGGCGCATGGTTCAACGGGCAGCACGACAACCTGTGGCTTGAGCCCGCTTTTCGCACCGACACCAACGCGATGGTTGGCGTCTCTATCAGCCGTTCCTTCGGGGAGCAGAGCAGGGCGTATCTTGATTGGATGCACTCTTTCGTGGACGAGAATTGCACGGAGGAGGCCGCATCCTACGAAGGACCGGGCGCGCAGGACGTTGTGGCGTTCACATGGGAGGTGAAACGCGGCAAGTTCGGTTCCATGGCGGAAGCGATGGCGGGTTTCAATGTGACAACATCCGCTGGTAAGCGAGAAAACTCGGAAAACGTGTGCGGTGTTTCGCTCATCCCCACCTATCGTATCAGTCCACGGGTGGAGGCGGTGTTTCGATATGCTCTAGCCATCGGCAGCAACGCCGTTGAGAGTGGCAGCCGCTACGCATCCACCAATAGCGCATATTCTTCCACCTGCGACCTCTCGCAGTCATTCTATTTCGGTCTCAATTTCTACCTCAATCCGGAGAAGACTGACCGTGCTCGGATCATGCTCGGCGCTGAGTACACTCATGCCTCCGGTCACGATGCCATGGGTGAACGCGGTTTCACCGGCTGGCAATATGCTGTTGCAATCCGTGCTAACTTCTGATTCTGTGGATAATAAAAACATATGCAGCAAATGTCACCAATTGCTTCGACAGAATTCTTGACAGACAGTGTAAACGCCTGTAAAATGGGCGCAAATTGTGAGTTGTAAACGCATTCTCCTCCTGTTCCCAGGACTCCTACTTCTTCTGTCGCAACTTGGAGCGCAGGAGGCAGAATTTGGAGTTGCATCTGATTTTCAGCAGGAAACGAAGTCGCCACTTGAAAAAATGTGTGAGAGCTTGGTAGCGGAAGGACAGCAGGTGGAGGCGTTGCTCAGCACTGTGGTGGATAAAACAAGCGCCGATGAAGTGGCGGAAAAATTGGATGCACTGCTCAAATCCATGAGCGAGAGGCTTCAGAAGCTGCAGACCTATTCAATCACAGGAGATGACGACGCGCGCACAATCAAGACATACATGACGTCGCTCACGCACGTCTCACAAATATGCCTGACAACATTAAGACGTCTGTATGAAGTGGATGCCTATGGCAGCGAGGAGCTCATGAAGGTATTCCGGAGCTACAAGGTAGGCACCTCCACAGCAACTGGAGGATTGCAGGCGGAGGATCTACCTTACACGGAGCTCTACAATCAACTGGGTGATCAGATGGAGAATGTCCTTTTTGTATTACGAAAGATTAAGGATGACACCACAGTGGCAGAGGCAGTGAATACCATCCGGGAACAGGCCGAGAAAATGGAGCATACGAGGCGCATGCTCACTCTGCTGGATCCGCCACGCACTGATGAGCAAAGAGAAGTGGTTTTACCTGCCAGGGAACGCTTGCTTCACCTTCGCGAGGAGTTGCTTGCTCTGCGCTCGAGTTTACAGACCATGGAAGGACTGGAGACGTCACAGCTTATGAATTTGCTGGAGCGTATTCTCGTCGCCTCTGCAGGATAAGAAGCTGCTTCCACACAGCAGTTCTCTCCCCACTCCAGATTGCCTTTCCCGCCAAATTTCAGTGCCGAGTGATCTCTGTAGAGCAGGGAGGCGAATCCGGTTCATCAGGCATGCCGTATTCCAAAACAAGAGCCGCTTCCGATTCGATCGCTTTTTCCTCCTGATTCAACAGCTCCATCTGCATGGCGTGCAATTTCCCTGCACGTTCGATAAAATCTTCAGCGTGGAGCTTATCTGCAGATTTCAGGAAAGCAATCTGTTTGGACATAAAGCTGTGCCAGGCCGCATACTCGCTCATACTTCGCCTCAGCAGATAAATCCGATTCCGATGGTCACGCAGCTCGTCGGCTACCTTAATTTTTTCCCGTTCATAGCGAGCCTTGTTTTGCTGATAGGAATTCCACGTACTGAGTCTTGTGTCCAAAGAATAACTGATGCTCAGATTTAAACGCGTATCATCCTCATCCAGAAAGGTGCCGGAGTACGTGCCACCGGTCGATGAAAAGAGGGAAGGACTGTAGAGACTTGTATTAATGGTCGGCAAATAGTTGAGAGCTATGCCGTATTGAGCCATGCGAGCCTGCTCAAGACGCATGGCAAAACCACAGACCACCAGACTGCCTAGGCGATTGAGTCGAGGTTCGTAGTCTTCCCACTTCACATGAGGCATACTCTCGGGCTCAATTTGCCAACGCACATCGCGCACGCCGATGAGTCGTGCAACTTCCTGCCAGTATTTTTCTTCCCGTTCCCTTAAATCCTCTTCACCTTGCAGCAGAAGCTTCTTTTCTCGTTCGGGATCTTTCTTTTCGAGATCCTCCCTGGCCAATTCGATCTCCCGCTCACGCACAATACGGTATAATTTGGAGACAATTTCACGGTATCGTCCCTCTTTTGCCTTCATTGCTGCAAAAAGACGCGCCTTCGAGGAATATACCCGATATGGCACCTGCGTGAGCGCGGGAATGGAGAAAGTGACATTGACTGAGCTGCTTAGATCATCTGATTCCACAGCGTCGGACAACTGGGCGATGGAGCGCGTCATGTACCCATAGTACGACACACCTGGGATCAGGTCCGTGTAAATGCTCAAAGCTTGACGTTTAGCGTTCTCTATTTCATCCTCCGTGTCCTTGAGTTCCAAATTATGCTTACGTGCCAAGGAGAGGGCTTGTTCCCACGTGATAGTGCGAATCGGCAGTTTTCCCCATTCGAGTGTGTCGGCGTACATTTTCTCAACACGAACTGAGGTGCGCGCGAGATGCTTGCTGAGACTACAGCCACACAAGCATACTGCGCCGAGAATGAAAATGGGCACCACTCGCTTCATCGATTGGCGTTATCCTACCATACACTTTTGCCAGGGGCAAGTCCCGTTTCCATTGCCTGGTTTTCGGATTGTGTATGGCAAAATATACGTATGCGTCACGAGAGAGTCGTTTATCGCCTTATTTCGTGAGGTGGTCAGGTTCTGATATTATCGAGGAAAGCATGAGGAATGTTTTAGAATTTTGTTTGCTGGCTGATAACGAATGCTTAAGGATGAAAGCAGGGATATATAAGCCAAGACCATGCTTACATATCTCTTTCCCATGATTTACAAGTTGTCTGTAATGATCAAGTTTCGTATTCTCAAATTCGTGTTTGAGAGACGAAATCTCCATATCAGAGCGAGCGTGCGCACCAAAGAGACCGCAAAGGAAGCCTCTACCTCGTGATCCAAGAGGGGATGGAGCCCCAAGGTAAGTGCGATCCGATCACAGAAAATAGGAACGGGATTTTTTTATGACCCAGGGGTAAACTGTAATGTGTTCAAGTAAGAATTAGAGAATCTCTCACGCGAGGTGGCATAGCTTCAGACTAAATTTGGTAATTCATCGGACATCCGATTTTCGTACATGCTCCGGAATGGTGATAGTGAAGGAGGCGCCAATGCCGGGAGAACTCTCTGCGCGAATGGTGCCGCCGTGCGCTTCTACGGCATGTTTCACGATGGAGAGGCCGAGTCCTGTGCCCTTCACACGTCCTGTTTTATCGGCACGGTAGAAACGATTGAAAATATAGGGCAAATCTTTCGCCTCAATACCGACGCCGTTATCGCTCACGCGGACAGAGCAAGATCTGTCCTCATTGAGCCGCGCTGACACGGTCAGCTGCAATCCGGGCGTCGGGTTGTTTTTCAGTGCATTCTCCAGCAGGTTGAAGAGGATCTGCGACCAGTAGAATGAATCCCCTCGCATCATGAAAGGTTGCGGTGAAAAATCAGTTGTCCACACAACTTCCTGTGCACGGAGAAGCCCTTCCAGGCGCCCTCGTACGTCCTCCAGTACTCCGCCAAAATCGAACTTCTCCCAGTTGAGTCCACTCGTCTCGGTATTCTCCAGGCGTGATACCATGAGCATATCCTCGACCAATCGAACGAGTCGCTCCGTGTGCTTGCGCATGAGAGAGAGGACGCGTTCTCGAGCCGCTGCATCCGACGCAAGTTCCTTGTCTTCCTGAAGATTCTCCAGATAGCCGCTCAGGATCGTGAGCGGCGTGCGCAATTCGTGGGAGGCGTTCGCTACAAAATCGCGGCGAATGAGCAGCGTTCGTTGCTCCTCGGTGATGTCGTGGAAGACGATACCAATGTGGCGACGCTGGTCAGTTATCGGCGTGGAAAGAATACGAAAGGTTCGATCCTCCCCACCGTGCGGGAGCGTGACCGTATATTGGCGGGATTCCTCAGCTTGCACAGCATCGCTGAGAGAGTCACGCAGCGAACCGGGCGGAAGCAGGCGCAGTATGTTCACATTGGCGGGGTAACCAAGCAACTCCTCGACCGCATGATTCCCCATTTCCACGCGTCCGGAAGGCAGCAGTAAGAGGAATGGCACTCCAAGGGCCTCCAGAAAGAGACCTTTATCACGCTGCAGGTGTTCTTCCAAATCTCGGCTGAGACGGCGCAACGACTCGACTTCCGCGTGACGAGCACGAACGTGAGCAGTCATGCTACGCATCTGAGGCCACAGAAAGAAAAAAGGCAGAGCAAAGGCGATGAGCACCATCACCACAGTGATTTCCCAGTCGATCATACGCACCCATTATACGCGCTCACGAGTTCTCATTGCAACAGCAATTTCTTTTGTGTCTGTTTCGCCACAATTCCCGTGGCGAAAGCTTCACGGTAGAGAGATTGCGTGCGGTATTTCGTGGCGTTATAAGGGGGATGTCATGAATACGACATACATGTTTATACTGGGGTTGCTCCTGCTGCTGGCAGTGTTGGATTTGGTGGTGGGAGTATCAAACGATGCTGCGAACTTTCTCAACTCCGCTGTAGGCTGCAAAGCCGCAAAACGGTGGGTGATCCTGAGTGTGGCAGCGGTCGGGGTCATCGTCGGAGCTTCTTTTTCGGGAGGGATGATGGAAATAGCCCGCAGCGGCGTATTTGTGCCCTCTCAATTCAGTTTCCACGAGGTGATGATCCTGCTCACCGCCGTGATGCTCACGGATGTGATCCTGCTGGATATCTTCAACACATTCGGCTTGCCGACCTCCACGACGGTGTCGCTGGTTTTTGAATTGCTCGGCTCTGCACTGGCTGTTTCCCTCTGCATCATCGTGCGGGACGGTGACTCTATCGCATCCGTGGGCAACTACATCAATTCCTCAAGCACGCTCTCCATGATCGCGGGCATCTTCTGCTCCGTCGGTGTCGCTTTCACGTGCGGTTGCGTGGTGATGGGAGTGTCGCGCCTCATCTTCAGTTTTCATTACCAAAAGGCTTATCGGTGGATTGGCTCAGCATGGTGCGCTTTAGCACTCACTGCCATCACCTACTTTGCCGTGTTCAAAGGACTCAAGCATAGCACGCTCGTTGCCCCGCAGGTGATGGCATGGCTGCAAGCGAATATGGGAACAGCCGTTGTTTGCTCTCTGGGCATCTGGTACGCAATCGCCCTCTCATTGCAGCACATTTTTCGGATCAACGTGCTCAGGTTCACCGTGCTGGCAGGCACTTGCGCGTTGGCGCTTGCCTTTGCCGGGAATGACCTCGTGAACTTCATCGGCGTCTTCATGGCAGCGGAATCCTCGTTTCAAATCGCGCAAGACTTTGTGTCGATGGGAGGCGACCTGTCCACTCTCCAGATGGGTGCGCTGGCGGCGCCGGTGCAGGCTCACGCGGCATGGCTGATTGGCGCCGGACTCATCATGGTGGCGGCTCTCTTCTTCTCGAAAAAAGCGCGAACTGTGACGGAAACGGAAGTCAAGCTCGCCCGCAGTGGTGGCGGAGCGGAACGGTTCGGTTCCTGTGCCCCTGCGCGCGCTGCTGTACGCTTCACCCTGCAAGCAATTCATTTCATCAGCCGCATCACCCCTGCTCCCGTCCGACGATTTATCGCCTCCCGATTTGAGCCGCTGCGCCCGGAGGAAGAAGAGGACCATGCTTTCGACCTCATCCGCGGCTCCGTGAATCTCACGGTAGCATCGTTGCTCATCTCGCTCGCCACCTCGTTGCGCCTGCCTCTTTCCACCACCTACGTCACCTTCATGGTAGCCATGGGGTCATCCCTGGCCGACCGCGCATGGAGCCGCGACAGTGCGGTGTATCGCATCACGGGCGTGCTGGCTGTCATCGGCGGTTGGTTCCTCACCGGACTGGGCGCCCTATTCGCCTCCTTCATCATCGCAGGAATGATGATCACCTGCGGCATTTGGGGCGTGTGCGCCATGGTACTGCTCGCCGGGTTTATTCTCGTGAAATCCGCCATTCTTCACCGTCTTAAGACGGCAAAACGTCCGCAACTTCTCTCCCTCACCAATGCCGGTTTACATGATGTAGGCGTGACCTCTGCCGACCGCTTGGGACGTATCCTGGGCATCTACACCGCCACGGTGCAGGCCCTGCTGAACGAGGATCGCACCGCCCTCAAACGCCTGCGCAAAAAAGCGCGCGACATCGTACGCACCCTGCGTGCCGTGAAGGAGGACGAATTACTGCCCGCCTTGCAAGGGGCGGACGCTGCCATGGCACAGCGCGGGCAGATGGTCTTCCGCATCTTGGAAAGCTGTATCGGTATCGCCGAGAGTCTGCGCAGCATCACGCAGGTCAGTTTCAATCACATCGACAACGCACACGTCGGGCTGGATGCGGTGCAAGCACATGAACTACTGGACATGAGCAACCGCGTGGCGTCCTTCTTCCCCGGTCTCATCGTCATGCTTGAATCCGGCGACTATACACCCATGCAGCGAGCCATGGCAGAGGCCGGGGACTTGAGTGAGCAATTTGCCGAGGCGATCACTCGCCAACTCCTGCGCCATGATTCCGATGAATCTAACATGCGCACGCACATCCTCTTCCTCAATCTCCTCAACGAAACACGTGCCATGGTGCGCAAATCCTTCTCCCTCCTCAAGGAGCAGCAGGAACTCTTCGAGGGAAGATGATTCAAGGCTCTGTCCAAACTTCCCACGTGGATTGGGGAGGAATTAATGGAGATCCCGAAGTTCTTCGATCAGAGCGGGTCGTCGCGTGTAGGTGGTGCGAATGTGAGCGAGAAGCTCCGTAACGTAGGGAGCGCCACCGGGTAATCGGGAGAATTCCTTCAATGTTCTCGCAAATCTGACGTATTCCTTACGCGGCGCTGCAGTCGAAAGCCATTTTTTCAGATGACGGATACCATACTGGAGGAGTTCCGGATGGTATTTTTCCGGCAGAATCGGCATGTATTCCATGATGAGAGGAAACCGATTATAATGGTTTTGCATAATGAGGCGATAGAGGCGATCGCCGTCTTTTTCTTCGGCATAAATGGACGCCAGATGACCCTCCTCATTTTCCTTATTGAGTTGCCTAAGGATGCGGTCGTACATCTTTGCCCAGTCAGCGGGAGGAACCACTTTTTTTAATTTTCGATAGTAGGAAAGATCGTACCGAACGGAGAGCACCAGCTGATAAAGGGTCTCGATGACTGCCGGTGTGTCACCTTGCCGCTTTACAATGTCGAGCAAGATTTCGAGAGATTGCACAGACTTCCCCCTAACCGACATTCGTTTCTCCACCAGGTCTCTGGCTTCGGGGAGTTTCCCGGCATCGCGCAGGCGCTCTATTTCCGGGAAAACGATCTCATCGCACTTGAGGTTAGTACGAATCGTTTGCTGAGCCTCCTCCTCCCGACCGAGCCTGCGCAGCAATTTCACCTTGTGACTCAGGAGCCGCTCCCCCATACTCGATTCCTGTTTCATCAGTTCAGTGTATGCCTCCTCCAGAGGCAGCGCGGTGAGCATGACATCAACGTATAACGAGTCCATGGAGTAGAAATCATACTCCTTGTAAACGCTGTAGTTGGACGCCTGGCGCAGCTCATCAAGCAGCTCGCGTTTCTCTTTAAGCGGCCATGATTCAAGCTTGGCACATGCTTCCAGCATTTCTGCAAACTCTTCGTGAAGGTCAGCAAGCTCCACATAATCATCATCACACATGGTTTCATCGTTTCGCTCCTGGAGCGTACGGATGAACTTCATTATGATCCGGACTACTAATCGTGCATTACCCTTTTCCAATTCCTTCCTCAGGGTATCCAGCACATCTCTCATCCCACCCGTCACGACCGCCCAATTGATACCATAATCATCATAATGTCCATACCACCCCCTTTTCTCCTCCACGTGATCAAATAACCTCTCCACCCTATTTGCCAACTTCTCTTCCAAAGACGGAAACTTGGCAAACCTCTCGCACAACCAGTCGTTCAATTCGCAGGCAAAGTCGGCATTACACCGAGCCTGCTTCTGCACAAACTTTCTTAATTCGTCCAGCGGTACTTGTTCCAAAAGTTTCTCCGGCAATAATGTTGTCTTATTCTTACTCTCCATGAATTTATTCTATGACAAAATGGCAGCGGCTTATTGTTCCCGCATTCCTGCCGTACATTTCGACCGTTCGGGGACTTATTCAACCTTGTGCTGTTTCTTCTCGTGCTGCTTTTTCCAATACTCAGTTATATCGAAGTAAAGACGGTACGTGACGTCCCCTTCATCGTA
Organism: uncultured Akkermansia sp.; assembly: GCA_947601655.1. GTDB lineage: Bacteria > Verrucomicrobiota > Verrucomicrobiia > Verrucomicrobiales > Akkermansiaceae > Akkermansia. The sequence goes on from CANQGG010000045.1 coordinate 16,941, forward strand.
CGGGATGACAATGGTGTGTACGTCGTAAGTCTTGTCGTCCTTCTCCCCATGCACAAGAGCCTGCATGATGGAATCAGGGAGACCGAGTGCATGAATAACGCGGTACTCGTTGTGAACAGCATCGGGGGTGGTGTCCTTCATCACCCAGGCAGTTTCCTTGGTGAAGCCCGGACCTCCCTGCACATTCAGCTCCCGCACAGCTCTCACATCTGCGGCGCGTTCTGCAATCTTCGTCTCAATCTCTTTGATCTGCTCCGGAGTTGCCTCTTCCGGCATCGGTTGCAAGCACAGCACTTGGTTGATGTTGGCAATAATGCCGCTGGCCTGCTTGATGTCATCATCGCCATAGCAATCGTGCCCTTTCATTTTGCGCAGGATATTCGTCACCCGCTTTACCTCTTTTTCGAGACTGTGTTCCAGGGGGAACAATCTTTCCCGGTAGACCGCATAAACGGCAGATACATCCTCTTTGCATACGCGTTCGCCACCGTACTCCCCGAGGGCAAATGCCATGAGCACATAAGTGAAGTGATCACCTGTTTCCCGTGCAGACTTGCAGAATTCTTTCGTTTTGCCCGGGTCCGTGCCGTCCGTCTTTTCTGCGAGATCAATGGTATGCAGGTAACTGTGAAAGAAAGGTTCAACAAGATTTATGATTGCCTCGGCTTCCCGCTGACGACGCTCCACACCCATCGGGGTGCAATTCAGAAAGGCAACCTCGCGCACAATCTCATCGTTCCCGTAGTATTGCGCGGTCTGCATGCGTTCCATAAGTTCACGCACCTCACCGAAAAGCGAGCGAAGTTTTCCTTCCGGTTGAATAATGGTCATCAACCGTTTCTCAACTTGTTGCAATTCCTCATCACTTCGCACGTCGCTTATTCCAATGAAGCTTACGAGTCTTCTCCGCAATGCCTGCGCTGCCTGAATAAAACGTGCCGTGTTCTCGGCATTTTTCCTATCCACTTTCTGCGCTGCGGCTTTCAGAGCCTCTATTTCAGCAATGAGTGAAGCGGAAGCATCCGTCGTCTGTTCCTGCTGTTGTTGAGATTTTGTGTCGTCGGCAATAGCAATGACGGGGAAAATTGCCAACATGAGAGCCACAGCCATGGTTTTCCTGCACGAGGTCTTCATCGCAGCTGCTCACCATACCAAGTATTGCCTGCCTTAGCAAGCACAAAATATACTATTTCATAAACATGAAGGGCGTGAATTCGATGCAAGAGCCCTTTTGGTGCAACACCGCATTTTCCCCTGCTTTGGGAGCCGGAAGTTTCATGGAAAACTGTCGTCATGCCGGAGATTGCTGACTTCGCCGGTTTTAGAGTAATCTGTCATCATAAATGCCTCCAACAACTCAGCTCCGGTAATAACCGACATATTTTCCCATTATGGCACGTTAAGCAGTGTGATGGTGTTCAAGTCTTTTTACGCCACAGCGATCGCAGAGAATCCCATGAGGAATGAGATGAGTAATTCATGCCTGTTCCGGGCAAGCCTACTGTCTTGCGTACTCCTGATTTTCCAAATGTCAGGTTTGCGCCCCGGGTTCCGCACGAGAGGGAAATTCCTCGTTTGCTTAAATTGAGGGTGATTCCCGGCAAAAGTTTAATGCGTCTGTAAAATCGAAATCCCATGTTTCTTCTAACTTTTTTCAGCACTGCTTCAGATTCGGTTCGTATATGCCGAATTGCAGGACGCCTGATCCCCAAGAGTTTGGCATGACACAGTTATGTGAAAATCATTCCAACGCACGAGATCAGGAGATGGCATCCCTACGCCAGTAAATGGTAAAGATGATGCAGGCATTGTCAAGTATGAATGGAAAAATACGCAATCTTCTCCCTCCTCGCCTGCTGCTTCTCTGCCCAGGCATCCCTCCCGCTCAGCACCCTCTCCGTAAAATACTCCTCCGCCGCCAGAGCCTGCTCATAGCTCATCTTCCCCCACTCCCCAAACATCCTCCGCATCATCACCTCCTTGCTCAGCTCCGCCCTCTTCCCCTCATCCGTCTCCTCCTCCAGCAGCCTCTCCAGCCGCTCCGTCTCCGCCTCATAATCCCCGCTCTCCCCCTTCTCCCCGGGCTTCGCATCCATGTGCTTATACGCCTCCTGCACAAACCGGTACGTCTCCGCATCCGCCTTCCCCCTCGGCCAGGCCCTCCCCCTCTCCCTCTTCGGGTAAAGCCTCCTCGCCATATCATCCATCCTCTCCCTCGCCCGGTCCTTCAAAAACCTCTCCAGCGTCCGCCGGCACTTCGCCGCCACATTCTCCAAAACCGCATCCATCCTCTTGCCCACCATATCCGCCAAAAACTCCTTCAACCCCTGCTCGCTCACACCAAACCCCTCCTTACGCGCCACCTCATTCCGGAAACGCGCCGCCCACGCCGCATACCTCTTATCATCCTTCAACTCCTCGCTCAGCGTCACCTCCCCGCTCTCCATCATCTGCGCATACCACGTCGCCCACCTCAACTGCACATCCAGCCACCCCACGCGATACCTCCCCGGCAGCGCCGCCCTCGTACTCTCCAGCAGCGCCACCATCCTTGCCATCGCCTCCATCCCCCTCCCCAGCCGGCTCTTCTCCCCCTCCTTACCTGCCATCACCACCTTAAACCTCGCCATCCAATCATCCCACGCCTCCACCATCGCCCTCGCCTCCCTCTCCTCCCTCCTCCCTATCAGCAACTCATGCACCCTCCTCGTCAGCTCCATCTCCCTCGCCCTCCTCATCGCCCC
>CANQGG010000046.1 GCA_947601655.1 uncultured Akkermansia sp.
TTAATATACCCTGCAACGAACCAACTGGCACCTTTTTTGTGCCTGCGTCTTGTTGCATTTAATTTTGCAATCCACATTGCCAAGGGATGATACACTTCGCACTTGCTAAAAGAATGCGAATATGATATTCTGCCTCGCGTATGAAGAACTTTTGCGGAATTGTGTGTTTGGGAATCGGAGCTTTTTTTGTACTTTCGTCATGCAGTAGTACGGATGCCGATGGATACACGGAGTCAGCCCTACCAATGAGTGAGGTGGCAGATGGGGAGATTCCTCCCTGGCTTCTGGAGGACGACGGTACGAACGGCGCTCAAGTGGGAGCCGGCAGCCGCACTCCGGATGTTGTTTCTCGCAACGATTACGCCATCCCTGAACCGACGCGGGCGTCGGTTTCTGCTGGTTCAACTCGACAGAACCAACCTAAACTTGCAGAGAGCGGACAGGATGCTCCCGTTGTGGAAAGCGTTGTCGGGGGAACAGATCCGCTTGCTGTACCTCACCCTGCTGACGCCGGGTTGACGGCCTCCGGTGCGTCCGTCAGCAAGACAAGCAGCGGTGTCAGTAAGAAGACAAGCGGCAGTAAGAAGGGGGTCGCCGCTGCAAAGAAGCCGAAGAGACCCACCATGATTGTGTATAAAGTGCGTCCCGGCGACAATCTTACCCTTATTGCCAAGCGTAGCGGCACCACCGTGGCGCAGATTCGCAAGGATTCGGGAATTAAAGGGGATATCATCCATCCTGGGCAGGTGATTAAGGTGCGCTACACTCCAAAAGGGTACAAAGGCGAGAAAGCATCATCGAAGAAAGGCGCTGGAAAGAAAGCATCGCCCTCCTCCAGAACCCATACCGTCTCCGCCGGTCAAACCCTTTCCGGTATCGCCGAGAAATACGGTGTGGGGCTCTCGAGTCTTATGAAGGCTAATGGCATCAGTGCTTCCCAAGCTTCGAAGATTCGTCCGGGGCGCAAGCTGGTCATTCCCTCCAAGCGCTGATTCTCTTTCAGTCTACCCTCATCGAAAAACAGAAGGAAATGGCCGGAATGTTCCGATTCTCTGTTTTCATCTTCACTGCGTTCAGCTGCGTGCTGGGACTTTCCTCGTGCCATTTTTTTGCAAAGAACTTTTCCTTCGTTTCGGATTCTGTTCGCGGTCCCCAAGAGGATCAAGTGGCTGTGGAAAAAGGGAGCAGTGCGGGCTTGACTGCTGTTGGGTCGGCAGTTTCTACGGCACCAGTTTCTACGGCGATCGATAGCGTGCAGGTGCAAAGGGGTGATACTCTCTCCGCTATCGCACGTCGCCATGGGGTAAAGCTCTCTGCTCTCTGTGGTGCAAATGGACTTACTCCGTCCTCTGTGATTCGTACAGGACAAAGACTAAAGTTGCCGAGTGCCGGGCAACGCGTTACTGTCTCTTCTCCCGTCAAGCCAGCCTCCGCCACGCATAGTTACAAAGTGCAGCCCGGCGAAACTCTCGGCGGCATTGCCGCTCGTCACCACACCACTGTGATCGCGATTATGCGAGCGAATAACATGACCGCTGATCAGGCAAACAGGATACGTGCAGGTCAGGTACTGCGTATTCCGTCAGTCGCACGCTGAATATTGTTGCCATCCCTTTCTTCCCATGAACATGTCGTTCATGATCGCAGTGCGCGTTGCATGTTGGAGTAGCGTCTCTTTTCTCTTTGTCGCATGCTCCTCAATGCCGCTGCCGACGCGACAGGAAACGACTGCAGCACCGGTGCAGACTGCAATACCGCGAGTTAGTAGAGTAGTGCAGGAAGAGGAACTGCCGCCTGTGGTGGACACGCAAGGGATGAATCCCCTGCAAATGCCCGGCAAAAGGCGTTCAGACTACGTCAACCCCTTTCCCGTTGGGAGCTATGAGCACTTTGTTGCAGAAAAAGACTATCCTGCCACCGCTCGTGTTTATAGTGACGACGAGCTACTCAGTCGTATTACGGCCACCAATTCAAAGATCATTATCTGCCTGCCACAGCAGCGGGCGAGGCTTTACATCCACGGTCGAGTTGCCTTTGATTGGCCTGTTTCCACAGGAACCGATGGGCACGAAACCCCAACAGGTGTTTTCCGGGTCATGGAAAAAAGTCGCAGTCACCATTCCGCTCGTTATGGGAAATGGATTAATTCGAAAGGGCGCGTCATTGATTCAAATGCTGATCTGAATGATCACCATCCGGGAGGCGCCACCTTTCGTCCTGCCTCTATGCCTCATTGGCACCGTCTCACTTGGGATGGCGTCGGTATCCACGGCGGCAGAGTTGTCCCTGGGCGACGTCTCTCACACGGTTGTATCCGCACACCCTTTGCTACAGCGCGCAAACTTTATGAGTACAGTGTTATGGGCATGCCTGTGTATGTTTCTCGTGCGGTGGAGGATTACAACCGCGGTGGTACTGTACTTCCCATTGATGTGAAGTATCGCCCGGGCGGCGACTATTCAGACATTCCGAAAACCGTCTCTCAAGGCTGATATCTTTCTGTTTCGGGCAATGAAGCATACGCCTACACCATGCTGTTTCCGCTGTGCAAACCGTTTCCTCTATTCCGGAATGATGGTGTCCGTTGTCGCGTCTGTGGTGTATGCTTTTGTCTCTGGGCACCTGTTGGAATTCTGGCAGCAGTTTACCGCTGCCGTCTGCGCAATTGTTGCGTTGGTTTGGGGTAGTTTCTATACCACATTGCGTGTAGAGCTGCTCCGTGAAGGTATCTCTCGCCGCATATGGTTTTTTCATCGCTTCACTCGCTGGTCCCTCTTACAGCGTGTCGAGCTTTCGGAATTTGATACCGACGGCATCTTCCATTGCTCTCTTCTTTTTGTATTCTCCGAGGGGGAAAAAATTGAGATCAGTTCACGTTTGTTCTCTCCTGATGACGTGAAAAAACTACGCGACAACTTACGGACATGCGGTTTACTGCAGAGGGTATGAGTTGATTTTGTCAAGTATAAAATTGAACTTTTCAAAAATACTTTTGCATCTTTTACGGCGTGTTGCGCCTGTCACACTCCCTAACGCTTGGGAAAAAGCTGATTTTCTCATGATTTTCACGCTTTTTCGCTTGAATTAAACAGAGAGAATGCTACCATGAAGCTCTATGAACAAGACTCAACTTGTAGAGAAGATTCAGACCAAGCTTGGTAAAGGCGCTACCAAGAAGTGCGCCGAAGCTGCTCTTGGCGCTGTGTTGGATTCCATCGCCGCTGCTGTAAAGGGTGGCGACAAGGTTCAGCTGATCGGGTTTGGTACGTTTGAGATGAAGACTCGTTCTGCTCGTACGGGTCGTAATCCCCAGACTGGCGCTGCTATGAAGATCGCTGCTTCCACTACGCTTGCTTTCAAACCTTCCTCTGTTTTCAAGAAGAAGGGCGGCAAAAAGCCTGCCAAGAAGAAGTAATCTCTCTCCCATTGCTTTTTCAAAGGGTGCTCCCCCTGCAAGGGGAGTGCCCTTTCTTGTACGGATAATGGGATGCATGCCCACTTTCTGCGAGAGATCTCATTTACGAAAGATTGTTTCGTGTGCGGTCGGATAAATCCAAGTGAGCAGAGTTTGTGGTATCACTCCCAGTGAAACGGCTGAGCCGTGATATTCCTCGTAGTTCGCCCGATTATTTCATCTAAGCATAGTAGGGCGCACGCATCCTTTCCGCATCGCAATAAATTGCGCAAAATGCCTCCCAGGTGACCTTCCCTTTCTATCTGCCGGTGCATGATGGGGAACAAACGCTGCTCGGTGGCGAAGTCCTGCTCGCTACGGCATAGAGCGAGAAGATTATTCAGGGCGGTGGTGATGATTTTTTCGTGCTCCCAAGTGATACGGAATAGGTCTGACGGATCTTCCCAAACGTAATTGGCAGGTGAAATGTGCGGCATTTTCACTGCCACACGGCGTTGCCCCATATAGTCAAGTAAGCCTAGTGCGTGCGAGCATTCCGAGTGATATTGCAACCGCATCCAACTTCCTGTCCCATTCATTCCATATTCCTTCAAATCAACTGAGCATGAAAGGTAGAGAAAAGCAATATTGAATATCTTGTTGATCTGCTCATTCAATGCATCAGCTATCGGGGGATTCATGCCCCCTATTGTGTCGTAAAAACACGCGTGATGCCATCACTGTTATCTATATTTTTACGTCGCGGACTCTTTTTGGCTCGCGTTAAGTCGCAGCATACAGTCAAAAGCCTTGCTTTCCCCAGCGGCCGCAGCGCGGCGGTACCAATACGCCGCAAGTTCCGCATTACGCGGAGATCCAATACCTTCTTCGAAACACATCCCGAGTCGCAAGGCCGCTGCGCCGTGTCCGCGTTGCGCTGCACGTTCCAGGCAGTCCACGCCGCCGTTTGGGTCTTTCCGGCAGCCAACTCCCTTCAGATAACATTTTCCGAGCATATAGAGAGCATCCACATCGCCGGCCTGCGCGGCACGGTCAAAGCATTCCAGGGCGCGTTCGTAGTCCCGAGGTACTCCTCTCCCTCGCAGTAGACGCTTTCCTTGCCGCATGCAGAAATGAATAAGCTCCTCATTGCTTTTTAGATCATTTGTATCCATGGGATGAAGAAGTCAGAATTCCTTGTGCGAAAGAATCCACGCGCCAATCAGCAAATGCAGCAGCATGTATCCCAGTGCGATGACTCCCAATTCTCCCGCCATCCGCGCCCCTGCTTCTGCAATTGCATCAGCGTTTTCGGAAAGGTTGAATAAGCTGAAATCCGGTAACACAAGAGAAAATACACACTCCACCCAGTGCAACGTCGTATTCGGCGCACTTCCCAATTCTCCAACAGATCGGATCAGACTGAAAAGTTGTTCACGAAACATGCCGATGAAATATCCGCCAAGTGCGAACACCATGCTTACCAGTGTACCACTTGTGAAACAGGATATTACAAGTGTGAATGTCGTTAGCACTGCGTAGCCAAGAAACGATGCCAGGAGATTCCACTGTGCCGTTGCCACATTGCTCGCCTCTGCTACCTGTTGTAAGTATGGCAGCATTTCCTGCTCACCGAGGTTACGTGCAGCCAGAGCTTCTTGTAGCTGCTGAGTAATCTCTGCGCTGCGTAATTGAAGCAGTCCCACCATCAGACCATCCATCACTAGTAGCATCGTTCCCAATACCACCAATACCCCTAACGCTTTCCCTGCTAAATAATCGAACCGTGGCACTGGCTTGCTCAATATCGTGTACAGGATGCGATCCTCACTATCGCGCGGCAGGAGAAGGGATGTCGCTGCTATGCAAAACAGCATGCTGAAGAGTCGCATGCAACCCATTGCTACATCCCGCAATAGTTGCAGCTCGCCGAGTCCCTGGTACTCGACACCAAGATTCTGTTGATACGGGATGAATTGCAGACCCAAAAAAAACAAGGCAAAAAGAGCCAACACTACGAACGTACGCATCCGTATTAGCTGCGTAAGGGTCACCCCGGCCACGGCTCCTATCCGCCATGGTGTTTTTAGAGCATGCGTGGTGAATGAGAGCATGTCCGTTCACTTACTGCGCGGTGCCTGCTCCCCTTCGTCGATGAGGCGCCAGAATGACCGCGATGCCCCAAGTCTCTGATCTTCCGTGCCATTTCCCATCCCGGAGCGAAACAAAAAATCCTTCAGTGAATTCGTATGCAATACGCGCTGCACAATTACTGCGCCGTCCTCCATCGTAAAGTAAACCCGATAATCTCCCGAACGAAAGCGGTAAATCTTACGTCCTTCTCGTTCCACAACTCCAAACGACGTATTCGCCTCGTTCCCTCCTTGAAGGATGTCGTCCTCCACGCGAAAGCGGTTGATAAGTTCAAGCTGCTGCAGCGTTGGTATAGCCGATATTTCTCCGGCGCTTATCTCATTGAAGATGATCTGATGCACGCCTGCATTCTATCACCGACACCATCTCCTCTGCAAGAATAAAGAGATTCAGCAGGGAAATGTGTGTGGATCGCAAAATTAAAGGTATGGCAGAAGCGTAACTTGCGAAAAACCCTTGTAAGATTATGGGATCTTTGCTACACTCCCGCGTATGGAAATTTGGGAGGTACCCACATTTGTATTGTTTGCAATTCTTTTTGTGGGGTTGATGTTCGGAAATTTGAGCGTCAAGGGGATAAGTCTCGGAAGTTCCGGGGTCTTGTTTGCTGCACTTGTGGCTGGACATTTTGGGCTGCATGTGCCGGAGGGAATAACCGATGTGGGAACGGCTATTTTCGTGTATTGTGTGGGGTTGGGCGTGGGCAATCGTTTTTTTGATTCGCTGAAAAGTCGGGGAAAATACTTGATATTGCTTGCGGTGCTGGTGGTGGGTGTAGCGTGGCTCGTGGCATTGGTACTGGGGAGAGCTTTAGGCATGGATTCCGGTGTGGTAGCTGGGCTTTTTGCTGGAGCCTGTACCAGCACGCCGGCACTTGCCGCAGCCATGGAATCCCAGGGTGTTCAGGCTACGGGCGTGAATATCGGCTATGCTGTGGCTTACCCGTTTGGTGTGATAGGGGTGGTGCTCTTTGTGCAACTGCTGCCGAGGTTGCTGCGTCAAAGCCTCGATTCTCAGGGTATGGGTGGGAGGCAGGAGGCGGAAGATAAGCACACCATCGTTTCGCGCGTGGTACGTGTGACGAATCCGGAGATCATAGGGAGTTCCATTGGCTCCTTTTGTGGGGAGAAGCATCTGCGTTGTCGCGTCACGCGTGTGATGCGCGGCGGTGCATTGGCGCCTCTGCAGGGGGAGGATATCTTCACGGAAAACAGCGAAGTGTTGCTTGTGGGGGAGCGTGAGGATTTGGAACGCGAGGTACCGTGTTTCGGACATGTGCCTGCGCTTGCATGCCGTCCGCGTATTTTCACGGATGAGCGTGCAGAGCTTATCGTACTCTCTCGTGCTATCTGCAATAAAACTCTGCGTGAGCTTGATACACTCGGGCAGTATGGCATTGTTGTTTCTCGCATCACACGCCTGGGCGTTACTTTCATTCCAACGGCCGACACCGAGATACTGCGCAATGATGTCCTGCGTGTGGTGGGGTTCCCCGCCGCCATCGAGAGTTTCAAGAAGGAATGCGGGCACCGCAGCGGAGCGTTGAATGCCGCGGATATACTCTCACTGGTGGGAGGACTGATGATGGGTGTGCTGCTTGGCAAATTGCAATTCAGCTTTGGGAGCGGTGGCTCTTTTTCGCTGGGCATCGCCGGTGGACCGCTCGTGGTGGCTCTTATCCTTGGTCATTTCGGTAGGCTTGGTCCCATTCTCGGCTATATCCCACGCCCCACTCGTGTATTGCTCATGGAATTTGGCCTGGTACTGTTTCTGGCTGGGGCAGGGGTGAAAGGAGGTGCGTCTCTGGTCGAAACCCTGCGCGCTAACGGCTTCTCCATGTTCCTTGTCGGCCTGGCCGTCACTCTGGCGCCCATGGTGGTCTCGTATGTGGTAGCGCGCCGGGTGTTACGTATGAGTCTCGCAGAAACGCTCGGCGGTATCTGCGGCAGCATGACTTCTACGCCCGCTCTCGGTGCCATCACTGCCAAAACAGATCGTCAGGAGCCCATCATTGCCTACTCCACAGCGTACCCCGCTGCACTCATTCTCATGACAGTGCTGGCCAAATTGCTCTGTGATTTGGTGTAGTGCAATGCACAGAAGAGGCGAACGGTGCAAGTAAAACTTGCAAAAGACAGGAAAATGGTGTAACCTCCTGCGCGGGTGCGGCGTCGACCTCTTCGAGGTTTGTCATGCAGAAAAACGGGTAGAGGACGGCTCCCCTCCCAGTCAACTAAAGCTACGTTGTTATGAGTACGAATCAGAAGAAGTTTCTCAAGATTCTTATTGTGCTGCTCCTCAGTGGGGCGATGTTGTTCATTCCCTTTGAGGCGCTTGGAGTGCCGATTAATCCGGTGCAGGCGCGTGTGGTGGCTCTCTTCGTGTTGGCTGCTCTCATGTGGATTTTGGAACCCATTCCCATTTGGACGACATCGACACTGGTGATTGCGCTTTGCTTGTTGGGTATTTCGAACCAGGCCCTTACATTCCTCCGACCGGATCGCTACGACAAGGTGGAAGTGAACGCGATCGTTCAGGAAGCCATTGGTTCTGGTGGCGCTGTGAGTCCGGAGCTTCTGAAGGAGATTCAAGATACCGTGAATGCGCGCCTCAAGAAAAAGCCAACTGTGAATGAGCAGGAGGTGCGCATGACCCTCGGTTTCCAGCTCATGGATTACAGTGAGAAGGCTGAGACAAAAGGGGATGCAACAGCGGCGCAGACTCTCAAGGAGGCACATCACAGACTGTATGAGGATGCTCTTTCTGCGCGAATCAAGAATCTCAAATTCGTTAACGTGATGCAGCAAAAGACGACGATGGCGACCTTTGCTGACCCGATCATCATTCTTTTCCTGGGCGGTTTCTTCCTGGCGGCTGCGGCCACGAAATACCGATTGGATATCAACCTGGCCAAGGTGCTGCTGAAACCCTTCGGCACAAACCCGAAATTTGTGATGCTCGGACTCATGGTAGTGACGGCTCTCTTCTCCATGTTCATGAGCAATACGGCAACGGCAGCCATGATGCTCGCCATCCTGACCCCGGTGCTGGCTCTCTTCGGACCGGAGGATCGCGGGCGCGCGGCATTTGCTCTCTGCATCCCGATCGCGGCAAACATTGGCGGCATCGGGACTCCTATCGGAACCCCGCCGAATGCCATTGCCTTGAAGGCCATGCAGGATATGGGACTCACCATCACTTTCGGCAAGTGGATGGTGTTTGGCGTACCGTTTGTGATTGTGATGCTGCTGGTAGGTTGGTTCATCCTCGTGAAGATGTTCCCGACGCAACAGAAAGAGCTCAAGCTCGAGGTAGGAGGCAAGTTCCTTAAAACTCCCAAGGCTATCATTGTGTACGCCACCTTCGCGGTGACCATTGCTTTGTGGTGCTTCAGCGATATGCTTTCGCTGGGACTTGACTCGAATACCATCGCTATCATTCCCATTGCCGTGTTTGCCATCACGCAGGTGATCACTAAGGAAGATCTTAAGTCCATGAGCTGGGACGTGCTCTGGCTCGTGGCCGGCGGTTTTGCGCTCGGCGTTGCGCTGCAAGAGACCGGGCTGGCCAAGGACATGATAGATGCCATTCCCTTCGGAACATGGAATCCCACGGTACTCATGATTGGAGCGGGCTTCATCTGCCTTTTCATGGCGACCTTCATGAGCCACACTGCCACAGCTTCGCTGCTCATGCCAATTCTGGCAGGTGTGGCGGGCGCTATGGTGAAGACCGGAAGCATGGACGACGCCGGCGCTATCGGCTTGCTTTGCGCGATTGCGTTTGCGTCTTCGCTGGGTATGGCTCTGCCGATCTCCACCCCGCCAAATGCTCTGGCGTATGCTACCGGTCTCGTGGAGCAGAAGGGTATGGCAATTTCCGGTACAATACTCTGTCTGCTGGGTTTGTTCATTACTTTTGCACTGATGTATTTTCTGCAGACCATTGGTTTCTTCGCCGTCTGACGCCCCACTATGATCTCCCTGCCGGATTCTATCATGCACCCGCTCAAGCGGGTTAACCGGGTCTATTTTACGGATCCGGATCGCATTCTCGCGGTTCCGGCAGGCGGCACCCTCGTGCGGCAGGATGAGGAGTGCCACCGGCTCTTCCTTGTTCTGCGTGGTACTTTCGTGGCCTACCGCAGGACGGATAATTTTGAGGGTAGTGAGCTGCCGGCTGAGACTCAGGTCCGCGGGCAGGAAGTCTTTCGTGCCGAGCCGCGTTCGTACGTCTGTGTGCAGGCTTTCTTCTCGCGCTCCTACCGCAGCAGCTACCACATCGCTGCCGTGGAGGACGCTGAAGTGGCGTACATTGATGACACCACGCAGGCGGTGGATGAGGAACATTATGGCACCATGGAACAGCAATTCGTGCCGGTGCTGGTGCATGAGCTTGCGGCGCGCAATTTTCGCATTTTCACCCACGTGTCGGAGAAGGAGGAAGCGGTGCGATTGCTGCAGAGGGCGGAAATGGCGTCCGTGCTTGGGCAGCTCTCGGCCGGTATCGCTCATGAATTAAATAATGCTATCGGCGTGATTTCCCGCCGCACGGATTTTGTGGCGGAGAATCTGTCCTCCTTCCTCAACGAGGATGATCCTCAGAATGCTCGCTTGTTCCGCTACGGCTACGAGGACGAGACCTTCCTCCCTGCAGGTGAGGTGCGTACTCGCGCCAGAGCTTATGAACGTGATCTGAATATGCCGCAGGAGGCTGCTAAGGTGCTGGCCCATATTGCACCGGACGATGCAAGTCTCAAGAAGCTTGATGCCAAATTTCTTAAGCATGTACGCCGCAATTTCCGCTTTTGGGAGCTGGGTCACGACCTGCGTGACCTGCACATGGCTTCGCGTCATGCTTCGGGCATTGTGCGCGCGGTGAAATTACTCGGTGGCGGGAGCAGCTCGCGCGAGGCGGGGGTGGATGTAAACCAATCCGTACGCGATGCGCTGAATCTGCTCTCCTCAAAACTCAAAAATATCACCGTGCAGACGCAGTTGGGAGAACTGCCGAGCGTTTTTGCCGACCCCACCGAGCTATTGCAAATTTGGAGCAATATTATCTCCAACGCCTGTGATGCTATGCAGCACGCGGAAACACCTCAACCTACGATTTGCATCACTACTACGACTCTGCATGCGGAGAACCTGCAACTGTTGCCCACGGAATACGTGGCTGTTGCTATTTCCAACAATGGACCGCCCATCCCTGAAGAGATACGCGACAAGATTTTCCAGCCGAGTTTCACTACGAAGAAGAAGGGGATGGACTTCGGGCTGGGACTCGGTCTATCTATCGTGCGGCGTCTTGTGGACAGCTACGGCGCTACCATCGAACTTCACAGCTCAGACACTATCACTTCATTTACCATCAACCTACCTACTACTCAAATCCATGGAAACGATTAACATCATCTGTGTGGACGACCAGCCGGAAGTGCTGGATTCCGTGCTTCGTGATCTGCGTCCGCTCTCCCCGCTTGTGCGGTTGGAGGAAGCCGGCGGTACTGAGGACTGCCTGCGTTTGCTCGAGCAGATTGATGAAGAAGGCGGTCACGTGGCGGTTCTCATCACTGACCAGGTGATGCCGGGCAACACCGGAACCGACCTGCTGGCCAAAGTAGCAAGCGATCACCGGTTTTCGCGCACCCGAAAGGTGCTGCTCACCGGGCAAGCCACGCATGCCGACACTATCAATGCCATCAATGAGGGGCGTCTGGATAACTATGTTGAAAAACCGTGGGAACCGGAAAAGCTGTTGGGCATGGTGAAACGTTTGCTCACCCTCTACATCATGGAGGCAGGCATTGATTACAAGCCCTACATGAGTATCCTCGACAACGCAACATTGTTTTCGAAGCTGCGCTGAGCATTTGACGGCAATAGAACTTCTCTTATCAAAAGCATGAAAACCTATCGATTTGCTGCATTGGCGCTTGCCGTCACTGCCTCGTTTTCTTCTGCGGCTACCTTCTCCGAGAGCGCGGATGCGCTGGTGAGTCATATCAAGGACGCCTGCGTGGTGTACGACAACAAGGACACCTTTGTTCAAAAAGTTCGCTTCTCCTGGTTGGAGCAATTCCAGATGGCAGCCGTGCAGCCGAATGGCAGCAATGGTCTTCACCTCAAGCCGGGCGCTTCTCCGGTCAATCAGGAGTTCCGCCGTTCGTGGCTTGGTCTCACCGCTGATATGGCCAGTGGTACTACCTTCCGCACCTGGGTGCGCGTAGGTGGCCTGCCGGAGCGTGAGACGTACGCCGGCGGCCGCACGAGGCGTAATTTTACCTACACGAGCCTGTTTGAACTCTGGCTCAAACAGGACATCAAACCTGTGAAAGGTCTTAGTGTGCAGGTCGGAAAAATTAAATCCCTCTTCACGATGGATTACAGCATGCCGAGTTCCTCCATCTACTGCATAGAACGTTCGCTTATCGCCAACCAGTTTGCACAGGATTCGAACTGGGGGGTGGATGTGACTTATGCTCCCGATAAGGAGAATAAAGTGTACGTGCAGCTCATGGCTAATGATCGTGCTTCGGCTTCCAAAAGCATGACCCACGGGGATGTATACCGCGACGGTCGTGGTTTCAAGGGGGAATTCGGTTGGGAGGATCGTTGCTTCGTCATCTTCGGTGCCTCGCATAAGTTCGACAAAACAGAATCCGGTTACCAGGAAATTTCTGCTCAATATCTGCATGATTTTGACAATGCTTACCACGGAAAGCACGCCAAGGGGCAAAATTACTATGGTCTCGGCTTTATGGATGCCGTCTCGCTGGGCTATGAGTTCAAGAAGGACCGTTTCCTCCTCATGAGCAACCTTGTAAGTGCCATTGAGCAACAGACAGGAAACGGTTCCAATAACATTGGCCTCGAACTTCAGGGCGTCTATTCTCTTACCCCGCATGTGGATCTCGTGGCACGTTACACCGGCATGACAGGTCGCGACGCCTGCAAACTGGCGGCGGATCGTTACATCTGCACGCAATGCGATGCGGAGTCCGCTCCCAGCTGGGTGGATTCTGTGCATACCTTCTACTTCGGCGCGGATTTCTACCTCTCAGCTAAAGAGAAAAATGCCGCCAAGTGGATGCTGGGCATCGAGTACACCACGGCGCGTGATGGCGGGGCTGATTGCTACAATGGCTGGGCATTCTCCACCGCTACTCGTTGGAGTTTTTGATCACTCCACTGCTGCCCGGACGGTGCCAAAATAGGACTTGCCAAAATTCCCGTTCTCTGCTACAAATGTCGGGGAACGGCTGTCTGTATCTAGTGCTGTCGGTATTATTTTTCAATGAGTTTCTCTTTTTTCAGTAAGCTACGCCAGAAAAAGCAGCATCTACGTCTTATTCGTGACCAGCTGCAGCGTGTTCGCCGCACGATCTCGGAGCAGACGAATGATTTCTCCCCTCATGTGCGCCGCTACATGGTGGAGATATGCCGCGGGCGCGGTAAAATGATTCGTCCCGGGCTTGTATTGCTCACTGCTGCGGCAACAGGAGGCATTCGCGAGGAACATGTCACCTTCGCGGCTTTGGTGGAAATGCTTCATATGGCGACGCTCATTCATGACGATGTTTTGGATCGTGCTGATACGCGTCGCGATATGCCGACGCCGAATGCGCTGTGGGGAAACGAGTTGGCAGTTCTTCTCGGGGATACGCTTTTAGCGCAGGCCATGGTGATGGGAACACGTTTAGGCGATATTCGATTCAACCGTCGCATGGCGTTATGTACGCGCGATTTGTGCCAGGGGGAGGTGGAGCAGTCTACACGCTTGTGGGACATGGAAATGACGCGAGCAGATTATTATGAAATCATCCGCAAAAAGACTGCGACTCTCTTTGGCATGTCGATGAGCGGTGCGGCAATGCTGCAGGAACTTGACGATGAGATGGTCGAAAATATGCACCGGATGGGAACCCTCCTTGGCGTTTCTTATCAGATTTATGACGATTGTCTTGACTTGCTGGGCATAGATACCGTTGCCGGTAAAACCCTGGGTACCGATGTACAGAAGGGCAAGCTGACTCTGCCGATTTTCTTCCTCATGGAGTCCGACAGTGAGGACATCGCGGCAGAGGTCCGTGAAGCGGTGGAACATCGTCGCTGTATTGATTTACCTCGCCTGCGTCATACAGAGGGATTTCGGGTGGCTATTGAACTTTCTGCTGCAGAGGCGTTGGCACGCAACGAAGAGGCGCGTGAGGTCCTCGGTATGCTCCCGGAGTCGCCTGCTCGTGAGGCCCTTGGGGAGGCCACATATCGGCTGGATGACATGCTTCATGCGTGTTATGATCCCGATCAATTCGATTTATGAGTATGATAGAACACTGCGCCTTACGCTCTGAAAAAATGCTCCCGTTTGATCGGGAGAAGATTGTGGAATTATGGGAGACGACTGTGAACTGCGCATGGGAGGAAGCTGGGCGCGAGCCGAAGATGGCGCCCATGCTGGAGGAGATTGTGTTAAGTCGTTCCGGCATGGATAAGGCGGTAGCAATCCGCCTTTCGCAGCGTTTGGGAGGCTCTCATTTCCCGCGTGAGAATTGCGAAGAGCTCTTCATGAATGTGCTTTCCGAAAATCCGGATATCACCACGGCCATGGCGGATGATCTGCAGGCTGTCGTGCAGCGTGATCCCGCCAGCCACAATCCGCTCATCCCCTTGCTTTTCTTCAAGGGATTCCACGCACTCTGCACCTACCGCATTGCCCATGCGCTTTGGGTATCTGAGCGTCGCTTGCCCGCTATGCTCCTCCAGAGTCTTTCCAGCGAAGTGTTTGGGATTGATATCCACCCTGCTGCTCGCATTGGCTGCGGCATCATGCTGGATCACGGTACCGGCATTGTCATTGGTGAAACCGCCATCGTGGAGAATAACGTCTCCATGCTGCACGAAGTAACGCTTGGAGGCACTGGAAAGGAGTTCTGCGATCGCCATCCGGTGGTGCGCAGCGGTGTGATGATCGGGGCCGGCGCCAAGGTGCTCGGTCGCGTGGAAATTGGAGAGGGTGCAAAGATAGCTGCTTCATCGGTAGTGCTGGAAGATGTGCGGCCTCATACCACTGTTGCCGGTGTGCCTGCTGTAGAAGTGGGAACCCCTTCAGAACAGGATGACCCTGCTTTTTGCATGCAGCAGGCGCTTCGCTGAGTTCCATTCCATTGCCGCCCCTTTATGCTTACCCGAATCAGCTTGCGTCTCCCCATACCTCAGGCTGATTGCGACGAAGAGCGCTTCTGTGCGGCTGCCCATGCCTTGCATGTTTCGCGTCGCCGTGTGCAAGGAGTTCGCTTGCTCAAGGAGAGTTTGGATGCTCGTCAGCGCACGATTTGCAAGCAGCTGGAGTGCCTCGTGGCGGTGGATGAGAGTTTGCCCCCGAAGGAACCCCTTCCTGCCGCTCCCGCTCCCGTTTCTGTCGATGCAAGACGGGTTATTATCGTAGGCAGCGGACCGGGTGGTCTTTTCGCGGCTCTGCGTTGTTTGGAGCTTGGGTTGCGTCCCATTCTGCTGGAGAGAGGAAAGGATGTTTCTGCCCGCCGTTTTGATTTGCAGCCGATCAATTGTCGAGGCTATGTGGTGGAGGACTCAAATTATTGCTTTGGCGAAGGCGGTGCAGGGGCATTCTCCGATGGCAAGCTCTACACCCGTGCCACCAAGCGTGGCTCGGTTTCGGATGTCTACCGCATTTTCGTTGCGCATGGCGCGCCGGAATCTATCCTGACTGCTTCTCATCCACATATTGGATCGGATAAATTGCCGCGCATTATCCAATCTTTGCGGCGCAGTATTCTCGCCGCTGGTGGGGAGGTGCATTTCGTCGCGCGGGTGTGCGCTCTGCTGCGTAGTGCGGATGCTCTGCGTCTGCGTGGCGTACGCACCGTGGATGGTCGCGAGTGGAAGGCAAACGCTGTGATACTCGCCACAGGACACAGTGCGCGGGACATCTACCGCATGCTGTATGACGAGGGGCTTGCCCTGGAGCGCAAGAGCTTTGCTGCCGGCGTGCGCATTGAGCATCCGCAGGCACTCATCGATGCTGCTCTCTACCACTTGCGGCCTGGCACGTCCCGTCCTGCTTTTCTACCTGCTGCTGCTTATTCTCTCGCCACCACCATCCGTGAGCGAGGTGTGCATTCGTTCTGTATGTGTCCAGGCGGATTCATCGTTCCTGCCGCCACTGAGAATGATGAGGTCGTTGTGAATGGGATGTCTCTCTCCCGCCGCAATTCGCCGCTCGCCAATTCAGGCTTCGTGGTCACGGTTACTCCGGAGGATACCGATGCTTTTGCTGCCGAACACGGCGTGCTCTCCGGCATTGCGTGGCAGAAGGCTTTGGAGCAGGCTACTTCCCGTGCCGGTGGGGGAGCCATGAAAGCTCCTGCCCAGCGCGTGCAGGATTTCCTCGCTCATCGCGTTTCCTCTTCCCTTCCGCGCACGGGATACCGCCCGGGTATTTCCTCGTGGGATTTGCATGAACTCCTCCCTCGCGGTATCGCGGAGCGGCTTGCGGAGGGATTACGCTTTTTTGAGCATAAGTTGCCCGGTTTTTCCGGAGAAGAAGCTCTGCTCATCGGTTGCGAAACTCGTACCAGCTCCCCCGTTCGCATTCCGCGCGATCCTTCGACCTTGCAGCATCCGCAACTTGTTGGCCTCATCCCATGCGGCGAGGGCGCAGGTTTCGCCGGTGGCATTGTTTCCGCCGCGCTCGATGGACGCCGAGCAGCCGAAGCCGCTGCGGCGATTGTGTGATTTCACTTTCCTCCTGCCGTTTCTCATTTTCCCGGCATCCCATTTCAGTTTGTTATGGATGAGATTTACAAGTTTGGTGGTGTAACGCTGTGTTTAGGGACGGTTACGAACCCCTTTTGTCGTGATTATCCATCGAATTCTGAAGATCAGTGCATGTCGGTGATATTGTCGCATTCTTAATTCTGACATCAATTACTTGACCGGTGAAGGAAGCGACAAGCGTGAGCAGTGTGGTACGGGCAACTTGGGTGGGGGAGAGCAAGGTGGCAGGATCTTCTTTACCGAAGGCGGCAGTACGCATGGGTGTAGCTGTGCGGGCAGGGTTGATGACGTTCACTCGAATGCCGTCGGCATACAGTTCCTCCGCAAGCGCCTGCGCGAGATTCACGATGGCGGCTTTTGCGGAGGAGTATGGGGCATAAAGTGCGCGCCCGCGCGTGTAGGAAGAGCTGGTGAATAGAGTGAGAGAACCGTGTGTTTTCTGGAGATATGGGATAGCGGCGCGGCAAACGTGGATCGCGCCAAGATAATTCACGCGCAGTTCCTCCATAATGTCTTCGAGTTCCCGTGTGGCGAGCTTGCCGACGCGCAGGAGGCCGGTGGAATTCACGATGGCATCAATGCGCCCGTGCTGCCGCGCGATTTCCTCCAGAGCCGCTCGTACCATGGTGGGGTTCGTGACATCACACCCGGTGCGGCAGGAAAGGGGAATGCAGGTGGAGCCGAATTCGCGTGCCTGTTGCACGATGCTTTCCCCGATGCCGCTGGTGCCGCCAAAGACCACCACAATCTTTGCGCGCAGACGACTGAGGGTAGCGGCATCTTCTGGCAATTCATTCATACTGCGAATCTGGAAGAACTTGTCTGCCAAGTGTAAGTCTTCTGGCCAGGTGACTTTGATGTTTGCCCTCTCGCCTGCCACGACGTAAACCGAGGCGAGTTTATGGCGCACGATGAGCCCGCAGTCGTCTGTGTAGCTCTCCTCCTCGGCAGCAAGCTCGTGCGCGCGACGAATGAGCGACAGCTTGAAGCATTGCGGCGTTTGCCCACGCAGCAGTTGCGAGCGTTCCGGTATTTCTTCGATGAAACCGTGTTTATTGACGCGGATGATGGTGTCGGCAGAGGGAATGGCGACGTCCACCGCATCGTGCTGTTGCAAAGCTTCCAGACAATCGCGAATGATACGTTGGGAGAGCATAGGACGGGCACAGTCGTGGATGATGACTTGCGCTTCCGCATCCGGGATGGAAAAGATACCGATGTGCGAGCTTTCTTTCCGAGTAGCGCCGCCTTCCAGGATGCGCGTGACCTTGTGGTAGTTGCCTCCCAAAAGAAGATTCTCTACGGTTTCGCGATACCCCGGGGTGATAACGATGATAATTTCATTTACCCCTTCCGTATGTTCAAAGAGTTCTACAACATGCTCCAGAAGTGTGCGGCCCGAAACCTTCGCAAATTGCTTGAGGCGAGCTCCCTGTGTGTCAAAACGCTGAGCCGTGCCGGAGGCGAGGATGATGGCGTAAGTCTTCATGCTTTTTCCTCCTTTCCGTTCAGAATGCTTTCGATGAGGTCTGCGATGCGCCCTGAGGCGTGACCATCGTCCACACACCCTTTGGTGCGTAGGAATTGCTCCGCTGCGATACGGTAGGCGGATTCATCGAACGAACGGACGGCGTGCGCGAGACACTCTCCGGTTTCCGCAATGGGGAAAGGGGTCTCTTTCAATGGATAGTAGAGTCCGCGCTGCTTTTCGTAGGTTGCGTAGTCCGGCGCATAGATGAAGCCAGGTCTTCCTGTAAGCAGGAAATCGTAAATGCAGGAAGAATAATCCGTCACCACAGCATCTGCAATTACCAGTAAATCTGTCATGTCCGGGTAATTTGTGAAATCTAAAATTTGCTTTTCCCTCACTGCCGATAATTGCTCGC
This sequence comes from uncultured Akkermansia sp., assembly GCA_947601655.1. Classification (GTDB taxonomy): domain Bacteria; phylum Verrucomicrobiota; class Verrucomicrobiia; order Verrucomicrobiales; family Akkermansiaceae; genus Akkermansia. The sequence goes on from CANQGG010000046.1 coordinate 18,231, forward strand.
GCGGCTCCCTTGACAGCGAGGGATGCATCCGTACAAGAATGCTCCATTCCCCGCCAAAACGTTCCGTTAAGGCCCGGACCAGTTGCTCCCAGTCTGGCATCGGTGGGTTCAATGTCCTGTTTTCATCGCGAAACGTCGGCACGTAAAGCAGCAATTTGCGCTCTGACGGTAGTCCTAGAGCCGCCCGCACAGTTTTCGCCCGTTTCGCCGTCCCGAGCACCAGCACGTCATTGCGGGGAGATCCGATCTCCAAAATTTCCCCATCGTAGAAGAAACACCTCCGGAACATCTGAGTGAGCCAACGGCAATTGGAGATCAAATAGTCAATCCTTTCGGAGTCCATCTGTGCGCGTTTCAGATAGCTCCTGCTGGTGTAGGGCATGTCCGCCTCCATCTTTTTGATGCCAAGGGAGCCGTGCCAGGTCTGAATGTAAAGCTGTCCGGCTTTCTTGCGGAAGCCTTTTGTCCAATATCGTGGAAGGCGGGTGTTGCTCACGATAATCTGAGAGGTAGAAAGCTCGTAGCGCATCCGGCAGCGTCCCACTGCTACTCGAATGCCTTGCGGTAGTTCCAGCGGTTGGTGCTGATCCTTCGCCACCCATACTAAATCTCCCTTCCACTCACGCCGTAGCAGCTCCTCCGCAATTGCGCGTGGGTTGTCCGCAAAACTCTCCGTGAAACTGTAGAATACGATCTTCCCGTCATGAATGGGAAGAAGATTGCATAGGCTGCTCAATAGGCTCATCTCTTCGTCGGTTTTCTTTGCGTGAGCAGATCTGTTCTGGAAAGGGATGCCACGTCGGACAGTACCACAACACATGCATAACGCGAGGGCAGTATATCTCTTTTCGAAAGAGATA
>CANQGG010000047.1 GCA_947601655.1 uncultured Akkermansia sp.
TGCGCCACATTCGCATGCACCTCCGTGCTCACCGTGCGGTTGACTGCCTTCGCGGAGTTGATCGCCGCCAGCCAGCGAAGTCCCAGACCCAGCGTCATCGTGTCGCGCGTCTGCTTCTCTGCGGCAAGGCCTACGTTCCCCGCATTCTTCTCGCTGAAGCCATCCATGCTCGTGTGCATCACTGCCACGTTGAACAGCGGCTGGAGGATGTTGCTCTTGTTATCCTTCACCGGGTGGAGGTCATAAGTAACTTCCCACATCGCCCCCAAGCTGCTGCCGCTCGTGTTGCTCGTGGCAGTGTAGCTGCCCGCTCCGTAGTTCACCGTGCGCTTGAGATCCGCCTCATTCGTGCCGAGGGTGAAGAGCAGCGTGTTGCCCCAGCGACCGTTCTTCGCCTGGCTCCAGAAGCTCACCGTGTAGGTATCCAGATCTCCCTTGGCGTCATCCGCCGCATGCGCCTCCAGGTCGCCGTAGCTCGCCGAGAGGCTCACGCCGACGCTCCAGTGGGCATCCACCTGCGCATCGATACCCACGGCGCCGCCCCAGGAGTTGAGGCGGTAGCCGCTCTCATCCCCGACGCTGTGCTGCTCAGAGAAGAAGCTTGTACCCTCCACCCAGACGTGGGAGTTCTTGCAGGGGCGCTGCTGGGCGGTCGCCTCGGCATTGCCGGCGCAGCGCAGGCGGGCTGCCTGCAGGGCATGGTCACGCACGCGGCCCATCTGGTTGCGCAAAGCCGCACTCTGCGCCGCGGAGACTGAAGTCAATGTGCTGCCCGCCACGGCCGCCAGTACACGCCGTGCTTCGGCGGGATTGCTCTCCACGAACCTGTCTATGTCGTTAATCAGCTCCACAACGTCCTGATCGGCTTCCATCACGCCGTTCTGATGAAGCTCACGATAGAGCAAGCCCAATCCGGCGCGGCTGTTTGCTGTGGTCGCATACTGCTCCCACGGGCTTTCCGTCCGCTGCGGGATGTGCGTGAGAAGCTGTCCATCTTTTGTCCAGAATGTGGTGCTGCCGACGTCATAGAGTTGGTTCATGACGGCTTCGCTGACGCCTTCCCCCGGTTTCACCACTGCTACAGCTTCGATCCCTTTCCAGTCTTCTTCTGCCTGAGGTTCCGCCATGAATCGGGCGTTTTTCTGCATGTAGTTCGCCCGCGCAAGAGGCTTGTATTCATCATAACCCACAATTTCCTCCGCGGCTTTCATGATCACGACATTCAGGTCTCCCTTCGCATCCAGGATGTTGCCGGTCAGTGTAACGTCAAGCTCCGTCTCATGTTCGATGATGATCTTCCCGGCTGTCGACTTGTAGTTGATTTCTTCAACACTGCTTCCCTGCGACAAGCCCGGCTCGCTCAGATCGATTCTCACGGGTGAATGCGCACCATTGCGGAAGATGATATCTCCTGTTGCCGTGATGCAGGCATTCTCCATTCCTTCCGGTGTTGAGGTTGACAGTGTTCCGTTGTTGTCGATGGAATGATACGTCGACCCCGCCGCCAGAGTTGCACTGCTACCGGATCCCACTACGAGGTCGCAGTCCTCATTCGCGGTGTTGCTCATATTGAGGCTTCCACCCTCCACGGTCAGAGCACCTTCGATGGAACCTGCAAAGGCGGCGCCATCAGCATTCGATGTGAAGCTCCCCTTCACTGTGCCGGTCGTGTCCTCAGACAGTTTTCCGAGATCGACAGGAGTCTCACCTGTGAACTCAAGCCTGCCGCCCTTTGTCGCGCCAAAGCTGGGTCCATTTTCGTCGGTCAGCACATCGCTGTTCAATGTCAATGAACCGCCGTCGTCCACCACAATCTTTCCATTCCCGGAGAGATTGTCGCCAGCCTCGGACAGGTCACTTTTACCGGAAAGCGTGAGTTGCCCATCCACTTGCAGATGACCGTCTTTGCCGAGTGTCAGCGAGCCGCCGATGGTGTTGTCATCACCGGTGAGGGTCAACGTCCCTTCATCCACTGACAAATCACCCTGCGCATCTAAGCCTCCGGACAGCGTCAGATTCTCACTGCCTGTCTTGTGCAGGTTGATCCCGGGATCCGTGGTGAGTTTGCCGGTCAATTCTGAGGCACCATAGCCGAACTCGTCCAGGTTGTTCTCAAGATTCACCTCGCCTTTTCCTGTGATGGTCAGGTCCCCAGATCCGGTCAGGTGGTTCAGAGTACCGCCTTCTTCGGTTGAGGACAATGTCGCATTGTCCGTGACGATCACCGCCTCATTCTTGCTGAGATCTTTCAAGGAGGGATCATCTTCACTACCGGACAGGAGACCGATATTCGTCTTGCCTTTGATCGTGAGAACTCCGCCCTCTTTCGTCATCTCGTATCCTTCGACTTGCAAACCCCAGCCGGCACCGAGGGTAAAGTAGTCTTTGACATCCCCGGAGCTGAAGGACAAGTTTCCATTCGTGAAGTACACCTGGAAACTCACCTCGCGCGGCTCCTGGCCCTTGAGCAATTCCTTCACCAAGTCGGCGTCCACTAAATTGAGGAAGAACTTGCTGCCATCTTCGAATGCTACTGTTCCCTTATCGCCTGTTTTGAATTCAATAAGCGCTTCTTTTCCACTTGGCATAGAAGAAGCGTCATCGCTCGTCTTCAGCCAAGCGCTGCTGCTGCCCACCATGATGGAATTGTCGTAGCCGTCCACACCATTCGCTCCACTCAGCGTGAGCGTGGTGCCCTCTTTCAAGCCCGTGATATGGGTGTCTGCCCCCCCAATGCGGAAGCCTTTAACGGATTCGTACGTGTATTCTCCCGTGTCTGCATTCTGCACTTTACGGGTGAATTCCTGAGTGATCCTAGATGCATCCAGACCTCCCAGGTCGATCTCGCCCGTGAACCCCTCCGCTGTGTCGATGGCTACCTTGCCTTGCAGGCTCGCTATACCTTCTCCCGCCAAAGAACCGCCGTGCATCGTGAAGACAGCGGCATCGGCTATCTTAGCACTACTGTTGACGTTAAAGGTCGATTCATCATAGAGGTCAATCATCAACTTGTCGCCGTCAATTTGCCCCTTTTCCCCCACGGTCATTGTTCCTTTATCCCGGAGGGTAATTGCAACATTTATTTCTCCCTTTTTATTTTTTTGCGAATTTGTATCGAGATAGCCACCGATTCTGCCGCCTTCAAGATTAAAAGCACCGGTCTCACCGCTTATTGTGATGTCTGTCGTCACAGTACCCCCGACCAAATTTTTCTGGAAGCAACCGATCGTACAAGTACTGTTGCTTCCCTGCATGGTGAAGGTTCCTCCGACCACTTTGATAGTAACATCACAGGAAGAGAGGGCATAACTACTGTACACTGAATCAACCTGCATCCTTCCGAGATGAGTATTCTTTAGGTTGAATTCGCCGCTTACTGTGATGTCTGCAGTAGCATGCACATCGCCACCCCATGCGGTGGCAATCTCAAATGGAGTCCCCCCTGTTGTCGAGCATGTGAATGTTCCGCCTTTCTCGACATTAATGGCAAGTTCCAGCGATGAATGACCTGTGCGAGCATCCCCTATCGTGACTGCAGGCAATGAATTAGGCGTATTGAATATCCCGTTCGCCCCCACATTGATCGTCAATTTCTCGCTAGACCCATTCTCTTGGTTGTTAGCTTTGCTTAAATTCCCATTGTGTTCAAATGTACCACCGGTGCCGTCGGTGGATATATTGATGATCGTTTCGCAACTCGGGCTAGCATTGCCACCGTTTGCCTCGCTGATACTGCCTCCTTCGTTTATGAAAGTACCACCGGAGGAGACGTTGATCTTGACGACATTTTCACCTCGGAGTGTATCATTTCGACCAACTGTGCTGTATTTTGCCAGGCGAAATTTCCCTCCGTTTGTCACGTTAATTGTCAAGTCTCCCTTGGATTCTTTCCCTTTAACATAACCTAGATTTGACGTAGTCGTGTTCCCCACTGTGAACGTTCCCCCATCTACCGTGACGTCGGTCACCACGGATCCATAATCGTCTTCCACATAACTTGCATAGTAGGTATTAAGCGTCAAGTCGCAATTCTTGTTTACGGTGATTCTCGTGGTTCCCCCTTCTCCAAGAGATCCTTTGAGCGTCAAGCTCTCTTTCTCACCACCCTCGCTCGTTAATGTCACGCTGACGTCTTTTTTGAGTTCCTTGGTTATGACTCCATCCTGTGCTTCTACTTTTTCTCCGTCGGGGTTTTCATCGGAGATATTTTGCTTCACCGTGACCTTTCCGAAAGCGACAGAAAGGGAAACCAGAACTGCGAGTAACGCGACGCGTAATCCAACAGGTAGATGTAATTTCATAGTATGATAAAGTAATTAGGTGGGGACCAGTCTACGTATTTAGAATACGTATCCGCGCGTACGCAAACCTCTGATTATGTTCATCTTGCAAAATCATAAACAACCGTATTTTTGTTGTCAGAGTAAATGCTCGCTCTCATTAAAACATTGAATATAAATGGTAAGAATTTTCGAATAAGGGCTTGACATACGTATTCTAAAAACGCGTTTCTCAAGACAAGGAGGGAGGGATTTTGCAGTCGGCGCCGGGCAAGCATTGAAGAAAAATTTTGCAGGATTTCGAGAAGGCATCGGAACAGGCTGTGCAAAATGACCAGATAATAACTTGACCTGAGGCGGCACATAGGGCAAGATGGCGGCGTATGAACTTTTGCTCACTGCGCCCGCTGACCGGGTTTGCTCTGTTAACAGCTATCGTTGCCCTTCCTGCCGTTCGGGCGCAGGAAGCGACGAACGACCCTTTCCTGGATGCCATGCTGCAGGATACCGCCGGGCAAGCGGGCACAGGCAACGACGCGCCGTCATCCACCACCAGCATCCGCGTGCAATCCGACGAACCGGCGACGGGGATTTCTGAACCATCGCTCGAGACGCCGGCAGCAGCGGAGCAGCAGGAACAGAAGACTCAGCCGGCGCCGGCGCCGCAGACGCACCTGATCAACCGCGCACAGGATGCGCGCATGGTGGACGACAGCACCGTGCAGCGCGAGCTCGGGGAACAAACCGGGCTAGGCATCATGGGGCAGCAGGAGAACTACGACGGGCGGCGAGTGAACGGGGTGAGCATTCGCTATGAAAAGGGGAAGGCATCGGTGCCGAACCAACGACTGCTGGATGTGATTCAGACAGCACCGGGAAGCAAATATTCTGCACAGCGCATCAACGACGATCTCGAGCGACTGCTGAAGAAAGGACTTGTGGGGAACAACGCCAGGGTGGTGGTCACCCCCGACGGCGACAAGGCGGTGCAGGTGGCATTTGTGGTGGAGCCATCCGGGATTCTCGGCGGGGCAGGCTTTACGGGGAACCGGCGCTTCACGAGCAAGGAACTGCGCGAGGCGACGAAGCTGGTATCGAGCCACACGATCAACGACCGCGACCTGGCGCAGGCACGCGCGGAGATCATCCGGATGTACCAGGATGCTGGGTACCCGGACGTAAAAGTGGGCTGGCGGCACGCGACGACGGCGCGCGCGGGGTACCAGGACATCATCTTCGACATCACGGAGGGGCGCGAGGTGCGGCTGCGCCACATCAACTTTGTGGGGAATCACCAGTTTGATTCTCAGCAGCTGCGGCAGATCATGAAGACGAAGCAGCGCGACTTTCTGCACTGGATCAATGATTCCGGCATCGTCAAACGCGAACAGGTAGAGGACGACCTGCAGGAGATTCTGCGACACTACCGCAACTACGGCTACCTGCGCGCCGCCATCACCAAGGTGGAATACACCGACAAGGGGAAGATCACCGGGCCGCAGAACGTCAAGATGCGCGTGCACATCTACGAAGGGCCGCGCTACCGCGTGCGCAACGTCAGCTTCAAGGGCAACAAGGTGTACACGAGCAAGGAGCTGGAACCGGGACTGAGCATGCTGAACGGGGACATTTACTCCCTGCAGAAGGTCTCGGACGATACCACGATGATTCGCCGGTACTACGGCGCGAAGGGGTATGCGGATGCGGATGTGCGGCCGGACATCGACGAGGCGGGCATTGAGAAAGACGGCACGCACCTCATTGACATCCGCTACGACATCACGGAGGGGCAGCCGTATTCCGTGGGGCGCATTCACGTCCTGGGCAATACCAAGACGAAGCAGCACGTCATTCTCCGCGAGCTGCCGCTCAAGCCCGGGCAATTCTTCAACTCGGTGGATCTGGAAACGGCGAAAAAACGCCTGACTAATCTCGGGTACTTCGAAGGGGTGGATGTGTCCCCTGCCCTTTCGGACATACCCGGCTACCGCGACATCAACATCAACGTGCGCGAGCGCATGACCGGCACGCTCTCGCTGGGCGTGGCGGTATCATCCGTGGAGAGCGTGTACCTGTACGCGAATGCCACGCAATCGAACTTCGCCATCCGCGGGCTGTTCGGCAAGGGCTCGTTTGTGGGCGGAGGGCAGCGCCTCACGGTGCAGGGCAAACTCGGGTTTGAAAACCAGAGTGCGCATATCAGTCTTGTGGAGCCGTGGTTCCTAGACCGCAAGCTCTCGCTGGGCAACGAGGTGTACTTTTCCAATTCCTCGTATCTGAGCGACTATTACACGCAGAAAAACTACGGTTATTCGATCTCCCTGAGCCGCGCACTGAACGACCAGCAGCAGGTGCGCCTGGAATACCGCATTGAGAAATACATCCTGGACGTGCAGGGCATGGCGCCGCCGTTCTTCATCCTCAACTGCGGGGATTATACGCGCAGCAACCTGCGACTCTCCTGGCTGTACGACACGCGAGACGCGCTCGTCACCCCGCGAAAGGGAGGGCACTTTGAGGTATTCGCCGCCTACAGCGGGCCGGGGAGCACCGTGGAAACCTACAGCACGGGCATTGAGGCATCCATTTACCACAACTCCATCTGGGACTCCATCTTCAGTCTGCACCTCGGACTTGAGACGATTGACACGGTCGATGATGAAGAATCCGTTCCGATTTTTGAGCGCTGCTACCTGGGCGGGCCGGGCAACCTGCGCGGCTTCCGTTTCCGCGATGTCGGCATGATTGATGAATTCTGGTCCCGCGATGAGACGATGGGCGGCAAGTCCTCCGCGTACATTCAGGCAGAGGTAAGCATTCCCGTGGTGGAGACCGTGCGCTTTGCCTTCTTTGTGGATGCGGGTTTTGTGCATGAGGATTCATTCAGTTTCCAACTGAAAGATTTCTGCGCTGACTACGGCATCGGGCTGCGCATCAACCTGCCCGGCATGGGACCCATGGCCGTGGACTACGCTATACCCTTTGTCAGGAACAACGCCGTCGATCGCTCCGGTCAGTTCCAATTCTACGTCGATTACAAGTACTAAGGACACGGTCATGAGAACCATCGGCACGCAAGATGAGGCGGCATCACCGCTTCAGTTTGCCCCGCCGACCGCTGCCGAGCTTCCCCTCCTGAGGCAGCTCATCGCGGAGTCCTGCCGGGGGAGCGATTGCGCCGCGGCAAACATCTACCTGCTGCGCCGAAGATACCACACGACCATCGCCATCCGCGGCTCCTGTCTCTTCCGGCATTTTGAACAGAATGACCGCCTGGAGGGCTATGCGTTCCCCTGCGGACAGGGAGACCCCGCCGAGATGCTGGAGCTTCTGCAGCACGATGCGGAGATACGGCGGCGGCGCCTGCAGTTCTGCCTGCTCACGCCGGAACAATGCGACATCATCCGCACTCATCTGCCGGGGAGATTTTCCTTTTCGAGTGACCGGGGGGATGCGGACTACCTCTACACGCGGAGCCAGCTCGCCGAGTTACCGGGGCCGCGCTTCCACGCCAAGCGCAACCACATCGCGCAGTTTGAAAGCATGTTTCCGACGTGGCGATTTCTCCCGCTCTCACCCGAGACGGCCGCCGACGCTCTCTGCGTGGCCGAAGGCTGGTTGGAGGAGGCGGAGCATCAATTACAATCTCTTCATCAGGAAATAGTTGCGATACGTGAGGCACTGGACAATGCGGAAGGGCTCGGACTGTTCGGCGGCGTGATATACGTTCAGGGTAAACCGGTGGGGATGTCGATCGGCTCATTCATCACGCCGGGTGTGGCAGACATCCATTTTGAGAAATGCCTGTCGGAGTACCGCCGCGCTTACCCACTGCTGAACCGCGAGACGGCGCGACTTCTCCCCGAGAGCTGCCGCTTCATCAATCGCGAAGAGGATTTGAACTTTCCGGGATTGCGGCAGGCGAAGCTCTCGTACCACCCGGAGTGCATCCTGGAAAAATACAGCGCCACTCCCCTGCCCTGCCCCGTCTGAAAATCCTACGCCTATGATCTCCCATATCATTACCCCGGAGCAATGCGCCACCTGCCGGCTGTGCTGCCAGTTCACGCGCGCCTCACAGTGGGAGACTCCTTCCCTGAGTTCGAAGCAGGAGAATTCCCTTCGCGAACGCGGCATCCCCCTCATGCGCCGGGAGGACGGATCAGCCACCCTTGCGCTTCGTTACAGCGCGGAGGAGGCGGAGGACACCTGCGCCCCCTGCCCTCTCCTTGATCCCGGCAGGGGCTGCGTGCTTCCGCGCGCGGAGCGACCCATCGAATGCCGCATCTGGCCCCTCCGGCTTATGCGGCGCGAGGACGGTTCGCTCTGCATTGCGCTTTACCGCAACTGCCCTGCCATTTGCGACGAGAAGGCCCGGGAAGACCTCATCCGCGAGGCGACCGGGCCACTGCTTCCTTTTCTGCAGCGCATGGAGGAGGAAATTCCTGCCGCCGTGCGCCCCCTGCATCCGGCGTACGACGTGATATGGACAGCGGGCGCCGGAAGCTCTAAAAAATAGGCAAAGAGGGCTTTTTTTACCTTGTAACAGGGTGACCGGCATGCTATAGTACACACGCTGCTGTACACGTGACACGCGGTGCACAAGCCCGGACCGTTATTATCTAACAAGGGGCATTCAAGCGCAGGGTTCCATGTTCCGTCCATCAGGATACTTCAGGTGAACCCGGCTCCGCACCCACCTTAACTATGGGAACGTGGCTTCCCCACTGCTGACGGTACAGTGGCACTTTTTTTGTCGGGATTGACAAATCGGGCTGCAACGTGTATAAGAACGGCATTGTTATACGTTAGCGGGCATTATGACCATTCAGAAAACACTTTCCCGGCATTTACAAACAGCACTGAAGAACCTGCTCGGCGACGCTCTGCCGCCCACATGCAAGATAGGCGTGGACGCCGCGCAGGATCTGCGCTACGGCGATTACCAAAGCAACGTCGCCATGGCACTGGCGCGTTCCCTTCAAAAAAACCCGCGTGCATTCGCGGAAGAAATCGTCCGCAATCTCGGCGAAATTGACGAAGCAGAGATGGAAATAGCCGGACCCGGCTTTATCAATTTCCGCATCCGACCCGCCTATTTCGCCCGAAAGCTCTTCTCCATGTCCGGCGACCCACGGCTTGGCGTGGCAACAACGGAACATCCCCAGACAATCGTCATCGATTTTTCCGCGCCGAACGTCGCCAAGCCCATGCATGTCGGTCATATACGCTCGACAATCATCGGCGATACCCTTGCCCGCGTCGCGCGTTTCATGGGGAACAAGGTGATCACCGACAACCACATCGGCGACTGGGGGACGCAGTTCGGAATGATTCTATGGGGATGGAAACACAAGCTGCAGCCGGAGCTTTTGGAAAAGGATCCCATAGCGACCCTGCTTCAGGTCTACAAGGATGTGAACGCCCTCTGCAAAGAGAAAGCGGAAACGCTGGAAGAATGCAAGGCTGAACTCGTCAAGCTCCAGAGCGGCGACACGGAGAACCTCGCAATATGGAAACGCTGCATTCAGCTCACCAGGACAGGACTTGAGAAAATCTACGACCGACTCGATATCCACTTTGATTACTGGCTTGGGGAAAGTTTTTACAACGATGCACTCGCTCCGCTCGTGCAGGATTTGATGGAACGCGGAATCGCAAGAGAGAGCGACGGCGCCGTCTGCGTCTTCTCTGATGGCTTTCACAAGCCTCAGCAGGATCCCTTCCTCGTGTCAAAGGATGGGCAATGGCAGGCTGTGCCAGCCATCATCCGCAAAGCAGACGGCGGGTTTTTGTATGCCACCACTGACCTCGCCACCCTGGATTATCGCATCAGGCAGTTCCATGCTGATGCGATCTGGTATGTGGTGGGCGCGCCCCAGGATAAACACTTCAAGCAAATTTTCGATATTGAGCGCATGCGCGGGGTAACCGGGGATTTTCGTCATATCGCCTTCGGCTCAATACTGGGAAAAGACCGGCGACCTTTCAAAACTCGAGACGGCGAGACGGTGAGTCTGCAGGATGTCATCAGCGAAGCGATTGAACGAGCCGGACGCGTCGTCCGTGAGAAAAATCCATCCCTCCCGGAGGAGGAACAGGAGAAGATTGCCCAGGCTGTCGGCATCGGCGCCATCAAGTTTGCCGAGCTTTCTCAGAACCGGCTGAGCGATTATATTTTCGACTGGGACAAGATGCTCGCCCTCACCGGCGACACCGCTCCCTATCTCCAGAATTCCTTTGTACGCATCTGCTCCATCTTCCGCAAGACGAACACCCATTTTGATGCGATTACACTCGACTCACCGCCGATTCTGCGGCATGACGCAGAGATGCAACTCGCCCGACTTCTCGTACGTTTTGCCGAAGTTGTGCCGGCCATTCTTGAGGATTGCCGCCCGAACATACTGGCTTCCTACCTCTACGAACTCGCGCGGTCGTTTCACAGTTTTTATGAGGCGTGTCCTGTCCTGCGCAGCGAGGGCGAGGAACGCGAAAGTCGGCTTGCGCTCTGCGCTTTGACTGCTCGCGTTCTCCGGCGGGGAATGGATTTACTGGGTATCACGCTTCCGGAAAGGATGTGAGTTATGTTCCACGTGGAACGTGATTCACCACTGATTCATCTCAAAAAAAAAGGCCCATCCCGCAGACAAATCCTTCAAATCATCCCCCCTGAACTTGCAGGTGAGGGGAAAAACGGGAGAAGGATATGAGAGCGAGATGGGTATTTGAGCGGCTGCCGAGAAGGGCAGGGGATAGCGAGTGCGCGAGGGATTAGAAATCGAGGCACACACCCAGTCGCACGCAATGGAAGAGCTGCGCACGCGTATTGATGCCATCATCGCCGCCGATACTCGGCTCGGCGGTAGAGCCGAAAAATTGGTAAGCGATATACAGGTCGAAGTGGCGGGTGAGGTCGAAGCGCAGACCTGCTTCAGCGGAATAGGCGAAACCATATTCTGATCCATGGTAACGCTGACGCCCGTCCAGGTCATCGAGAGTTTTAACCTTGACGCTTTCGTTGATGACGCCAACGTTGGCACCGAGGAATCCGGAAGTATATTCACCCATCCGATGGGTATAACGATAGCCGGGCATGAGGTAAAAATTATTCATGCGGGCATCGAGTTTAGTGGAATCAAAATAAGTTTCGGAATCCGACCCGGTTGCAAACCCGAAGCGCAGGTTAAACGAAGAATTGTCGTTTACCTTGTAGACGCCCGTGAGGTCAACACCGATTGTATCGACGCGCGGTGTATCGAAACCATTAGCTTTGATTAGGTCGCGTGCGGCAAAGTTATAGCCCACGGCCAACTCCATGGAATATGGATTAGCAGGTTCTACGACAGAATATGTGCCGGCCATGGCAGGCATGGCGAGGGCAGCTAAAGCGAACAATGCTTTTTTCATGGGATTTTAATTCTAGTTATGTTTTGTCCGTGAGCTGCAAAACCACTTTGCAGTCAAGGTTACGGAAGATTGTACTAGCAACAAATTCAGTTTGTCAAGATGGGTCAATCTAATAGTTAAGCATTGTTTGTTAATATGTTAGATATTATTTTTCATGGAGTTAAGAGACGTGACAGGAGTCATACAGGAAAAGTTTGTTGGGAAATAACAAGAGCGACGGAACACCTGTGAAACACGGAAAGATGAAACTGCCCATGGGAGATGTACCGATGTACCATGTACCGCGTACCATGTATTAAGTTTGCGCGCTTGTGCGCGAAGTTGCGAAGCGGAAGCAAGACGAACTTCTGAATCGGCGTGGTTTGGGGATAGGAAAGGTTTTTGGATGTACTATGCCGTTTTGCAGGCTTTGCGGCGTAAAAAAACTGCACAACGCTCACATTATCAATACATGGTACATGAAAGGGTCCATCGTCCATGGTTCATAGAATGCAGAACTTGACAAAGGAGAGGACGGAGTGATACCCTAAGTGACATGAGGAAGAGCGCATTCAGAATGAGTATCATCGTGATTTTGCTCATGCTGTGCAGTTCCTGCGCATACGTGCAGACGCACAAGAATGTGGAAGAGATGGGAAGCTATTACACGGGGCATTTATTGGAGGCGGGCAGGGTAGAGCTTGTGAAGAGCGAAGGGCGGTGGTACATCGGGGCGGATGCGGCGCGCTTCCGGCTGAGGTATCCCACGATCTATGACTCAATTTTCCGGGAAAAGGACAACTATCCGTACTTCCAACTGTGCAGCGACAAGGAAGGAACAGAATACCACCCTATATCCGATTATGTGGCTGGCATCCTTCAGAAACCCGACGGCTACTTCGACATGCAGGGCCTGGCGGAGGAAGTGGCAAAAATCCCGGGATTATGGGAGAAGAACCTGCGCAACAAACAACGCTTCTCAATCCGTGCAGAACTCTCCGGAAAGCCCTTTCAGATGGAAGAACGGCGCGTGCCTCAGAAAAAAAGGCTCCTTGCTCGGGCTCTCGGAAAACTTGATTTTGTCGTCATCGACATCCCCGGTACGCTCGCCTACAACGTCGCTATTCCCCTGATGGCTCCCTTCGTCTTCTTCTATGAATTCTATCATGATAACTGATAATAAACTATTTGAAGAGTTATCCACAATGGATTGTGAATAAGTTGTGTATAATCCGTGGATAAGTTGTGCATGGGCCTGATCTAATTAAGTTACTCACAGATTATTCACGAGTTATTAACAGGTTATTTACTATTTAAATTCTGCGTTATCGGCGAACTATTAAGGTTTATCAAAAGATATTCACAATTGAAGGGCTTCCTTAATAATAAGAAATAAAGAGAATTTATATATTGTATTCATGTCACGGATCGAAGAAAAAGAAAGCTCCATGCAAGCCTGCAGAGACGAAGCTCGCATGCTCCAGGCGTTGGAGCTGGCGCGTCGCGGCGTCGGGCTGACTAGTCCGAATCCGCCTGTCGGCGCGGTCATTTACAAGGATGATCGGCTTATCGGGAGCGGGTATCACCACAAGGCAGGGGAACCGCATGCAGAACGAATGGCCCTTGCCGATGCGGTGGCAAAGGGACACGGCGAAGAACTCTGCGGGGCGGTTATCTATGTCACATTAGAGCCTTGCTCGAGCTATGGCAGGACTCCGCCGTGCACGCAGGGAATCATCGATGCCGGCATCGGTCGGGTGGTGTACGGTGTTGTTGACCCTGACGAACGCCACAGAGGGGGTGCAGACGCGCTTTTGAGGGCGGCGGGGGTGGAAGTGCAGGGAAGGGTTGCAGAGGCGGCTTGCAGAGCATTTTTGAGGCCATGGCTGCACGCTGTGCGGACGGGGCAGCCCTGGGTGGTTGCGAAGGTGGCGGCGACGATGGATGGGAGAATCGTGAGGGCAGGAGGGAGGCATCAGATCAGCGGAGGGGAAGCGAGGGAATATATGCACCGCCTGAGGTACCGGAGCGATGCGATCCTTGTGGGTGGGCGAACGGTGAGGACGGACAATCCGCGGCTTACGATACGGTGCGGGGTGGAATCGATGGAGGGGAAAGAACAGCCATGGCGCATTGTTTTCACACAGAATGCGGAGGGATTGCCCCGCGATGCTGCGATCTTTACAGATGAACATGCCGGGCGTACCGTTTTGTACGAGAAGGTGAATGATTTTCAGGGAGTTTTGAATGAATTGCACGAGAAATATGGGATCGTGACCCTGATGTTGGAATGCGGTGGACGCCTTTTGCGCGAATGGCTGGAACGGGATCTCGTGCAGGAGTGGGTGCAGATTATTTCTCCCTACATCGGCGGCGGCGATGTACTGCTGCTTCCCGGGGGCGATTTAAAAGCGGAGAGAGAGCTTGTCGACATGCACGCTCAACAATTCGGCAATGATTTTATCATCAGTGGATTGCTGCATCCTGAATCATAGGGAAGCAATCATAAGGCGCGCTTCGACGAGTTTTTCTGCGGAATTTTTCTTTTGAAGTTGCGGGAAGCGGTTCATAAAGAGAATGTAATCATCATTTCTTGTGAGCATGAGGCGCTGCCCGCGAATCTCCACGAGAGAGATGCGTTTTTTTGAAGCGGCAATTTTAATTTTCTGCACACTCAGGAGGTGGTTCGCCTCCGGCGGAAGAATTCCGTATCGATCCCGCCAATTTCGTTCTATTTCATCGACATCCGAAAAATTATTCGTTTGTGCCAGCATGGAATAACACTCCATTCGTGCGCGGGTCGAGTCCACGTAAGAAGAAGGGATGAACGCCCCGAGCACATCATCTTCGCGGTTCCCGGTCACATAGAGAGCTTCACTCAGGCACAAAAAGTCGGCTTTCACCTGAGCATCAATTCTTGGAGATGGATTGACGCCGCGCAATTTTTCGATACTCTGCCGCAGGAGCTGGCAATAGAGGTCGAAGCCGATGGCTGCGATATGACCGCTCTGCTGAGTGCCGAGGAGATTGCCCGCGCCGCGGATTTCCAGATCGCGCATAGCGATTTTGAAACCACTGCCGAGAGCCGTGTATTGTTTGATGGCGGCGACACGTTTCCGCGCATCGCCGGTGCAGAGTTCTTCCGGCGGGAGGAGAAGAAATGCGTAAGCGTGCTGATTGCTGCGGCCGACTCGCCCCCTAAGCTGGTACAAATCGGCCAGTCCGAAGCGATCGGCGCGGTCGATAATCATCGTGTTGGCATTCGGGATATCGATACCGCTCTCAATGATTGATGTACAGAGCAAAATATCCGCTTTACCCTGAACGAAATCACGCATAATCAATTCCAGCTCTTCCTTACCCATACGCCCATGAGCTTTGGCAATATGCGCCTGCGGCGCCAGACGGTGAAGCATGCGAGCTACAAAATCAATGCTTTCGATGCGATTATGCAGAAAAAAGACCTGGCCGCCGCGCGCCATCTCATTCTCGATAGCTTTTTTTATCAAATCCTCGCTGTAAGGACACACAGTTGTTTGAACAGGAAGTCGTGTCGGAGGAGCGGTATTGATGGTGCTCATATCCTTTGCCCCCATGAGAGCCACATACAGCGTACGCGGAATGGGCGTGGCAGAAAGGGTGAGCATATCCACCATGCGGAATTTTCGTTTGAATTGTTCCTTGTGAAGGACTCCAAAGCGTTGTTCTTCATCGACAACCACAAGTCCAAGCTGCTTGAAGGAAACGTTTTTTGAGAGCAAGCGGTGCGTTCCGATCACCACATCCACCTCGCCGCTGAGCAGTCCGGCGATTATTTGCGTCGCTCTTTTGGCAGGTGTCAATCGGCTCAGAAGCTCAATGCGTATGGGATATTCGCTCATACGTTCGCGGAAAGTGCGGAAATGCTGGTCTGCCAGCACCGTCGTCGGGGCCAACACGGCAGCCTGGTGTCCGCCCGTCACGCATTTGAACACAGCGCGAAGCGCGACCTCCGTCTTTCCGAAGCCGACATCCCCGCAAATCAGACGATCCATGGGAGTGGGCGATTCCATGTCTCGTTTTGTGCAGCGAATGGCCTCGAGTTGATCCGGAGTTTCGCGGAAGGGGAAGGAGGCTTCAAATTGCTTCATCCAGGAGGAATCCGGCGGATGCGGCGTGCGCGTGGCAGTTTCGCGCTGGGCCTGCACTTCCAGCAGCTGCGCCGCATAATCCGCCACGGCATTCTGAGCCGCGCGGCACGCACGTTGCCAGCGAGCGTCGCCGAGTTTATTGAGTTTCGGCTGCTTGCTGCCGAGCCCGATATACCTGGAGATGAGATAAGCCTGGCGGATGGGGATGCGCAATAAAACATTGTCTGCGTATTCCAGGTGCAGCTCTTCTTCTCCGCTCTCCGCATCGCGCACAATGCCGATAAACTTTGCCAGCCCATGGGCGGCGTGAATCACGAGATCGCCGGGCTGAATTTCCTGCAGGGGAACTTGGCTCTGCATGGAGCGCAGCCTCGCCGCCCGCGCGGAATCACCGGAGTTGCGCACCGCCATGCTGCGCCGCCCGAAGAGCTCCGTGGAGCTCAGCACCACGAGCTTTGCCGTGGGCACGGAAAAACCCGCGGGAAGGTCTCCGATGCGGGCCTGCACGGCACTCCAGGCCGTATCTTCTCCGCAGATTTCCTCGAAGCGTTTTTGTTCGCTCTCGTGGGGAAAATACATGACAATGCGCTGTTTTTCCTGGCGCCAGCGGAGAAGATTACTGCGTGCGAACCTCCGTCTTGCCTCTTGCATCACAAAGTCACCGGAGTCGAAGGCCCCCAGAGGCGTGGGGAAAAAGCTCAGGGCATCGTCGTCAATAGTTCGGCGCAATTCTGCCGGGAGTCCTTCATCCGTAAAAGGCGGAATTTCATGCACCACGACCCGGGCCTCCACCCCGCTGCCGGGCAGGGCGACCACACAATCCTCCGGCAGTATGAGATCGCGCAGCGTTGTCTGTTTCTCCGGTTCGCAGAGCAGGAGATCGGCCGTCTGCAATCGCCGGATAGAAAGCTGGGAATCGACATCGAATTCGCGGATGCTCTCTATTTCATTGCCGAAGTACTCGATGCGCAGGGGGTTGCTGTTCTGAATGGCGAAGACGTCGATAATGCCGCCGCGGCGGCTCCACTGGTTGCGCGCCACTACGCGATCATTGCGTTCAAAGCCGCTCGCCATCAGCAGTTCGATCAGCTCTTCCGGCGGCAGGCTGTCCATCCCTACGCGTAGATTCACTCCCTCGCGCTTTTCTGTGGAAAAACGGGGAACGGCATCCTGCAGGCTCTCTGCACACACGAGAATCATGCGGCTTTTTTCCGGTTTGCCGGAGATGGTGTAGAGAGCATCCAGCCGCTCCGCCGTGCTATCAGGATCTGCCACGCTTTGCTCCACCTGCCATTCCAGGCGCGGCACGAAAATGCAGGGCAGAGGGGTCCACAGCTTGATTTCTGCGGCGATGCGCTCCTGCACCGGTTGAGAATCCGCCACCACCCACAGCTGCTGCAGCGTTTTCCGGCGTTTATCGAGGTAATTCGCCAGAAGCCCCACGAGAAAGGCATAGGCTGCGGGACACGTCGAAGGAAAAATCAACGGCTGTTTTGCGGCGTCCGGGGAGCAAAACTTCCCGAGCTCCTTCGCAAAAGCGGGGGAGCTTGCCACGATTTCTGTGAGCGCCTTGGTAATGGCATGTCGAGTCTAGCAAGCCCCCGAGCCCTTGTCAATGCCAGCGTCTACCATCCCGTGTGAGATGTACCATGACCCTTTCATGTACCATGGACCATGTACCGTGTATCATGTATGAAGTTTGCGCGCTTGCGCGCAGGGGAGCGAAGCGGGAGCCGAGGCAAATTTTGAATCGACGCGGTTTTTGTGTCAGGAAAGGTTTTGAGATGTACCATGGACCATGTACCGTGTACCATGTATGAAGTTTGCGCGCTTGTGCGCGGGGGAGCGAAGCAGGAGCAAGGCAAATTTTTGAATCAACGCGCTTTTTGTGTCAGGAAAGGTTTTTGGGTAAGCTGAGACGGCTTGCAGGCCTGGCGATGCGAAAAACTGCGCAATGCCACATATTATCAATACATTGTACATCGAACATGGTGCAATGGAGGAAATTAGGCGAGATCTGCTCGCGAGGTGTCATTATGATACTTCCCTCAAGTGTATTTGTCCGCGTCTATCAGCCAACGGCGAGATGTTTCAAAAGATGCAAAAAAAAAATTTGACAGGACAAATCGAAATTTGCTAGCATGGCAGCGCGGATGAAATGGATCTTGCCAGCGTGGCTCCTGAGTCTTCCTGTCCTTGCCAACACACCGGCAGAGGAACCGCCGCCCTATGACTCTGCGCCCTCAGGCGGCGGCAGCGTTTGCTTCTTTGCCAGGCAGGCTCCCGCCCCGGCGAAGGAGGCGGCTGATCCCGCTGCTCCGCCTCTTCCCACCCCGGAGAAACAGGCTGAGGGTTTTGTGCGTCTCGCCGCATCCGCTCATTGCACCTGCATCGGCTGCTCTGAGATGGAGGATCCCCGCTGGAAAATGGCGCTTTTGCAGGCTTCCCGCCAGCCGGGATTGAAGCTGCACGATGCGGTGAAAGAATCCGAGGCGGAAAATCTGGAACTTCCTGCGAAGGGGAAGCTTCCATCCGCTGTGGATGCTATCCGCGCCTTGCAGCATGCCGCGGCCGTGGGCAAGCGACTCGTCCTGCGTGTGGCAGCCGGGGCGGATGGCGCCGTGCACCCCGGAATCCCGGAGCTTCTCAAACGCCTGGGCGATTGGCATCAGCAGTATGCCGTCGCTTTTGAACATTGCTTTCCCGTCCCCTCCGTTTCCCTGCCGGATGAGTGGTACGCCACCATCGTGGGGGAGGATACGTACATCTTTCCTCCTGCGTTGAAGCCCCAGAAAGACGTCGTGCTGCGAATTCCGGCGCATGAAATTGACACCGTGTCGCCCGTTATCCTCGGCCAACCGGATGTCATCGTACGCACCGAGCGCGTGGAGGAGACCGGCAGGGATGAGCCGAAGGCATACATGCAGCTCACATTACCGGTCTCCGTCTGGAACTCCGCCCCGGAGGGTCTCCCCGTCATCAAACTCATCAACGCTCAGTAAAAAACCGCAGGGCAAACGCATTGAGATGGACCGTGGACCATGCAATGTACCATGTACCGATGTACCAAGTCAACTATAATTATGAGGCGGGAAGGAATTAATATTTTGGGGTAGGGAAAGA
>CANQGG010000048.1 GCA_947601655.1 uncultured Akkermansia sp.
TTGGGGTCAGTCTGAATGATGCTTCAGGCAAGCGGATCGCCTGCGATGCACACAGAGGGAGCGCCGGAGAGAAAAGTGTCGACGCTATCTACAGTGTGCAAGTGCCCGCAGCCGGGGAATACAGGCTGCAGTACTGGGTGGAATCAAAAACGGAGACGATCACCTCCCAAGGTGAGGTAACATTTTCTCTGCCACAGAAAAGGAGGGATCCCAGCGCGACGAGTAGTGATGGTTCGGGTGCTATGGTGCGCGGAGAATGGGTGAGAAAGGCCAAATTGGAGCGAGGGAAAAGCTGGTATGTTTCCAGTGTCATTGGTTTGCTGGAGAAGGGACAGGAGAGGAGATCGTTCTTGTGTTACAGCGAGAGGGAACGAGCTGTGCCTTATCGGGTGTTAGTCCATTACAATGATTGGTATGAAGTGGGGATTACGCGTCATGACAACAATGATCCTCTGAAACGGACAACGGATTTGATTTGGCGTGACATCCTGACTCAATGGAAAAAAGAATTATTTGATAAGAGGAAAACTTATATTGATGCTTTTGTCATCGATGATGGGTGGGATGAATTCGACAGTTTGTGGGAGTTCCACGCCGGATTCCCACGCGGTTTTTCCTCGATTAACCGTTCGGCAGCGAAGATGAAGGCGGGTATCGGCACATGGTTGGGACCGGTGGGTGGTTACGGACACTCCAAGGAGATGCGCCTAGCCAATTGGAATAAGAAACATCCGCATAATCAAATTCGGAATTTTAAACTCTCTAACCGTGAGTATTTTGAAGCGTTTGTGGAACGTTGTAGTGAGATGATCAAGAGTTACGACATGCGTTATTTTAAATTTGACGGCATCTCCACAAAATTCCACGCCAAAGGGCCGGCCGACCTTGAGGATGCCGAGGGGATTATATCTGTTGTCGACGAGTTGCGTAAAAGAAGGCCGGATATTTTCATCAACGCGACGGTGGGAACATGGGCAAGCCCATTTTGGTTCCATTATGTGGATTCCGTGTGGAGGCAGGAAAATGATTTTGGGCAAGCAGGCGATGCAGGGGATGCTCGCGACCGTTGGATCACCTACCGCGATCGGCTCGTGTACGAGGTGTTTGTGCAGGGAGCCCCTCTTTTCCCGATCAACTGCCTCATGACGCACGGCACTATCATTACCCGAAACGGTCCTCCGAATGTTATGAGCAAGGAATCCGCAAATTGCGTGAAGGAAATGCGCGCTGCATTCGGTTGTGGTTCGGGGTTGCAAGAGGTGTATGCCGATGCGGATTTGTTGAATCAGGAAGGTGGCAAGCTTTGGGATGAACTGGCGAGTTGTATAGGTTGGATTCGGCGCAATGCTGATGTGCTTGAGGATGTGCATTGGGTGGGAGGTAACCCCTGGGATGGGAGCGAGGGAGATGTGTATGGTTGGGCCGCATGGAACCCGAGGAAATGTACGCTTACCTTGCGCAATTCGGATGATACGGCAAAGACCCTGCGAGCATCTCTTCGTGAAATTTTTGAAATTCCGAAGCAGAAGAAGGGTACAGTAACGCTGTCGAGTTCGTTTTCCGACCAACGTACATTGCCTGTTTTGATGGGCAGGGACATCAACATAGACGATACCCTGGAGATTACGCTGGAGCCTCTGGAGGTGATTGTGATGGAGGGTGTTTGCAAAGGAATGGGCAAGGCAGCCGGCAGTAAAAAGAAGGGCAAGGGGAGGAAGAGCGGTGATTGATATGATGATTCAGGCGCTGGTATCTACGCTGCCCGTTTACGTTTTCTTTGCCATTGGATTCTGGCTGCGTGCGAAGGGCGCGCTGCGTCCGGAGGATGACAGACCATTGCTTCAACTCGCGATGGATGTAGCGTATCCTTGCCTCATATTCTACAGCATTATGCGCTACATGGTGCTTGATACGGATCCACGGATTGCCGGCATTGAGTTCTCGTTGCAATCCGCGGCATGCGGTTTTGCGGAGATGGTGGTCGGAGTGGCAGCGGCCTGGCTCGTTGCGCGCACCCTCCGTTTACGTATCGGCTCCGGATTACGTACATTTGCTCTTACTGCGGGTATGCAGAATTATGCGTACTTTGTGATCCCTATTGTGCAGATGCTTTTCAGCGCGAGCGGGGATCCGACTCTGGGCGTCCTCTTTATCCACAATGTCGGCTGTGAGGTGTTTGTATGGAGTCTCGGGGTGATTCTTATGCAGGGGAATATACGTGCGTTGGATATGGGCGTTTTCCTGCGCGGTCCCCTTTTGGCTGTTGTCGTATCCGTCCTTTTAGCGTGGACGGGCTGGGGAAGTTACGTCGCGCAGCCTCCGGTGATGAAAGCGGCGGAAATGATCGGCGCCATTGCCACGCCGGTGAGTCTCATTCTTTTCGGATGCTTTATGCGGGACATGCTTGCATCTTTTGTCCGGCAGCCACGCATGTTGCTCAGCGGTCTGGCTGCGCGCTTGCTCATTACGCCGTCGCTTATCTTATTGCTGGCGTGGCTGCTGCCGGTAGATCCCCTCATCAAGCGCATTATGGTGATTCAGAGCGCGATTCCAAGCGGAGTAATTCCCGTGATGCTTGCCAAGCGTTTCGGCGGGCGCCCGGAGGTTGGCACGCAGATTCTTCTCTCCACGACGCTTTGTTCCTTCCTTACCCTCCCTGTTTGGCTCGCTGTAGGTAACGCCTTTGTTGTCCACATCTTCGGCTCCTGAGAATCCGGGGCGAGAGGTGATTGATACACCTCATGCTGTTTTTCTACTGAGGCGCAGGATGGGCGCGCTCAACCAGGCAGATCAGCTCATCCAGCCATACTTTGGCAGCTCGTGAGAGAGGACGAGATTTGAGCCATGCGAGGTGCAGCGAAGCTGTAAGCAGGGGAGAGAGAGGACGAAATACGAAAGGGCTCCCCTCAGCAATGCTGACAATGCCGCTCAGTGTGATGGCATAGCCCATGCCTTGCTGCACGAGGTGCGAGAGGTTGTAGAGCAAGTTGCCGCGCGCCACAATGTTCTGTTCGGAAATGTCGCTTCCCATCCATTCGGAGAGCAGATTCTCAACCTGCGACTGGGAAGAAATGATCAAGGGCTTGCCTCGCAGCATAGCGGGGGTGATGCGCGATTTTTTCGCCAGCGAGGCATCGGTTCGCATCAATACACCCCACGTGTCTTTTGCTGGCAAAGACAATATGTCGTAACGGCTCACATCCATGGGAGCAATGAAGAGGGCGAAATCCAGCAATCCGCGCTCCAGCCGTTCTGCAACGTCATTGCCGTTTCCGCTGAAAAGGCGAAAGCGCACGCCGTGGTGCTTTTCGTGCACCCTCTTTGCCGCCGCAGCAAGAAGGGAAAAAGCCGGAGTTTCTCCGCCTCCGATGGAGATGTCTCCCACCGGATCGGTATCATCTGCGCGAAATTCCCGACGTGTCGCATCCGCGAGGGACACAATCTCCTCCGCCCTCTGGCGGAAATACACGCCACTTTTTGTGAGTGTAGTCGCCCGGCTGCCGCGCCGGAAAAGCTGTGTGCCGAGTTCTTCCTCCAGGTCTATGATCTGGCGTGAAAGTGTAGGTTGCGTGAGGTGCAATGCGGCCGCAGCACGGCTCACTGAGCCTTCTCTGGCGACAGACAAAAAGTAACGAAGGACGCGAAGTTCCATGCAAGAATCATACCATGCTTATGAAGCATAATGCAATATAAAATAAAAGTATTTGCTATATGGTATTCATTGGAGTAGCATAGAGACAAAGAAAGGTTTTCCGCACATGAAAGCAGCCCTTCTCATTTTTTGTGCAGCGAGTTTTCTGCTGCCGCTTCACGCTAATCCAAAACCCACCATGAATGCTATTGCCAACGATACCCGTGTTTTCCGCATTGATCCTGCCATTTCAGCGAAAGATGTGCGCTTCTCCAACCGTTTCGGCATCGAGCTTGCCGGTCACCTCTACCTGCCGAAGGGTTTTGACGCCACGAAGAAATACGCGGTCATTGCGGTGTGTGGGCCTTTCGGTGCGGTGAAGGAGCAGGCCTCGGGTCTGTATGCGCAGGAACTCGCATCCCGTGGTTTCGTGGCGGTTGCATTTGATCCATCCTACACCGGCGAGAGTTCCGGCACGCCGCGTTATGTAAACTCTCCGGATATCAACACTGAAGACTTTTGCGCCGCCGTCGATTTCCTTTCCCTGCTTCCCTTTGTGGATGCGGAGAAGGTCGGCATCGTCGGTATTTGCGGCTGGGGCGGCATGGCGCTGAACGCCGCCGCCATCGATCCACGCATCCGTGCCACGGTGGCTTCCACCATGTATGATATGCACCGCGTGACCGCCAATGGCTATTTCGATAGCGCGGATTCCGCCGAGGCGCGTGATGCCATGCGCAAGGAGCTGTCTGCCCAGCGACTGAAGGATGCCCAGCTTCCCGCTCCGGAAACTGCCGGGGGCGTCCCGGATGCGCTGCCGGAAGACGCCCCGCAGTTCGTCAAAGATTATTTCGCTTACTACAAGACCAAACGCGGCTACCATCCCCGTTCGCTTAACTCCAATACCGGCTGGAACAAGACTGCCGCTCTTTCCTTTCTGAACACACCGCTGCTCGCCTACGCCGATGAAATTCGCAACGCCGTCCTCATCATCCACGGCGAGAAGGCGCACTCCCGCTACTTCAGCGAGACAGCCTTTTCCAAGCTCAAAGGCGAGAACAAGGAGATTCTCATCGTGCCAGGCGCCTCTCACACCGACCTGTACGATAACTTCGACAAGATCCCGTTCGATAAGATCGACTCCTTCTTCCGTTTGTACCTCAGGTGACTTCTGCTTACCTCATCCAATGAATTCGTAGGTAGAGAAGATCTCGTTTTCGGGGCTGCGCAGGCGCATGAAGCAGTGGGTGGAGGAAACATCCGCTCGTTCGATGATGAAGGCGACGCCCGGTTTTGCCTGTGCCTTGTATTCCACGCGCATGCGACGAAGAGGAAATTCGATGCAGGCAGCCGTCATATCGAAGGCTCTGCCCGCGTTGAGGTGTTTATTGGAATCCATGTAGCCGGGGACGACGCGATCGCGACGAATTTCCGAGAAGGTGAGCTCCGAGGGAATGGCGATTTTTCGGGGAAGATACTCCATGGGCAGCGGTGCGCAATCCACGATATCTTCATAGTATTCCGCAGGGATAACGTAGGGCTTGCCGGAAGCTCGATCCACGAAAGCGCCGATGACATAACTGATGGCGCAGAGGTCGCCGGAAGCATCGCGGATGGTGGTGTTGCGCAAACCGTAGAACCCCTTGCAGCCGTGGATGCCGGTCCAAATTTCAATGCGCTCTTTGTAAGCGGGCATGCGGAAGAAGTCGATCTGTCGTGAGGCAATGAAGATGCCGATATTGTGAGCGTTCAGGAAGTCGTTGAACTTTTTCTCACTTTCGTATTGAAAGGTGCTGCAGTTTTGCATCAGCATCGCAACCGCCCCCGGTTTGAGGCGACCATCTCCGCCGATGTCACTGAGCGTGACGATATGTTGCATGGAATACATAATTGAGAGTCCTTTCTGGGTAAAGATGTATTGTTATTCACTTTACGGCGCCGATACCGCGCAAAATGCCAATCATTCCCTCGGCGGCAACGTCGTTTGTGATTTTTCCCGCTGTGTTGAAAGTGTAGAAGTTCATGATGGAACAGGAGATTTTCCTGCCGGTGGGAGGAATGCCGAGAAATTCGCCGTCGTGCGTACCGGTCAGTTGCCAGCGCACAGCAATGACGTTTCCCTCTGCCACCATCTCTTCAAGTTTCCACTGCACATCCGAGAATCCTCCTCGCATCCATTTCACAACGGAAAGATACCCCTTTCCTCCGTAGAGAGGCTCGGGAGAAGCGGGAGTGTAAAAAGCCGCGTCTGGGGCTACCAATTCCTCGCTCAACGCTTCATCATTGGTATTGATCATACGTTCAAACTTTTTCATAGCGAGCTTATGGTGCCTGACCGGGAAGTAGAAAAACCAGTACAAGACCGCGAGGAGTCCGCATGCAAAGATGACGAAGTCAATATTCATAAAAGGATACGGGAATCAACCGGCGGCATTTTATCATAGATTCATGGTTTTGAAAAGAGCGCGTTTTCTTGACATACGCGAAGGATTCGATAAAATGGCGCGCATGGAAACGGTGCCCGTATCAGATAACCGCAAGGAACTCATTCACTTGGCTCTGAAAGAGGACTTCGGCAGTGGTGATGTGACCTCTCTCTACTTTGTGCCGCAGGAATTGAGGGCGCAGGCGCTGATGCGTCCGCGGTCGCGCGGGGTGATTTCCGGCGTGGACGTGGCGGCGGATGTATTCCGCGCAGTGGATCCCTCGCTGCGTGTGGACGTGCAGCTGCATGATGGGGACGAGGTTTCGCCGGATGCGGTGATCATGCTTATTGAAGGCTCGGCTCGTTCCATCCTGGGCGCGGAGCGGACGGCGCTGAACTTCATTCAACGTCTTTCAGGAATTGCAACGATGACCCGGCGGTATGTGCAGGCCATCGCGCATACGCACTGCAAACTGCTGGATACGCGGAAGACCACGCCCGGCTATCGGTTGTTGGAGAAGGCGGCGGTGGTGCATGGGGGTGGAACAAACCACCGGCTCGGCTTGTATGACCGAGCCATGGTGAAAGATAATCATCTCATGACCAATGGCAATAGTGAGCACCTGCAAGCCTGCATCCGACGCTTGAAAGCAGAGCGCCCGGGCGTGGAGGTGGAACTGGAGGCCGATAACCTGACACAGGTGGAAGCCTTCCTCAAGCTGGAGGGAGTAGATTACATCCTGCTGGACAATATGACCCCGGAGAATATGCGCCGTGCCGTGGAGATGCGCGGAGCCCATGCCAAACCGTACTTTGAAGCCAGCGGCAGACTCACACTTGCCACGGCGCCGGCAGCAGCCGAGAGTGGGGTGGATTACATGAGCTTCGGTTGCCTCACGCATTCTGTACCGTCGCTGGACATCGGGCTGGATTTCACCACGCTGCCGTAAGATGGAGCTTTCTGCCAGAGAAGCCCTGATCACGCTGAATCTGATACCAGGATTGGGGTCAGTGCGCATCCGGGCGCTGCTGGAATTTTTTGGAACCGCTGAATTGGTGCTCGCTGCCCCGCGCGAGATGCTGTCCCGCGTGCCGCACATCGGAGAAAAACTCGCCGGGGCCATTGCAGACTGGCGCCACTGCACCCAGGTGCATGCTGAGATGGATTGCGCCGAGCAGCACGGGGTCACCATTACTACTTTCCTTGATGACACATACCCGAATGTCCTGCGCCGCATGTCTGATCCGCCCGTCGTGCTTTATTCGCTCGGCTCGTGGCTGCAGGAGGACGAACGCCGCGCCGTTGCCGCGGTAGGCACTCGCATGGCTACGCCGTACGGCTTGAGTTGTGCGCGCAGTGTGTGCCGTGATCTCGCAGACCAGGCCGGCTGCTGCATCATCTCCGGTCTCGCCCGTGGCATTGATACCGCTGCGCATCACGGGGCGCTCTCTGCGCAGGGACGCACCATCGCCGTGCTCGGCGGCGGTCTCTCTCAGATCTTTCCGCCGGAAAATGTGGAGCTTGTAGAGCGCATCATTCAGGGACATGGCGCAGTAGTCAGTGAATTCCCCATGAATATGCGTCCTACCCGCAATTCCTTCCCGCAACGCAACCGCATCGTCGCCGCTTGGAGCGCGGCTGTCCTCGTTGCTGAGGCCGGTGAGCGCAGCGGCGCCTTGCACACCGCCGGACTTGCCGCCGAATACGGCAAAAGCGTCTTTGCCATCCCGGGGCAGATCGGCAGTATTGCCTCTCGTGGGTGTCATCGCCTCATCCGCGATGGAGCTATCCTCTGCACCGGTGCAGCCGATATCATTGCAGACATGGGCTGGGACGGATCTCGCCAGCGCACGCTTCCCCTCTTTGCGGAAGCAGTGACCTCCCCCTCGGACGAATCGCCCATCTTGTCCGCCATTGCCGCTGGGCACTGCACGCTGGATGCTCTCTGCTCCGCTCTGGGGCTCAGCGCTGCAGAACTTACGCCCCAGCTCATGAGATTGCAAATCCAGCGCCGAATCACCCCTCTTCCCGGGGGCGTTTATGAACTCGTTTGACTTCAATAAGCCATGAAATCGTATCGGCAACGACACGGTAATTGACGTGAATCAACTGTCTATTGCGGCTATCTTGTTGCTGTCTCCCATAGCTCTTTCTTGCGTGAATTGCAAAAGCAAATGCAACAAAAAACGGAGAAAGCCCAAAGCGAACGTATTTGAGAGAAATGAAGCAACAAGGAAAATGCTCTTGCTGACCGATATCATTGTTGATACGTATTAAATATCAGGGCGACAAGGGGACTTCCTAATGAAGGTTTCAAGAAGCCTCGGCATACGTTGATAATTCAAAAAACTTTGCAATAAACGCATTATCAATACATTGTATACTGTACATGGTCCTTGGTCCATAGACAAACGCATTTCAGGTGCGTTTGTCCTGGGAGAAAGCCTTGACTCCGTTGATACGATTTTGATAATCTTTAGTAACAATCAGAAAATGGCTGCGTCTATCTATGTGATCTTAAGACTTCTTCTCTTCGTTGTAGGTGTCGTTGTTGGCTTGGCTGTAAGTATACACCTGTTCATCAAGCATGCGGCGAAGATACGGCATCCGCGTGCAACATCGGCTCTGCTTGCAGTGTTTTTAACTGGCATGATGGGACTATGCCTCTGGGAATGCGGTGTACAAGTGAGAGGAATAACGATGGTTTGCAATCGCGCAAGGGTGGCCGCATCAAGGATTGCCTATAAGGCTGCATCGTTTAAGACATGGCTTTTGTTTGACACGCCGGACACGTACTATACGCCGCCACGATTGAGCAAAGCAATTTTCTGTTGGAGGATATCGGCAGAACCGAATGAAAAAATCAGGAAGTACCTCGCCGGTGCGGGAATTCGGATGGAGGACATGGGGACAGGGGAGACTCCCCCTCCCTCGAATACAGAGATAGGAAAACTTCCTCAAGTGACGAATCGTGCACCAGGCAACAAGCCGTGGGTGGTTGATTACAGCCATGACATCAATGAGTTTATGGAGGGACTAGACTTAAAACCCTTGGCAGAACGCTGCTATGAGGGAAAGAAAGGGAAAATTTATTTTCTTGATGGGTGGAGAGAAATTGAAACTTTAGAAAGTGGCACGTTCAGGTACAGCCCATCGACAGCAAACACACCCGCTCAATTGCTGACCGCAGATGATCTTGATTTGTCCATTCTTATGGAAAATATTTGGCTGCTGTATCAGCTTTCTTTGGACGGTTGGGTCGAGTTAGACGGTTCGCAGTGGAAATGGACAGCCAAGGCGCAGCAGCTTACCCCGAGTATTGATGCTTCCGAAGGGAAAACACTGGCAAATTTAGATGCTGCACTGAAAACAAGGTACAAGATACTTCAAATGATCTGCGAAGCGAGCAAGAGCGACGTTATCCCTGCTATACCATGTGAGATCTACGGAACAGATGAGCCAACCCGAGCGGAGGATGACGAGATCCGTGTTATGCGAAAATATTACGAGGGAAACGTGATCACATGGCCATGGCTGTATTTTGAGTCGGAAACTCATCATGAGAAAGGCGTACGTGATTTA
Organism: uncultured Akkermansia sp.; assembly: GCA_947601655.1. Lineage (GTDB taxonomy): Bacteria > Verrucomicrobiota > Verrucomicrobiia > Verrucomicrobiales > Akkermansiaceae > Akkermansia. The sequence goes on from CANQGG010000048.1 coordinate 9,640, forward strand.
GGTGACGGAATCTCATATTATATTGTGCGATGGAAATGGGCACATGCCATTGCGAATAAACCGGAGCATGGGAAAGAAATATACATCGGGAAAGGGCGAAAAAGGTATGAGGTTATGGAATTGGATGATCAATACACGGAGAAACGTTCTATAGCCCAGTACGTCCAATACCTGCCATTCTCCACCGTGGATGATCCTCTGGGGTGGCGAGGTAATAAAATCCACAATGGAAAACTCATTACGACTGGAAAGGAACGAGAGGCTACTCTCATCTATTCGCACTGAAAGTGCGAATTGCAAGAACGAGTGCCTCAGGAAGCAAAAGAATCCTTGACTCCGCAGATATAAACCTTCAACAATACGCACAAAATGACCGCGTCTACCTCTATGATCCTGGAGTTTCTTCTCTTTGTGGGAAGTGTCGTCATCGGTTTGGCGGTAGGCATATACCTGCTCATCAAGTATGCGGCAAGGATACGTCATCCGAGAGTGGCAACGGCCCTGCTCACCGTGTTTTTAATTGGCATAATGGGACTGTGCTACCGGGAGTACGTGATACAGGTGCGTAGAATAATGTGGACCTACAGCCAGGTAAAACGGAATGTGGACGCATCAAGGATTGCCTATAAGGCTGCATCGTTTAAGACATGGCTTTTATTTGACACGCCGGACACGTACTATACGCCGCCGCGATTGAGCAAAGCAATTTTCTGTTGGAGGATACCTCCAGAACCGGATAAAGAAATCATGGAGTACCTCGCCGGTGAAGGAATTCGGATGAAGGACATGGAGACGGGGAAGAACCCTCCACCCCCGAATATTGAGATAGGAAAACTTCCGCAAGTAACGAATCGTGCATTGGGCAATAAACCGTGGGAGGTTGACTACAGCCACGATATCAACGAGTTTATGGAGGGATTAGACTTAAAACCCTTGGCAGAACGATGCTACGAGGGGAGGAGGGGAAAAATTTATTTTCTTGCCGGATTGAGGAATATTGATGTTTTAAGTTGGAAAGAGTGGGGACTTAGCCCATCGGCAGCCAACACGCCCGCTCGATTGCTGACCGCAGATGATCTTGATTTGTCCATTCTTATGGAAAACATTTGGCTGCTGTATCAGCTTTCTTTGGACGGTTGGGTCGAGCTAGACGGTTCGCAGTGGAAATGGACAGACAAGGCGCAGCAGTTGTCTCCGAGTAACGATGCGTCCGAAGGGAAAACACTGGCAAATTTAGATGCTGCACTGAAAGCAAGGTACAGGATACTTCAAATGATCTGCGAAGCGAGCAAGAGCGACGTTATCCCTGCTATACCATGTGAGATCTACGAAACAGATGAGCCAACCCTCGCGGAGGATGACGAGATCCGTGTTATGCGAAAATATTACGAGGGAAATGTGATCACAAGGCGTTGGTGGTATGTGACCATGAAATCAGGGTGGTATGTTGTTATGATGAGAGGGGGGGATGATTTAAGTGATAGAATTTCACACTTTATTGTGCAACGGAGATGGACACAAGTCATTGCGAACAAACCGGAGCATGGGAAAGAAATATATATAGGGAATGGGAGGAAGAGGTATGAGGTTATGAAGTTGGATGACCAGTACACAGAGAAACGTTCTATAGCCCAGTATGTCCAATACCTGTTACCAGACACTGATGCCCCTGAAAAAAGGAGGAGTTTTTTTGGGGGAAGAGGCAATAAAATACGTAATGGGAAACTTGAACTGAGTTGGAAAAAACGAGATATTACGCTCATCTATTCTCATTGAAAGAGCGAATTGCAACAAGAAATGAATGGCAAGGACAAGGAAAGCAGGATGATACTACGCGTGCTCATTCCCGAACGACATAAAAACTAATTAACAACAAGGGTCGAAACTATAACCCTTTTTATGAAAACGACAAAAGAAATCGAGTGGCGACTACTTTACAGGCAAAATATCGTCGCGATGGAAATGATAGGCCCATACAAGTTGTGTCCTTCTACATCTCTTCAACGTGCAAGAAGTGGATTGTGTCCGGCGCCAGTTTTTTGAGATGATCAAGGAGATTGGGTAATCCCTATCAATAAGATCGATCAGCGCCTATGTTTAGGAATTATAATGTATAGAACATATATGGACAAAGACTTTAACTCACCTCAGTATGGCGATGTGGTAACATTCGTATGCTTATTGTTTCCACTAATAACTACTTCTATCGGGTTAATCCTGAGAGGCAACGATGGTGTCGCTATAGCAGAAAGTACACTGCTGTTTGCCATTGTCATTTATCTGCCGATAGCAAGTCTTGTATTCGCTTGCATAAGGAAAAAATTGAAACGCGCTCATGCGTGCATTTTATCAACATTTGTTGGTCTAATTGCTATTTGCATCACACTCAGCATCATAGCATACGGTTTAATGGGCCCCTCCATTGGGATATTGGGACCAGTATTGGGATTGCTAATTTTATGTATACCGTACGTATTGTGTGTCGGCGTTTATTTAATTCTATTGAAACATGCAAAAAAAATAGATCCACACGCCCGGCAAGCAGGTAGTAGTGAAAGGAGCAAACAGAAGGATGAGGGAGGATGCAAGGAAGTAGAATAACAGTAGTCGCCACCGCTATAGCGTCAATATTTGCTTGCGTATGGAAATAAAATAGATGCCATGGGAGGAGGCACCGCAAGCGTGTCCCCGAACAAGTCAATGACGAAGCCTCGTTTTTTGAGGAACAGTGAGACTGTGCTTGTCAAAGGTGATGCACTGTGGTAGGATGCGCGCCGTTTGAAGGATGGCGCAGAAATTTGACATAAGGAGTTTGAATGCAGCGCAACGTGAGGCGGTGCGCACGTTGGAGGGGCCGGTGCTGATTCTGGCGGGAGCGGGGACGGGGAAGACGCGAACGGTGACTTGCCGTATCGCGCACATGTTGGAGAAAGGGGTAGATCCAGAGGGAATTCTGGCTCTCACTTTCACGAATAAAGCGGCGCGGGAGATGGCAGAGCGCGTGGCGGGATTGGTAAATGAGGAGCAGGCGAAGAAGATGACGGTGTGCACCTTCCATTCCCTCTGCGTCCGCATCTTGCGCAAGGAGATTGGAAAATTGGGCTACAAAGAAAACTTTTCGATTTTCACGGGCAGCGACCAGGCCGGGCTCATCAAACGCCTGATCATGGAGTGCGGCGGGCGCAAAGAGAAACTGGAACCCAATCAGGTGATTGCTGTGTATTCGGCAGCGCGAAACCGAGGGCTCAGCTACAAAGAAATCGATGACAGCCTCATTGCGGCAGTGGCAGGGGCGTACCAGCGGGAGCTCAAAGCGCAGAATGCAGTAGATTTTGATGACCTGCTGATTCTCGCTGAGAGGGTTCTGCGCTGCTACCCGGATGTGCTTGAACGCTGGCAGGAAAGGTTCAGCCACATCACTGTGGATGAGTTTCAGGACACCAATGCGCTGCAGATGAGTCTGCTGAGGCAGCTGGTAGGGCCGGCGCACAATGTGTGCGTCGTGGGGGATGACGACCAATCGATTTACGGTTGGCGCGGGGCGCAGATTTCAAACATCTTGGAATTCGAGAGCTTTTTCCCGAACCCAAAAGTAATCAAACTTGAGGAGAATTACCGCTGCACGCGGCAGGTGCTGGACTGTGCCAATGCGCTCATTCGTCACAACCTCGGACGACGTGATAAAACTCTGCGCACGACAAAGCAGGGGGAGTTGCCGGTGCGTCTTGTAAGCCTGCCGGGAGCGGATGAGGAAGCGGATTTTGTGGCGGAAGAGATAGAGGATATACACCGCAGCAAGCGCGAGGACTGGGACCATTTTGCGGTCCTGTTCCGGGCGAATGCGCAGAGCCGCACGCTGGAGATGGCTCTGCGTGAGCGGCATATCCCCTACCGCATGGTTGGAACACGCAGTTTCTTTGATCGCAGAGAGGTAAAGGATATTCTGAGCTATCTCCATGTGATGGCAAATCCCTCGGCAGATTTGCATCTGCTTCGCGTGCTCAATACCCCGCCGCGCGGCATCAGCGCCACCACGGCGGGGCTCATCATCGACACGAGTCGGGAAATTCATGAGAGTGTGTGGAATACTCTGCGTGACAAGCGTTTGTTGAAAGATTGCAGCGATCGTTCGTGTGCAGCCATAGGGGCTTTTGTCGAGCTGATGGAAAGTTACCGCGTCCGCTTTTCCGAAAAGGATGAACGCTATGCTGACGTGCTGCAGGATCTTCTGAACGCCATAGGCTATGAGGAGTATATTTCTCGCAACTGCAAGACGGATGAGGAGCGTCTGGCGCGCCAATCCGCTATCCATGACTTACTGGAAAACCTTCGCGAATGGCGTCCCTCAGGAGGGAGCAATCGACTTCAGGATTTCCTCGCCTCCCTCAGCCTTGATGACGAAAAGGAGGAGGAAGATATCGAAAATAAAAAAGGGGTTTGTCTCATCACCATGCATGCTGCCAAGGGCCTGGAGTTCCCGCGTGTTTATATCGTGGGCGTTGAGAAAGGAATCCTGCCTCATACTCGCGCAGTGGATGAGGGAAATTTGGATGAGGAGCGCCGTCTGCTCTACGTTGGGATTACCCGAGCGCAAGAGCAGCTTACGCTCACGTACTGCTCCAAACGCATGCGCTACGGCAAAGAAGAAAAGTGTGCGCCATCGGAGTTCCTGGAGGAGATTCCTCAGCCCCTCATCGACTATGTGGACTACGAGGAGATGATGTCTACGCCACTCACTGAAAATGAGTGCTTATCCTTCTTCGATAGCATACGGGCCAGACTCAACGAAGACGACGAGTGAGCTCACTGCACTCCGGGCAGCACACGAACGCAGGCCATGCCGGCAGCAATCGCAGCACGCAGACCGGGTTCTGCATCCTCAAACACCACGCACTCCGCCGGATTGACTCCCATGCGTTCGGCAGCCTTCAGGAAAATATCCGGCGCAGGTTTGCCGCGAGGCACGTCTTCCGGGGTGATGATGATGGGAAAAAGATCCTCCAGCTTCGCTGCACGCAGAGTGGCGAGCGCTCCCGGCATAAAGCTACCGGTACCGATGGCATAGGGGATATTCCGTTCACGCAGAGAGCGCACGAGATTCACCGTTTCGGGAATGACATCCAGGGCCCCTTCCCCCAAAAGGAGAGCGTATTGGGCTCGCTTTTCTTCAGCCACGGTAGATGGATCCATGCTGAGAGAATGGCAGGCGTTGAGATCTTTCACAATATCGACCGCTGCCATGCCGCCATGCGCCACGAATTCCCCCCATCCGAAGATTTCCCTGGGCGCGCCGTTTTTTTGCAGGGCAAGCTGCCAGGCGCGGTGGTGCATCGGCATGCTTTCCACGAGGGTGCCATCCAGATCAAAAATGTATCCCCCGAAAACACGCTCCGGAATGATAACGCGCGGAGAGGAAACTGGGATCGATGTGGTCACTGTCCGAAATAATCCACGAAGTTCTGCAGGTCATTGTCCTTGCCGAAGAGCACAAGCACGTCTCCTTCCTGGAAAAGCATCGTGGGCTCCGGAGTATCAATGACAGGCTGCTCCGGTTGAAGGATAACGCCGTCCGCCGCCGATGCCTCAGTGGCTTTGCCTCGCCGCACGGTGAGTAAGTTCAGTCTGTAGCGGCTGCGCAGTTCAACCTCCATGAGATTCTTGCCGACCCACGGCTTCGGCAGGTTGATTTCTGCCAGCGAATGCGTGGCGTCAATTTTTCTCAGACGCATGAGCCCCTCGTTCACAAAAAGCGTGGCAAGCTGCTTGGCTGCCACATCCTCCACGCGGAAAAGCTCGCTCACGCCGATGGCTTTCAGCACGCGTCCCTGCAGCTCATTCACACATCGGGCATACACATGCTTCACGGTGGCGAGTTCTTTCAGTTGCGCGGCGATGAGCAGACTGCGCTCAAAGCTCTCACCCACAGCAATGATCACGCAGGTATCTTCCCCTATGTCCAGCTGGCGCAGCAAGCGCAAATCCGATGCGTCTCCAACAATGGAGTAGGCGACGGAGTCTTTGAGTTCGGAGATCACGGATTCTCGCTCGTCGATGATGGTGACCTCAAAACCGCTCTGGGTGAGGTAGAGGGCGAGGGCGCGGCCGAATTGTCCGATGCCGATAATGACAAATTTCATAGCGGTGATGTTAGTTAAGTGGAAGCCTTGTTTCCGGGTATCGGAAAGATTGCGGGGGTTTGGGAGTGATAAAGATGAGCATGAATGTGAACATGCCCATGCGACCGAAGAGCATGTTGATGCTGATGATGATCTTGGAAGCAACGCTAAGTTGATCGGGAGAGATGAGCGAATAGCCTGAGGTCGTATACGCACTGACCTCCAGGAAAAGCATGCGGATGATGCCATTCGGCCCCGTACCGATACTCGGTTCAAGAAGAAGAAGAATCATCGTCGTCACGATAATCCAGAATATGGAGAGCACGACGGTGGCCATGGCTCGCTCCACCGTGCTGCGCGCAATGCGGCGCGAGTGGAACTGTACATCCTGCTGCCCGCGCAGCACGCGAATCACCTCCAGCACGCAAAGCGCAACCACCGGGGCAAATACGCCTCCGCCTGTGCCTGCCGGATTGCCGCCCACAAACATCAGAAGACAGAGGTATATCTGGTACACCGGTCCATAATCCGAGATATTGGTAAGGTTAAATCCGGCAGAACGCCCCACGGTGTTCCACATGCTTTCCCAAATGGAGATTCCCGTTTGCTGAGCGTGGCTGGAGGGTTCCAGCAGGCTGAGCAGAACAAGTCCGACAAATCCTGCGAGGAGCACGATTCCGGTCACGCGGAAGACCAGCCATGAGTGCGTGCTCCAGCGTTGGTTGTTTTTATATCCCTGCAGGCGCCGTCGCAAGCGCGTCAGTCCTTCCAGATAAATGCCGAACCCCAGCGTTCCCGCGAGTACGAGCAAAAGCATGACGACCTGTGCGCCATAGCCCTGCACGATTCCCTGCTCTGCCATGTTGTTGGGGAAGAGGGTGATGCCGGCATTGCAAAAGGCGGAAACAGAATGAAAAACGGCGTAGAACCACAGGTTTTCCTGCGGGATAGCGGGGTTGCCCTGCCACTGGTAATGCAGCAGCACAGCGCCGATCAATTCTATGCTCAACGTCACAAACAAAACGGCGCGCAACAAATAGGGGATAACGTGGACACCCTCCTGGTCCATGATCACCGAGATGGCGGAACTCTCCCGCGTGTTCAGCCTCTTACCCACCATGAGCAACACGAGGTAGGTGAAAGTCATCACACCCATGGCCCCAATCTGAAAATCCGCCAGTACGACTAGTTTGCCAAGCGGGGTGAGCGTTTCCGAGATGTCAATGCTCATCAATCCGGTGATGGATGTGGCGCTCGCACAGGTGAAAAAGGCGTCTATGAACGAGATCGGCGTACGCGAAGCTCCCGGAGTGAGCAACACGAGTGTGCTGATGAGCACGAAGGCGACCATTGCCGTGAAGAAAATCACCGAAGGGGACCAGTGGCGCGCGTTGCCGTGGTGCAGCATGGCGCGGTGTTCCCTCACAAAGGTGATGGTACTCAACACGGCAAAGAACCCGATAAGCAGCACCAGAGCCAGCCCGACCCAATACAACTCCTTCGGCAGGAAGTTCCATAGCATCCCCGCAAAAACAAAACATGCCGCCAGCCCCACTCCCAGCTGTCGAGTCACAATACCGCTTGGCATCCTATGGGCCAACATGGCAGACACTGCCGTAGTCAACACGCACAGCGTGTTGAACCCAATGAGCCCGCAGAGGATCAAATGCATGCTGCGCGTGAAACTCGTCAACATCTCTCCCCCGGCAATTGTCGGCACAAAGCAAGCCTCCCACAGAATCACCCCGAGTGCCATAAAACCGGAGACGATTTCCGGAAGTTCCAGAATCCTGTTTTGTTTAACTTTCGGGCCCATAGCGGGTTGGGGCGTTCATTGTAACATGAAGTGCTCCGCGATTCAAGTGCGAACACTTGTTAAGCAGGGCAAACTCATTGGGGTGGAGTGAAGCAACAGAGAAAATCGTGCAATGGCCCCTTTCATGTACCGATGTACCATGGACCATGTTGGAATTTAGCGCGCTACGCGCGGAGTTGCGAAGCGAAAGCAAGGCAAATTTCTGAAGCGGCGCAGTTTTGTGTCAGGAAAGGTTTTGAGATGCACCATGGACCGTGTACCATGTGAGGAATTTGGCGAGCTCTGCTCGCAAAGTTGCGGAGCAGGGCAAACGCATTGTTAACTGGTGTAAGCGCTCATCATGATGAGGACTCCCAGGAAGCCCTCTGCATACGTTCACAATTCAAAAAAAACTGTGCAATGCGCACATCATCAATACATCGTACGATGTACCATGTACCGATGTACCGTGTATTAAGTTTGCGCGCTGCCGCGCGGAGCTGCAAAGCAGGAGCAGGCCGAATTTCTGAATCGACGCAGCTTTGGGATCGGAAAGGCTTTGCGATGTACCATGGTACATTGCAAATATGCTGCCAAACAAGTCTTGTCCTTCCTCAAAGCCGCAGTCTCTTAAGAGCCTCCTTCGCCGCCTCGCTCCCCTGCTCCGCTGCCACGCTATACCACTTCACCGCCTCCGTCATGTCCTTGCTCACTCCCTCGCCGTGCTCATAGCTCCAGCCAAGGTTAAACTGCGCATCCGCATCCCCCTGCTCCGCTGCTTTGCGCCACCATTTCACCGCCTCCGTCATGTCCTTGCTCACTCCCTCGCCGTGCTCATAGCTCCAGCCAAGGTTATACTGCGCCTTCGCACGCCCCTGATCCGCTGCTTTGCGCCACCACTTCACCGCCTCCGTCATGTCCTTGCTCACTCCCTCGCCGTGCTCATAGCTCCAGCCAAGGTTATTCTGCGCCTTCGCATGCCCCTGCTCCGCTGCTTTGCGCCACCACTTCACTGCCTCCGTCATATCCTTGCTCACTCCCTCGCCGTGCTCATAGCTCCAGCCAAGGTTATACTGCGCCTCCGCAAGACCCTGCTCCGCTGCTTTGCGCCACCACTTCACTGCCTCCGTCATATCCTTGCTCACCCCATTGCCTTTGTAATAGCACCCGCCAAGGTTATACTGCGCCTCCGCATCCCCCTGCTCCGCTGCTTTGCGCCACCACTTCACTGCCTCCGTCATATCCTTGCTCACTCCCTCGCCGTGCTCATAGC
>CANQGG010000049.1 GCA_947601655.1 uncultured Akkermansia sp.
GTTTGACCGTCAGCGCAAGCTTGAAGCATAAGCTTATTGCAGCGATCATTGCGGTGTTGGTATTTAAGCAGTCCGATTTTTATACTGAGTATTTCGCCGCCCTTTTGAGTTGCTTCGTGGAGTCATTCCCCAAAATTATACGATGAGCGTAAAGGGGGACACATTTAGAGGCAAAAAATCGGCTTTGTTTCGTTATTCCTGAAGGATTCACAGGACCCAAGAGCGAACTCAATACGCCGAAATCGGCAGAGAGAGGGAATCAAAAGGCAGCGATGTTCGAGAGAACTCAGCGAAGGAGTTTGCGGTGGCGATTTTGCTCACGGAGCGCGGCCTGCATTTTAGCACAGTGACGGTAGCGCGTACGATCTGCGAGCATCTTCATGCTTGCCTGCGATGAACCCCACCGGATGATTTGAATCTCTACAATACGCAATCCCCACTGACGCATCAGTTTTTTGTTTGGCTGATAGATGTCAATGGTGCCTGTGCCAACAAGAGCTGCTCCGTAGTCATCCACGACGTAGATGTACGGCTCCCCCTTAATACGAAAATGAGTGCCAAGGGGATAGACGGACCAGTCTGCAGCGGCGCTCCGTACCTGGTTTGTGTATTTGAGGGGAGTTCCCACGGCACTACGCGCCCCATAGCCTACGTGGTCGAATTCCGAATGGGTATACGCTGTAGTACGCACCACACGGTTGAGCTGTGAGGGGTGGTAAAAGGGCATCCCATGCTTATCGCGTCCCAGATTGGGCAGACGAGGATCCGGTCTCGCAGAGGGAGAAGGAGCAGCCGGAAGAATAAAGTCATAAGGCTCTGCGACCTTTCCTGCTCCCACAGCCACGCCGCTCGCTGCCAGAAAAAACAACGAGATGGCAAATGTAACTAGCGGCCTTGTGAAATTGAGCATCCTGTGAGAGCGTTCAGGGATGAGAGGAAGATTCCAAAAATGGACAGGGGTCTTCCGGAGACCATCTCCGACCTTCCTTCCCCATTCTAGCACATTCGCCATGGCATGGCAAGCATATAAAATTTTTAATTTTGACTTGTGTGTACTCTAGCTACGCTCTTTCCGTGGGAAGGCGAGGAGAGAGGAGGTAGCGTTCTTTGTCTCCATTTGATGAACAGCGGTCAATTTTTCCAATGAGAGATAAGGCTGTGCAGTGCGAACAAAGCTACAATCTATGGTGATTTGTGCGCCATTGTATTGAATGCTTGATTGTGCCGTCGATGAGAATATAAGCGACGAAGCCTGTACAGCGGTGGCCTTGGGACTCCACGCCTGAGTAGGAAACGCGGGGAGGGGGAAAAACTACATTTTCCCTCGATCCTCTGGAAAATTGCGATAGCCGATGGGCAGGGGGGAATGGCGGTCGAGCAGCAGCCGATCGTAGCGCCGCGTGGGCGGACTCATATGACCGAGGGTGTGTTCAGTTCGGAAGAAGAACTGCAGGTAGTAGGTGCCACGGTAGCCGAATTCATGCGCTTCGCGGATCATGCGAAGGATATCTGCCTCATCCAGCAGAGCTGGGTGCACCGTGGTGCGTACTTCGTGTGGTATTTTGTATTGCTGGAGCAGTCCGAGAGTCTTGCGGAAACGATCGAAGAGCTGGCTCCCGTCCGGTAATTTCCAAGTGCGATCTGCAGGCATCTTGTGATCCAGGGCCACGTAATCCAGCAGGTGGTTTTGTAACAGCGGACGCAGCAGGTGTGGGTTGCTGCCGTTGGTGTCAATTTTGATGAGGTAGCCTATATCTTTGATTTGAGCGCAAAGATCCGGCAGGTGGGGAATGAGTGAAGCTTCACCTCCGGAGAGGACGACAGCATCCAAAAAAGCTCGCCGCTCCTTCAGAAAGGCGATTTCATCCACCTCTCCGCGGCTTTGAGCCAGGGCGAGGTCAGGATTGTAGCAGTAAGGGCAGCGCAGGTTGCAGCCCTTGTACCACAAAATACACGCAGCCTTCTTCGGATAATCCAGGAAGGTAAGCGGAGTAATGTCTGTTGGATGAACAGTAGGCACGAGTCGCCAAAAAAACCCGGTGTGCCATGACCGGGGGAAGGGGTGAAGAAATAAAGAACCCCCACCCTCCCGCGCACAGAAGAGATATTCTGCGGCGGAGGGGAGGGGTTAAAATCACTTCAGGATAGCGTCGCCGCAGCAGCCACAGGGCTCCACAAAGTGTTCGCGTTCCTCAAATTCGCCCTGCTTGCCGGCATTGAAGGTTTCCACCGGACGGTGGTAGCCCATCACGCGAGTATAGACAGTGCACTTGGAACGCTCAGCCTCATGCGCAGCCAGGATCTGTTCGTCTGTCTTGACGACAGCTTTAATTTCTTGATCACTCATGGTTTTTATGTGTTTTGGGTTAAGGAAATGCTTATTTATGTTCGGGGAAGAGGGGAAGCTCCGGCTGCTCCTCTGCACGCGCCCGGGCGATGAGTTCCTCGTCGCAGAGCGGGCAGTAGTCGTGGCGACCTTTCAGGTAGCCGTGTTTGTCGCACACAGAGAAGAGCGGCGTCACTGTAATGTAGGGCATCTTGAAGTTGGTGAGTACCTTGCGTACGATGTCGCGACAGGCCTCAGGGGAGGAGATAGCCTCGTTCATGTACATGTGGAATACAGTGCCGCCCGTGTAGCAGCACTGCAACTTGTCCTGCATCTTGAGAGCCTTGAAGAGGTCCTGCGTGTAATTGGCGGGCAGTTGGGAGCTGTTGGTGTAGTACCTATGCCCAGGGGAACCGGCCTGGATGATATCCGGGTATCTCTTGGCGTCTTCGCGGGCAAAGCGATGAGTGGTGCCTTCTGCTGGGGTTGCTTCGAGGTTGTACAGGTTACCGGTTTCAGCCTGGTAACCGCGGATACGCTCCCGCATAAAGTGCAGTATATCTTCAGCAAAAGCGATGCCGTCCGGCGTGGCAGTGTTCATGGTATCGCCAGAGAAGTTTCGCAGCATCTCGTTGATGCCGTTCAACCCGATGGTGGAGAAGTGATTGCGCAGGTGAGGCAGGTAACGCTTGGTGTAAGGATAGAGCCCGCGTTCGTAGAGGGTATTGATGAACACGCGCTTTTTCTCCAGCGTGCTCTTGGCAAGATCCATGAGCTCGGCGAGTTTGGCATACAGCAGATTCTTGTTGCCCTTGTACAGGTAGCCAAGGCGCGCCATGTTGATAGTCACCACGCCGATGGATCCCGTCATCTCCGCCGAACCGAAGAGACCTCCACCGCGCTTGAGCAACTCGCGCAGATCCAGCTGCAAGCGGCAGCACATTGAGCGTACTGCATCCGGCTTGTAAGCTTCCTCATCGATGACTTTGTTGCCGTTCTCATCAATCTTGTATTGGGAGCCGACAAAGTTCTGGAAGTAAGAGGAGCCGATCTTCGCGGCGTTGGCGAAGAGCAGGGGTACATTTTCGCCTTCCCAGTCGAAGTCCTCAGTGATATTCACGGTGGGAATCGGGAAGGTGAAAGGCTGACCGGTGCTGTCTCCCTCCGTAAGCACCTCGTAGAAAGCCTTCTGAATCACCGTCATTTCCGGTTGGAAGTGTTTATAGGTCATACCGGTAAGACTTTCCGCTCCACGTTCCTTTGCCAGAGCCTCAAGCTTCTCGTCGTGCAGATTCTCATAGATGTGTGCGCCGCCGGAGAAGGGAGGCTGCTCGCGCAGGTCACGCGGTACTGTCCAGTCGATGGTAACATTCGTAAAGGGACTTTGTCCCCACCGGGAGGGAACATTCAGATTGTACACGAAGCTCCGCAGAGCCTTCTTTACCTCGTTGTACGGTAGTTGATCCCGAAAGAGGTAGGGGGAGAGATAGGTGTCGAATGAACTGAAAGCCTGGGCTCCGGCCCACTCACTCTGCAAAATACCCAGGAAGTTTGCCATTTGTCCCAATGCTTCGCGGAAGTGTTTAGGAGGACGACTGTTCACGCGGCTGCGCACACCGTTGAAGCCCTCGTTAAGCAGGTTGCGCAGGCTCCATCCCGCGCAGTAGCCTGTGAGACAGTCCAGATCATGGATATGGTAGTCGCCGTTGCGGTGAGCGGCTCCTTCATCCGGGGAATAGACCTGATCAAGCCAGTAATTGGCGATGACCTTTCCTGCGGTGTTGTTCACCAAGCCGGCATTGGAGTAAGTGGTATTCGAGTTGGCCTTGATGCGCCAGTCGATGTTGCCGATGTACTCTTCGATGGCTTGCTTGCAGTCCACCCACGTGTTGCCCTGGTACATACCGGCAATTTGCTCGCGCTGGAGTTTATGCAGGAAGCGGTACTTGATGAAGTTGCGCGCCGTCTCAAAAGAACCGGCGGCCATGAGTTCATGCTCAATGAGATCCTGTACCTTTTCCACCGGGATGTATTCCTCATCTCTTACAGCATCCAGCACATGGGTGTACACCAGAGGATTGTACTCTTCCTGCGATGCATGATAGGCTTTCTCGATGGCTTGTTGAATCTTGTAGGCCTCAAAACGTTCGCGCTTTCCGTTGCGCTTGATGATTTGCTGCGGCATGTCGTCTTCGTTGGTAAGTATTGAGAGAGTCCGGTAATTTTCCTTCGCTAACCTGCCCCGGGAGCGAGGGAGAGAGAAAGAGCGGGAGCAGTCTTTCTTCCTCTGCCCCCGGTTCCTCCGGCAGTGGGTTTATTCTTCCCTCTGTCGCTTGTCTCGGTTGCTGCGAACTTTATCACACCATCCCTTACCGATGCAAGTCAAAATTTCGGAAAAATCTTTTAGATTCCCAAAATATGCAATAAGGTTGAACGAACTTGTACTATATATTGTAGGTGTATTTTACGGACTCAAAATTATTCCCGTCGGATTATTACACGTTTCTTAAGTTTTTAAGGATTATTTGCTCTCCCGATAATACCACAGGATGGCGGGGTCCTATTTTTTTGCTTCATTTATCCCTAAACAGCTGGGATTCGCAATTTCAACCCCTAGAAACTGAATTCGGCGGGGCGTGTGGCTGCGTCTCATGGATCAGATTTAAACTTGGATTTGGCTGGATTTGAAAGGTGGGAGTCGGAATTTCAATTTTGCAGCGTTCCGACAGAATGCTTGACAAACAAGCGTTGCAAGCGTAAAGTTCGCGCGTATGAGCGCGAGTGAAAGGAGCTACAAGGAAAGTATTTTCTTACCGGATACAAGTTTTCCCATGCGCGGTGACCTCACGAAAAATGAGCCGCTACGCCTCAAAAAGTGGGAAGAAGGTAGTCTCTACGAAAGGATTACAGACCATCGAAGAGAGCAGGGGGCGCCTCGTTTTGTGCTTCATGATGGCCCTCCTTTTGCCAACGGCGATGTGCACATGGGTACGGCGCTCAACAAGGTACTCAAGGATATCATTGTGAAAAGCAAGACGATGGCGGGATTCTATGCTCTCTTCGTGCCTGGTTGGGATTGCCACGGCCTCCCCATTGAGGCGAAAGTGGTGAAGGAGGCGCAGGGACTGGAACCAGCGGATATCCGGCGACGCTGTGCGGAATTTGCTCGCACCTACATTGACCAACAGCGTGTTTCTTTCCGCCGCCTGGGTGTTTTCGGTGATTGGAAAAATCCATACGTCACCATGGATCCGGCGTATGAGGCCTGGGTACTGCGCGTGTTTGCCAAACTAGTGGAGGACGGTGCGGTGTATCAGTCCATGCGCCCGGTACAGTGGAGCTACGCGCACCACACAGCACTGGCAGAGGCGGAAGTGGAGTACATGGAGGACACCTCCACGGCTATTTTTGTGGCGTTCCCCCTTCCTGAGCCGGTGAGAGGGGTCTCCTGCGATCTGGTCATTTGGACCACGACACCGTGGACTCTCCCGAGCAACCTCGGTATTGCTTTGCATCCGGACAGCATCTATGTGGTGCAGAAATTTACCTCCCTGACAGATGGTTGCGAGCGCACGCTTTTCCTGGCAAAAGAACTTGTGGGTGTTTTCTGCGAGAAGTGCGGGTTGGTGGCGGGAGAGACGCTCGCCGAGTTGCCCGGCCGGGAGATGGAGGGCAAGAAAGCGCGGCATCCCTTCCTGCAGCGTGATTCGCTTATCATGATGGGACAATTTGTCACCATGGATACAGGTACCGGTGCGGTGCATATCGCCCCGGGTCACGGCGCGGATGACTACAACGTTGGCATGCAGTATGGTCTGCCGGTACTTTCGCCAGTGGACGACGACGGTAACTATACGGAGGAATGCGGGGTGCCCGAGTTAGTGGGCAAGCACGTGTTCCAGTGCAATGAGGCAGTCATTGAAATGCTTGTGCAACGGGGACGTTTGTTGGGGCGCGAGGAATTCGCTCACCAATACCCCCATTGCTGGCGTTCCAAAACGCCAATCATTTTCCGCGCTGTCAAGCAGTTCTTCATCAGTATGGAAAAACTGCGCCCCATGGCCCTTGAGCAGATTGAAAAGACCACCTGGTTGCCCGCGTGGGGACGCAATCGCATTGCATCCACGGTGGAGGCGCGTCCGGACTGGTGCATCTCACGCCAGCGCACGTGGGGCATCCCGTTGCCGGTGTTCTACAATGAAAAGGATGAACCGCTATTGCAGGCAGATATTGTGCGCCGCGTAGCGGATCTGGTGGAACAGCATGGTACCAATATCTGGTTTGAGCTTTCTGATGCCGCGCTCTGCGAAAAACTCGGTCTGCCGACCGACTTGCGCAAGGGCAAGGATACCCTGGATGTGTGGATTGATTCCGGATGTTCGCACGTGGCGGTATTAGAGCATAGGGAAGGGCTTTGCGCTCCCTGCGATGTATATCTGGAAGCGACGGATCAGCACCGCGGCTGGTTCCAGAGCTCGTTGATGCTTTCCTGCGCCTGGCGCGGAGAGGCCCCGTACAAGGAGGTGCTCACTCACGCCTTCGTAGTGAATCAGGATCGCTCTAAAATCTCCAAAAGTGCACAGGAAGCCTACAGGAAACCCACCGATGCCAAATATTTCTACGAAAAATACGGTGCGGACATCGTGCGCCTCTGGGTTAGCAGTGTTGATTGGCAGAATGAGGTGCCTTTCGGTGAAGACCTCTTCAAGCAGATTACCGAGCCGTATCGTCGCTTGAGAAACACACTGCGTATTTTGCTGGCCAATTTGAAAGGGTACGACGGTGCCCGCCCGGCCCAGCTTGAGCCGGCGGACGCATGGATTCTTGAGCGTCTTAACGTACTCATCCGCGAGGTGCGTGCGTCCTACGAGTCCTATGAGTTCCGCAAGGTGTTTTCCGCGATTAATCGCTTCTGCACCGGGGAGCTTTCGGCGCTCTACATCGACCTCACCAAGGACAGCCTGTATTGCGATGCAAAGTGCGCGCCGCGTCGGCTGAGCAAGCAGTTTGCCCTTTCCCGCATTTTTGATGCATTGGTTCGCTTACTCGCGCCGATTCTTGTTTACACCTGCGATGAGGCTTGGGAACACGCAGGACATGCGGATTCCGTACACGAGCAGGATTTTCCGGAAGCAGATCCTGTTTTCGATTCGACCCTCTCCGATACCTTTGCCCGGTTGCAACAAATTCGCAGTGTGATTCAGGTGGCGATCGAGGAGCAAATCAAAGCCAAGATTTTCAGCAAGAACAACGAGGCCGTAGTGAAACTCACACTGCCGCAGAATGAGCCTCACGCCGTGGTGGATCTGCTTCGGAATGCTGATTTTGCCAAGGAATTCTTCATTATCTCCGCGTTGCAGGTGGAGAGAGGCAACGAACTCTCGGCCACTGCGTCCAAGAGCGTGCACGCTATGTGTCCCCGCTGTCGTCGGTACGAACCTGCGGTCAATGAAGATGGACTCTGCGCTCGCTGCGCACAGGTAATGCATAGTCTCACCCTCGTTTAATTGGACCTCGTCTGCTTTCCATCAACCACACCGATTCTATGAAAAATCATTTGACCCTGTGGCTTTCTTTTGCTGTCCTCCTGCTTTACGCCCTTGACCAGGTCAGCAAGTGGTGCATTGTGACTTGGTTCATCCCGCCGCATCCACAGACGGGAGCCGTGATGGATCGTCTCCCGGTGTTGCAGGGTAATGGAGTGTTGAATTTCGACCTCATCCATATCCACAACACTGGCGTCGCGTTTGGCCTGGGCAATGCCACAGTGTGGGCACCGTATCTGTTTCTAGGCGTCCAGGTAGTGGCTTTGGTCGTCCTGATTCTCCTCTACAGTAAGGATTTCTTCAACACGCGTCTGCTGAAAGCCGCGTGGGTCTTCGTAATGGCAGGAGTCCTCGGGAATATGACGGACCGACTCGTACAGGGCTTCAATCTTGCCGGTGCTGAGCATCTCAGCTTCTGGGAGAATGTCATGAATGGTCGAGTCATCGATTTTCTCGATTTTTCGTTTCCGTGGACCGGAGATCTGGCAGTCTTCATCAATTCCTTCATCCCGCAGTTTCCTGCTGACGCTTTTCCGGAGGTCTACCATTGGCCGGCATTCAATGTGGCAGACAGTTGCGTGTGCATTGCAGCTTGTCTCTTCATCATTTCTGCGTTCTTTTTTGAACCGGATCCCGAGGCCGATGCAGAGCTTGCCGGTTCTGATGATGACGAGGGCGACCTGTGTTCCGCAGCGACTTCCCAAGCCTCTTGAAACGCCCCACCTATTTTCTCCTGACGATGCGCTTCGCTCCCCTCTCTTCTCTCTTTCTTATTCCTGCTATCTCCTACCCGCTATCTCAGGCTGCTTTTCGAGAGGATACGCAGGTGGTGCAGCTTTCTTATGGGCAGCGGGAGGCGGTCGTCGTCTTTATCGCGGACGGAACTATTACGCGCTCTCGCAGCCTCTGCGACTGCACCAGGGTAAGCCATTCCGGCAATCGTCTCACTGCTACAGTGGATGTGAGCGACTTCGCACGCAGTGTTCGTAAACAAATCGAAGCTACTACGGCAGATGGTACCATCAGTCGTTTGACCATGGATATTCGCGTGCCCCAGGCCGTCGAACTCAGCGCCCAATCTCTTATCTGGAAAGTTGGCTCAGCAGCGGAGGAGAAACTTTTGCAGATCCGTATTCCAAAAGGCTCGCCTGTGCGACGTATCATCAGCGCCGATCTCTCCGGTGACGCGTTTCGTTATACTACCAGGACCGAGGAAGCTGGAGCGCTCTACAGCGTGAGCGTTACGCCGCTCTCTACGCAAAAACGCGCACTCAACCGTCTTATCATCCGCACGGATTCGGTGGATCCCCGCTACGCAGCGTCTATCATCTATCTTTCCGTTCAACCCTGATATCTTGCACCTATGGACAAATTGATCGTAGAAGGAGGGCATCCTTTGGAAGGCACCGTGAATGTGAGCGGATCAAAGAATGCCTCGCTTCCCATTTTGGCTGCGACCCTGCTCACTGATGAACCTGTGCGCATTTCACGCGTTCCAGATGTTTCGGACACAAATTACATGCTTCAAATTCTCAGCCAGCTGGGCGCCTCTGTGGAGCGCAGTAGTGGGACGGTCCGTATTGATTCTGCAGATGGCATAAGCTCTAGCGCCAGCTATGAGCAGGTGCGTAAGATGCGCGCGTCTATTTGCCTGCTCGGACCGATGATGGCCCGAATGAAGCGTTGCACCCTGCCTCTGCCCGGGGGGTGCGTGATTGGCGATCGTCCGGTAGATTTGCATCTGCGCGCTATTCAGGCCCTCGGCGCGCGCGTTCGCGTGAAGGGCGGCAATATGGTGATTGAGGCTCCGAACGAGCTTGTTGGGGCAACCGTCGACATGCGCGGTGATAATGGACCAACGGTGCTGGGTACAGACAACCTGATGATGGCCGCTGTGCTTGCTCGCGGCACGACGGTGATTGAATCTGCCGCTCGCGAACCGGAGGTGGTTGATCTCGCGAACTTTCTCAACAAGATGGGAGCGCACATTGAAGGAGCCGGATCTCGCACCATCACCGTACATGGAGTGGATCGCCTCCATGGATGCGAACACACTGTCATTCCCGACCGTATTGAGGCTGGCACATTCATGGTCGCAGGCGCTCTTATCAGCCGAGGCATCACTATCCAACGAATTTGCCGTGAGCATGTGCAGGCCGTTGCTGATATGTTGATCGAATGCGGGCATACTGTAGAATTCTCGCCAAGTGGCTGCTCAGTTTATGTGGCTCCCGGTAAAAATCCTCGTGGTGGCAAGATTACGACGAGTCCGTACCCCGGTTTTCCCACTGATATGCAGGCGCAGATGACCGCCCTTTTCTCCGTGACTCCCGGCATCAGTGTTGTGCGCGATACCATCTTCCCCCAGCGCTTCATGCACTGCTCCGAACTTAAGCGGATGGGAGCCAATATTAAAATGGATAGCGGCACCGCGGTGATCACCGGCACTGAGCGCCTTTCCGGCGCTCCTGTGATGGCCAGCGATTTGCGTGCCAGCGCTGCTCTCGTCCTTGCTGCACTGGCTGCGGAAGGAGTTACAGAAATACACCGACTCTATCATATTGATCGCGGGTATGAACTCCTTGATGACAAGTTGGTCGGTCTTGGAGCGCATGTGCAGCGTGTGCGGGACGAGGAATAATTTCCCGCCTCGGTGAAAATTCTTCTCATGGCAGAGGGGATTCTTGTTTTTATTTTCTTTGAATTATAACTGTAAGGGAATTATGAGTCCGTTATAAGTCGCGTAGGGTTCTCTTTTTTCTCTTCTCCTTGAAGGAGCAACTGTTGTGCCATCATTGGTTTTTCTATTTAATTTTTCTGAAAGAAAGCAAAAAGAATAATCTTTTGTTATTTTAACTTGACATCTTGCGTTATATGTTCCATGATATCAGTTGGTCATGGACTACAAGGAAATAGCACAAACTCTCAAAAGCCTCAAGATACCGCGCTCGACTTTGGCTGATCGTCTTGGTGTGAGCAGTGGTACGGTCGATCACTGGCTGTGCGGGCATTTCCCCATCCCCGTGCGTAAGCGTGTTCTCATCGAGGAACTGCTGCGCGATGAAAAACACCCGAGCTACAGTTCTGTAGCGGCGTATGCGGTGAGATTTAGCACGAGAGAAATACGCCGAATCGCAGAGCGGTGGGGGGTGACGCCGACGCCGGCAGCGATGGAGAAGCTCATTCGCAATGTGATGCTTGAGGATAAGAGAGTTTCCGATTCTCAGGCTTGATTATGAGCCTTGTTCGAAGTGTTCCCACGATGCTTTTGGTGCCGTGGGTGGGGGGGTGAGTATACTGCGCTCGATTTAACAGGGCGCTTTTTTCTCTTGCAAATTCCTGCCAACGTGCTAGAATCCGCGGCAACAAAATGCCCTGCACGGGTAGCTCAGTGGTAGAGCGGCTGTTTTACACGCAGTTGGTCAGGGGTTCGAATCCCTTCCCGTGTATTTTTGGATTGCATGTGCGGTGTAGTTGTGGTAAAGATGAGGGTCGGCATGGAGAAGACTCTCTTTGAAAAGATAGCGGATGGAGAAATTCCCGCAGATATTGTGTATCAAGATGCGCAGTGCGTTGCTTTCCGAGACATTTCGCCGGTGGCGCCGCAGCACGTGTTGCTGGTGCCGCGGAAGCCTATTCCGAATTTGAGTGGGGCAAAGGCAGAGGATGCAGCGCTGCTGGGACATCTGATGCTCACGGCAGCTGCGATAGCTGAAATGCTTGGTTTGAAAGAGCAGGGATATCGGGTAGTGGCTAATAACGGCGTCGCTGCCGGGCAAACAGTGCCTCATTTGCACTTTCATATTCTCGGAGGTCGTTCGATGGAATGGCCTCCGGGTTGATGCGTGTGAAAGCCGACAAGTATGCAGGGGGAGATGCACAGGAGGTCCCGCCGCTGCGAGTGGGTGGATTCGCGGACGCTGGAGCTGGAGCTGCCAGTCGCTCGGTTGCGTCTTTCGTTTTTTGAGGAAGGTGTGGTGCGTTGTCGCTATGTGACGGGGGCCGTGTTCGAGGCTATCCCGAGCTACGGTGTGGCTCCCACCTATGAGCCGGCGGAGGATTTGCCTCTGGAGGAGGAGACTCCAGTGGAGGGATTTCTGACCATCGTGCGCACGCCGCGGTTGGAGGTACGGGTGCGCAGCGCAGATGGGGGAGTGGAGTTTTACCGCATGCCGCGTGAAAAGGGTGAAGAAAAAACTCTCCTCTGCGTGGATGCAGAGGGAATGGGGCATCGTCTGCAGGAACGCACGGGGGATGACCTCGTTTGGGTGCTTAAGGAAATGCCGGAGGAAGCTCATTTTTTCGGGCTGGGGGATAAACCATGCGAGCTCAACATGCGGGGCAAGCGTTTCGAAATGTGGGGAGCGGATCATTACAAGTTCACTCCGACAAGCGACCCGCTTTACAAAAGTATTCCCTTCTTCATATGCCTCAACAAAGGGGAGCAATACGGGATCTTTTTTGATAACACGATGCGCTCGTACTTCGACTTCGGCAAAGAGCGCAAGGACCGTCTTCTCTTCGGCGCGGACGGAGGAGTGATGGATTACTATTTCATTCATGGTTCTGATGCACTGGACACCGTGCGCTGTTACACACGGCTCACCGGTGCGGCTCCCATGCCTCCGCTTTGGGCTCTTGGTTATCACCAGAGCAAGTGGAGTTATTATCCGGAGGGCGAGGTGCATACTCTGGCGGAAGATCTTCGCAGACACCGCATTCCCTGCGATGCTGTTCACCTGGATATCCACCACATGAAGCAGTATCAGTCCTTCACGTGGGATCGCGAACGCTTTCCGGATCCGCCCGGTCTCATTCGCTCGCTCGGGGAGAAGGGATTGCGCGTGGTGACTATCGTGGATCCCGGCATTCGCATCAACCCGGACAATTACGTGTGGCGCAGCGGGTTTGAGAGGAACGTTTTTTGTCGCAGGCATGACGGCGCCCTCCTTCAGGCGGATGTTTGGCCGGGGAGCTGTAACTTTCCGGATTATACTTCTCCCGTCACACGTGATTGGTGGGCGGATCTCTTTGGTCGCGAGGTTGATGAGTATGGCGTGCGCGGAATTTGGATTGATATGAACGAGCCGGCAGTTTTCCCGGATCGCACCTTCCCGGATGATACGCGCCACGCGTATGATGGCTATGCCTGTTCGCATCTGAAAGCGCACAACATCTACGGTCAGTGCATGGCGAAGGCCACGCGGGAAGGGATGCGCCGCGCCGCGCCAGACAGGAGACCGTTTGTTCTCTCCCGTTCCGGGTTTGCCGGATTGCAGCGTCATGCTGCCACCTGGACCGGTGATAATTTTTCGGATTGGGAAAACCTGAAGATGGCGAATCTCATGGTGCAGAGACTCTCCACAAGCGGTATTTCTTTCTGTGGCTCTGATACCGGAGGATTCCTGGGGCGCGCGACGCCGGAGCTCTTTGTGCGCTGGGTGCAGATGGCTGCCTTCCACGTCTTTTTCCGCAACCATAACAACGGCGAGTTCGGCGGACAGGAACCATGGTGTTTCGGCGAGGAAGCGGAAGGTTATGTACGCACTGCCATTGAGCAGCGTTACCGCCTCTTGCCGTACCTTTACACGCAGTTCTACCTGTACGCCACGGAGGGCACGCCGATCATCCGCTCGCTTGCGCTGATGTACTCCGATAATCCGGACACCTACTGGCGCAGCAGCGAATTTTTCTTCGGGGCGGATGTCTATGTGATTCCTGTGCATCACGCGGGGCAGACAGAGCGCAGCCTCTACCTGCCGCCGGGTTCATGGTTTTCGCTGTGGGATGATTCTCCCGCACCTGCGGCGGATGCAGAAGCGGTAGTGCCCACACCGATGGATCACATACCGGTGTTTGTGCGCGGAGGATGTATCATTCCACGCTGGCCCGTGCAGCAATTCGTCGGTGAACAGGCAGATCCACCGTGTTCGCTGGAACTCTGGTGGTCACCGAATACGAGCGCCGAGAGTTCTCTTTACGAGGATGCCGGTGATGGCGCCGCTCCTGAGCATGGGGCGTTCTGTCTGCATCATTTTGTGTGCAGGGCGGGGAAAGCGGACTTGTTCATCACGCATGCAGAGAAGGGCGATTTTCTATCCCCGCGCTCGGCGTTCGACTTCGTCCTACATGCGCTTCCGGTTGAAACCCACGTTGAGCTCATCGTGGATGGAGAGTCTGTCTCCTGCACGCAGGAAGGAACCGTATGGAAAGCCTCTTTCCCGGCGCACTTCCACGAGGCGCATCTGCTTTTTCATTTTTCCGAATCATGAATCGTGACACCATTGAGAAAATTGCGACGCGCCTGGATAAACTCAGCGCGGCTGATGTGCGTGGGCTTTTCCTGCGCCTCGGTGCGGAAAATAGTCTCCTTCAGGAGGTGTGCGACGCCCTGAGCGACGGTCTTATCCTCTTTTCGACAGAAGGGACTCCACTGTTTGCGAACCGCGCCGCATGCGCCATATACAACCGTTCCCTGAGGGATTTGCTCAAGGAACCCTTTGAGCGCCTCGCTGCCGGAGCATGCAGTTGGGAAGATTTGCGTCACGCCGGATCCGCATCCATCGTTCGTGATGTGCAGGTGAATTACCCCACTGCGCGGCACTACCATTTCTTTATCACGCCGCTCAAAGAGGGGCAGGAATACCTGCTGCTCGTGCGCGATGACACGGAGGATCGCGAGCGCAACGAAGAAAATGAGGAAGCCGGTCAGTTTAACCTGCTTACTTTTCTCACCTCCGCTGTGGCGCATGAGATAGGCAATCCTCTGAATTCCCTCGGACTCTCCCTGCAGTTGTTGCAGCGCAAGTTGGAGAAAAACGATGCACGAAATCGTGCTGCCGTGAAGCAACTTGTGGATGACGCCCTGCAGGAGACACAGAGACTTGATACGCTTCTCCACCAGTTCCTGCAATCTATCCGCCCAGCTCATCTGGAGCGTTCCAAGGTGCAAGTGAATGCCGTAATTTCTCGTGTCTTGCAACTTCTCACTCCGGAGATTTCCGAGCGGGGTATAGCGGTGCATACCGAGTTGCGCGATGATTTGCCGGAGATCAGCGCTGATGCGGAACGCCTGTTGCGCGCCCTTTACAACCTTATCCGGAATGCCCTGCAATCTCTCCCGGGAGGCGAAAACGGCGGCGTTTCCATCCGTACCTCGTTCAATGATTCTGAGGTTGGCATCAGCATCGGCGACAACGGTTGCGGCATTTCCCACGAGGTGATGGGCTCCATGTATGAACCCTTCCGCACCACCAGGAGCAAGGGACACGGCCTGGGCCTGCTTATCGCTCGCCACATCATTCGGCAGCATGGCGGTACGCTCAGTCTCACCTCCCGGCAGGGACTCGGCACGACGGTGACCATCACTCTCCCTCGTGCCGATCGTATGGTGCGGTTGCTTCAGACCAGCTGACGACGAATGCGGGGGATGTGTGTTTTCACTTTACAAGGAGCCGCAGAGTGATCGTGCCACCGTCCGTTGTGATGGTTGCGAAGACGTGTTCCATGCTTCCCGACGAGATGAGAAGAGAATTTTCTCCATTGTAGCGATGCATGAGTTTTTTAAGATTTGGGATATCGAGCACGGCGGCCGCACCGCAGAAGGGTACCTTCCCTGAAGGGTTCATCATGCTGTCAGCAAGCTGAGAACTGTTAGAAAGCACCATCACCTTGTCCTTTACCAGCATCTGGGGCTCCCCGATGATAGCGAGCAGGGGAAAAATGAGCCGATACCGATTCGCGCCCGTGGGCGTTTTTTCGGAGACGGTAGCCAGCGCCTGGTCCACCACTTGCGGATTCTCACCACCCATAGCAACCAGAGCACGAATCCCATCGGTGATTTGCCGGAATGTCTGCTGCAGGGCGGCGGGATCCTGCATGATGTGCCGCAGCCCCACGTGGGGTGCGCCCCCCATGATTTCCGTGTCGCCTACTACGAAGGCGGAGTTGTTGAACAGCTGATTCGACAAGTCGTAAAGCGAGGTAAACAGCGGTAGAATGTTCGGCAGAGCATTCTGCAGAGGCGCCAGAAGGGCGGTGTATTCATCGCTTTTTTCCGAGTCCATCGGCAGCGCTATGCCGCGTGCAATAGCCTGCACAGCCTCCGCTATTTCCCCGGCATTCGGCTGCCCGGATGCATCTCGATGCAATTCTGTGCCCTCCGCATACAGAACAGTGCCTTTCTTCCCGAGAAGTTCCGTGCAGCAGAGCTCTCCCGGCCGGAATTGCACCGTCGGATCGTCAGCCTTCATTTGCAGCCATATCTCCTCGGAGCTTCCCCTCGCCAGAATGAGGGAATCAGCATGCACGGCTTCCGGCAAGGTTTGTGAGAAGAAGTTTTCCAGTGTTTTCGCCCCGCGTTGGGCGTCGGCATACGCACTTGCCTGAGCCGTATCTGCCTTTCCGAGAGCCTCGAAAAGCCGATACGCTTTGCGTAGCTCCATCACGACTCCGCTTTCGCGGTTCACTTCCTGCAGAATTTGCCGCATCTGCGGCGTGGAATATACTACCAGAAGCGGTTCTTCAGCGTTCGCCGGCAAAGTTGGCCAGTCCGCAGGCAGCGTTGTCGTTCCCTTTTTCCCCGGAATCAGAGAGAGCCCACGCAGCAAATTCGATACGATGCCCTCCCGCGCCAGCCCCAGCGAGATTGTTGCGTAATTCTCTCCCTTACTCGCGCGCAGGCAGAACGTGGCATCTGCAGCCTCACTTATCCGGTTTATCTGTTCCGGGAAATCATCGGCATAGTTCGGCGGCAGCGCGTCCAGCAGTATGTCACGCAGATTCCCGCTGAGTGTTGCGCCATCATCCGTTTTCTCAAATTTCATTTTCGGCTGCTTTTTTGCCGCTTTTTTCAACTGATCCACGATGTGATCAAAAGTTGCTGCAAATTCACTTTCTTGACCATTCGCAGCGGTGATCGCCGCTTGCACAGGCTCCGCCTCGCTCGCACGCTTCAGCTCCTCTGCAAGATTCTCCAACTGCTTTGCCCGGATATCCCTGAGTTCGCGGCGAAGAATTTCCTGCTGCGGAGCAGCGCAGTTATTGATCCACTCCGTGTAAATCTCTCGCTGTTCGTTCCGGCATTGATCGAGAAGCAGACCGATCTTAAGGAATGTCTGCAGGCCCTTTTCTGTCGCGTGCAATGCTGCGCTTCCCACACCTCCCGCATCTTTTCCCCATGAATCCGTTTTCGCCGCCATGGTGAATCCATTTTCCCCCGCAGCATTCAGTAGCTCCAGCGCCGGTATTTTCTTCAACTGCTGCTCCACCGGCGCAGTGGCTTGAGCCGTCGCCAGTTCTCGAATCGTGTCACTCTCCGATGCTACTGCCGCCGTAAAAAGTCCCCCCAGCATGAGAGCCATCACAATATGAAGGTATTCTTTGCGCATACTTGCATCATACCATTATGCCTTACCCTGTCAATGCGAATCACATTCAGGGTCGGGCAAACGCATTGGGAATGCGTTTGCTCATGGACCCTTTCATGTACCATGGACCATGGACCGTGTACCATGTATTAAGTTTGCGCGCTACCGCGCGGAGTTGCGGAGCAGGAGCGAGGCGAATTTCTGAAGCGACGCAGTTTTGGGAGAGGAAAGGTTTTGGGATGGAGCCTTTCATGTACCATGTACCGATGTACCGTGTACCATGTATTAAGGTTGCGCGCTTGCGCGCGGAGTTGCGGAGCAGGAGCAAGGCGAATTTCTGAAGCAACGCGGTTTTGGGACTGGAAAGGTTTTGGGATGGACCCTTTCATGTACCATGGACCATGTTGGAATTTAGCGTGCTACGCGCGGAGTTGCGAAGCGAAAGCAAGGCGAATTTCTGAAGCGGCGCAGTTTTGTGTCAGGAAAGGTTTTGAGATGCACCATGTGAGATGTACCATGTACGGTGACTCACAGCCGCCTCTCGGCTGTTCGCCCTGCGGGCAAAAGCTGCGCTTTTGTCCAAACTGTCTTACAGCCGTCGGCAGTTTTGTACCATGTAGCAGAGCGGTGGCCACGGCTCTGCATAGCCAAGAACCTTTCGAACGCAACAACGCTTATGTTTAACCCTCCACCTCAGCTAAAGCTTCGCAGCTTCGCGCGCAAGCGCGCTAACTTCATACATGGTACATCGGTACACAGTCAGCAAGAGCATTTTCCCTGTTGATGAACTCCTCTCAAATGCGTTTGCCATGGAATCACATCCAGTTCTCAGCTTCCATTGTTTTATTTGTAAATTATTGAATTACAACTTACAATATAGAAAAACACCTGTATATCTCTTTCCAAAGGAGATG
>CANQGG010000050.1 GCA_947601655.1 uncultured Akkermansia sp.
TGCGGCACACTATACGCATCCATCCCCTCTTTGTCAAGCTCTATCTTAAATTTTTTTCCGCTTTTTTTTCGCCTTACATTCCCCCACCACCACAAAATTACTCTCTATCAACACTTAACTCTATCTCCCCTCCCTCCATCACAATGAGAAAGCACGTCAGGAAAGGGAAAAATGAAAGCCTTACGGACGCAGAAGCGTAGTAATAGAGTGATGAGACAGACAAGAGCTATAATCACAGGCCTGTTCTTGCTAGCGATGCTCGGATTCACAGCAGTGCCGGCAGGCGCGCAGGAGAGGAGCAACCAGGAAGAGCAGCAATTGCAGCAAGATCCGCAAATCGTGACCGGAGAACTCGGGAGCGGCATGCGCTACATAATACGACCGACTAAAGAACCATCGGGGCGTGGATCGGTTCGACTTCATGTAAATGTGGGATCCCTGAGCGAAAACGAGAAGAATACGGGATTTTCTCATCTGCTTGAGCACATGGTCTTCAACGGCAGCCGGAACTTCAAACGCGGCGAACTCATACCGACCATGCAGAAGCTCGGGTTGGGATTCGGAGGAGACGCCAATGCCTACACGGGCCTGCGCGAAACCGTGTATATGCTCGATCTACCGAACCTGCAAGACAAAACTGTGGACGCCGCCCTGACCATCATGCGCGACTTCGCGGATGGCGCAACGCTCGCCGATGAAGCCATCGACAAGGAACGAGGCATCGTCATCAGCGAACTGCACGCACGGGATTCCGCTTCCATGCGTGCCGGCTTGAGCTACATTGCACAGGTGACAGAGGGAACGCGGGTGGCGGAATATATGCCCATCGGAAAAGAAGAAGTGCTGCTCCACGGCAGCGGGGAGGAAGTGCGGAAGCGCTACCACGATTACTACGTCCCTGGCAACATGGTGCTCATCCTGACCGGTGATTTCGCACCAGAGGTCGCCAGAGAATGGATCACGAAACATTTTGAAGGCATGCAGCCCCGCCAGCAGGGCGAAATCCCTCCGGTAGGCGAACTCGTACCTTCCACTCAAAGGGAAAAGCTCATCCCTAACCCGGAGCAGGCAGATTGCAGAATTATGGTCTCTGTCGTGCGCCCCTATGAGCAACACGCCGACACCGTGGAACAGCGAGTGAAGGATCTGCCACTAAAGCTGGCCTGCGCCATGCTCAATCGCCGCTACAGCAGATTGGCTCATAAACCGGATGCCCCCTTCCTGGCAGCGGGGGCGGATGAGGAGGATCTCTTTCATGTGGTGCAGCTGGATGGACTGAACATCGTGACGAAGCCGGAAGGATGGAATGCCGCTTTGCAAAAGGGAGTGGCGATGCTGCAACAAGCCATTGAATACGGTTTCGACCCGTCGGAACTCCGGGAGATCACCGACAACATGGAATCCAATTTCCGTCGCGAAATCGACTCCTGGGAAACAGTTCCGGCTAATGCCATGGCAAATCGCCTGGTCGAGGCTCTGAGCGACAACCGCGTAATGACCACGCCCGAGGAAAACAGACGAGTATTGCGCAAAGCGTTAGATGAAATCGCGTCAGACCCTGATCGCTGCCGCAAAGCGCTGGCGGAGGCGTTCGATAATTTGAATGGCGCGCGACTCACGCTGATGGGGAATCTTCCGGAAAAGGCAACGGCGGAAGAACTGCGAGCGGAGTACGACAAAGCATTGCAAACTCCGGTGGAGCGCCCTGCGACGGAGGCAGCAAAACCCTTCGCGTACGAAACGATCGGAATGCCCGGAGTAATCATGCGCCGCGAAGAAATGAAGGATCTGGGAGTGACGACACTCGTCCTCTCCAACGGGGTGCGCGTCAACCTGCGACCAATCGATTTTCGCAAGGGGAGCGTACATGTGACAGCTGCAGTGGACGGTGGCCTTCTCTCACTGCCGGAAGAAGCCGGTCTTGTCAACATGGTGCAGGCAGTCATGCAGCGTGGTGGGCTTCAGGAACACAGCTACGATGAGCTTGAGCGCATCCTTGCCGGCAAGAACGTCACAATGGATTTCGGGGTATCGCCCACCAGGTTCCTCTTCACCGGCACAAGCTCCCGGGAAGATCTCGAATTGCAGTGCAAGCTGCTGGCGTCCGCGATTCTGTACCCCGGCTACAGAGCGGATGGCGAGTTGCTGCTTCGGCGCAGTCTGGACAACCAGTACAAGGCGTTGCAGACCACGCCCACCGGAGTCTACAGCAAGCAATCCCTGCATGCGCTCTTTGGAACAAGCCCGCTTT
Organism: uncultured Akkermansia sp.; assembly: GCA_947601655.1. Lineage (GTDB taxonomy): Bacteria > Verrucomicrobiota > Verrucomicrobiia > Verrucomicrobiales > Akkermansiaceae > Akkermansia. Next base: position 2,252 of record CANQGG010000050.1, read on the forward strand.
TCACCATCCCGGAGCGGGAGCAGATCGAAGCACAGAGCGCCGAGACTGTGCGCAGAAGCATGGAGGGTCCGCTCGCGAAAAACTACACGGAAGTGAGTCTGGTGGGAGATTTTACGGTGGACGAGGTACTGCCGATTCTCGAACGAACCTTCGGCGCAATGCCGCAGAGGAACGCGCAGCCAAACCCCATTCCGCCGCTCAAGCGCCGCGCAGAATTCCAACCCTGGGGACAACGGCGTTTTATGACGTATCCCACCGAGTTGGATAAAACCGTCGTATCACAAGTGCGGCAGGCAGGGAACGGACGAGACCTGCGACGCAACAGGCGTCTTCAACTGCTCGTCTCCATCGTGCGCAACAAGCTCTTCGACGGGTTGCGCGCGGCGATGGGAGAGAGCTATTCCCCCGTGGTAAATCTGAAAGCGAACGAGGACTTCGACAATGCGGCCTACCTCACCACCATCAGCTACGGTGTGAAAGGAAATCGCGTCAAGGTTAATACGGCGATGGAAAGCATCTGCGTGGGAATAGGGGAAGGCAACATCAGCGAGGAGGAATTCGAATGCGCGAAAAAGCCCTTCCTTGCCTCCACGCAAAAAATGCTCGTCACCCCGGAATATTGGGAAGGAAATCTCGTCGATTTGCAGAGCGAGCCACAGCGAGCTGCGCTGATGCGAGACATCCTCAAGGACATCGAAAGCATCACCCTTGATGAGATTCGCTCTCTCGCGAAAGAGGTCTTCGGCAATGCGGACACGACCAACTTTTACTTTGTGGTCCCGGAAGGCTACGAGAACGCCGATGAAGAAAAACCCGCTGCTCAGCAGCCGCAGGAAACAGGAAGTGCGCCCTCGTCCATCAGGCCTCAAGCGGGAGAATACGCCGTGCTCGCCACCAAAGCCACGGCGTCACTCCCGGCATGGCGGGAGGTCATCGATGCCCTCCTGCATAAATACCCGGGAAGCAAGCTCATCGAGCTCCCTCAGGTAGAAGAAGAGTCCTGTGTGGCCGCGCTCAGGGAGCACCAGCCGCGATACGTCGCCGCCGTGTTGCGCCCGGAAGAAGCCACTCGCGATGCAGTCAATGTGCTGCACTGCGCCACGCGCCGGATTGATTCGGACCCCTACGGAGACTGCCTGTGGGGAATCATCACCGGCTTCAGCGCCGGGGATGCCTTACGCGTAGCTCGTGCGGAGCAGCCCCTGATCTGCAAAAAACTGCTGGCCCTCGGAAAACCGGATTATTCCCGCATGGAAGAGGCTTATTGCCTGACAGAAGAAGAGGGGTTCCCCACGATAGAAAAGCGAGCCGGCGGAGAGCCGAAGGAAATGCGCTACGCCGCCGACTCGCCGGAGGGGCAGGATATCCTGCAAAACGGGTTGCAGTCTCGCTTTGCCTACAGGCTCTCCACCCAGGCTCCGGACCTGCTCATCACCTTCGGTCACGCCACTCCCTTCAATCTGGAAATGCCCTTCTGCAAGGGGCTCATCTTTCCGGTCAATAATCGATTCTACCAGGTGGATTGCCAGCATCTGATCGCCTTCGCCAGCGCGCGCCAACCGGCGATGAGCGGCAAAATCGGAGCGTTGCAAAGTCTCGTTGAGGCCATGCACTTCCAGAACATCGAGCCGGATGCCACAGAACGCGTGTGGATTGCCCCTGGCCCCGGTCCGCTGGGGGATGCCCGGGGATGCACTCAAAGCATGCCCATCACGGCAATTTCCGCTTACGGGTGCAACCAGCTTGCCGGCTACACTGCCACATCCTGGCACGGAGAAGCGGCCCGCATTCTGTTGCATCTTTTCATGAATCACACCAATGAAACCACCCTGGCAGAGGCGTTTTATCTGAGCAATCAACTGCTCATTGAAAAGACACTACGCCTCTGCCCGGACCTCCTTCGCGTGCGCTTCAGTGAAAATGAGCTCGGTCCTGCTCTCCAGCGGGATTTTCTGGCAGCCAACATCCGGCTTACACCCAAGCAGGCGCAGGATGCCGTGGGGCTCGTTCAGGAGCGGGATCTCCTCGCTTTCTATGGCGATCCGGCGTGGCCGGTCTTCGTGGACAGCTCGCACACTCCCGCGCCTCTCTCCGTGAGCTGGGAAGAATCGCAGCTTATCCGCATCACGGCGCGGCGGGATTATGCGGGGCCCGTTGCGCTGCGTTTCCCCTCGCCCTCGAAGCGGGAGGAATGGAAAGAGCGGCTCCTCAAAGGCGCCACCATCACGGAGGACTTTATCCTCATTCCCTCTCTCTCTCTCAAAGCCGGCGAAACTGCGGAACTTCGTCCGACGCAGGCGAACCATGAAAAAACTCCTCAATGAGGGGACCGCAGATCGTTCAATGAAGCGTAACGGACCAGCCGTGCATCGCGAACATCGGCAACATACGGCGTAGCGTGCGAAAACCACGCGCCGGTGTTCACCAGAGTAAGGTTCCTGTAACGTCGGATCAGTCCGCGGTGAAAATGCCCGAAGATGAAGAGTCCGGCATCCGGCTCGCGGCGCTGGCACCATTCCCTCGCCAGCCGGGCGCAGGAAAGCCAGGCCTGCACGATACGCAGCGGGCGGAGTGGCGGCCAGAAGCAGTGGTGGATTTCCCGCAGGAAAGGAGGGTAAGCCGTCGGAAGCGCGGCAGCATGCGCCTTTTCTTCTCCGAGAAGCATGGAGATTCTCCTCGCCAGTTCGAGTCGCTCATCCGTCGGCGCCGATGAGGGAACCTGCTCCAGCAGATGCCGCACAGTTTCCTCACATCCGGAAAATTCCCTGCTCCATGGAGCCACACTGCGCAACAACGCGTGCCCGTGCATCGCCACGACTTTCCCTTGCCACAGTCGCACCATCTGCAGTTCAATATCCGGGTCGTGGTTCCCGGCGAGCTCGATCATGCGGATGCCCTGCCGCGCGCAAACTTCGCGCAGCTCACCGCGCAAATCCTCCGCCCGAGCCCTGTACACGCAGCTCGGGTGAGTCTCCGCAGTATCGCCACACAGCGCCAGCAAATCCACCCCGTGCATGAGCCGCAAAAACTCTGTCGGCGACGGCGCGCCGGAGCGGGGATCCCCAAGGTGCAGATCCGAGACGAATCGTACGGTGCTGCCGGGAGGGGGATCAATTTCTGCGACAAGCGACATGGCCCAATCAACGAACTGCAAGACTACGCTGGCGCACCGCTTCGTACAGGCAGACCCCCGTCGCCACGGAAACATTTAGACACGGCACACTGCCCGCCATGGGGATGCGCACAAGAAAATCGCAGGTTTCCTCTGTGAGTCGCCGCATGCCTTCCCCCTCCGCGCCCATGACGATGGCAATGCCTCCCCTCAAATCCGTATCGTAGAGCGAGCGATCCCCTCGATCAGAGGTGCCGACAAGCCAGATTCCGTCCTGTTGCATGCCTCTGAGCGTGCGTGCAAGATTGGTCACCTGGATAAAGGGCACCTTCTCCGCCGCGCCCACAGAAACCCGCAGAACCGTCTCCGTAATTCCCACGGATTTATCTTTCGGCGTGATAACGGCGACAACGCCTGCCCCGTCTGCAGTGCGAAGAATCGCGCCGAGGTTATGCGGATCCTGCACGCAGTCCAGGACGAGGAAAAGCCCCTGCGGGTGCGCGGCAATGAGTTCGGCGAGCAGAGCTTCATCCCCGGCGGGAATCACAACTTGCGTGGGTTTGAAACCGATGGGGGAAGAAACGTGCTTGTTGGCACGGGCTGTGTGGGGGTTGTACTTCATTCGCGGGAGGAAGAAAGGAGAGACTGCAGAGCGGCGGAAGCCGCAAAAAAGCCGAACGATCCGGTGATAGGTGCGGCAGAGCCCAGCCCTGCGGAGCAGCTGATACCGCCGAGCTGTCCCTCCTCGCGCTTCTCCCCCACCGAGCCGTCGCACTGTGGAAACACCGGTTTTTCCGTCGAATACACGCAGGGAATGCCCAGCTCTTCGCCGCGGTCGGCGATCGGCATGCCGTACTCCTGCCGGAGCATCTTGCGCAGGCGTATGAGCAGACCGTCGTGGCTCGTGCGCGCAAGATCCGCCACGCGTATATCCTCCGCCCGGCGGCGTCCTCCTGCTCCCCCGCAGGTGACGATACGCACGCGGCGCTCGTAACAAGTGGCAATCAGGTGCGCCTTGGCCTTCATCGAATCAATGGCGTCCACGACGACGTCCGGACGACAATCAAAAAGATCTTCGGCGGAATGCGCGGAATAAAATGCGGGAATAGGGCGCACGATGATGGCAGGATTGATGTGGCGCAAACGCTCGCCCATCACCTGAACCTTCATCTGCCCGACGGTGCTGTCCAGCGCATGAAGCTGTCGGTTGGTGTTCGTGATGCAGAGCTCGTCCATATCCATCAGAATGATGGTGCCGATGCCACTGCGCGCCAGAGCCTCAGCTGCCCAGGAGCCCACGCCGCCAATACCCACGACTGCCACGCGCGCAGCGGCAAATCGCTCAGCCGCCGCCGCGCCGTACAGGCGTACAATGCCGCCGAATCGATCTGCATCAACCATCTTCCTCTTCCATGGTGAGAATCAGAGGACGCAGCGCCGTGGCGCGTCCGGTTTCCGTATCGACGTCTACCATGGCGGCGCACACCATGGCCGGCCATTTGCCGACGGGCAGCTTGCTCGGCAGCCCGTTCACCAAACTCTCCAGAGTCTCAGAGGCATCGCGCCCGATCACGCCATCCCTGCTGCCGCACATGCCGACATCGGTAATATAAGCCGTGCCGCCCGGCAGAATCCGCGCGTCAGCTGTGGGCACGTGCGTATGCGTGCCGAACACGGCGGATGCTATCCCATCCAGCCTGTAACCGAGGGCCACCTTCTCCGCACTTGATTCAGCGTGAAAATCCACCAGCAAAACCGAGACTCCTTCCCCGCGCAGACGCGCAGCTTCCTCATACCCCACGGTGAAGGGATTCAGGGCGCCCGGGCGCATCAGCGCCATTCCCTGCAGGCAGAGAATGCCCACTCGTCCGCCCGCCACAGAAAGCGTCGTGCTGCCGCTGCCGGGCATGCCGGGCTGAAGATTAAACGGTCGCAGCACGCGCGGCAGCTCGTTCGCGTGAGCGATGTATTCCGCCTGATCCCATGCATGATCCCCGAGCGTCAGCACATCCGCCCCACCGTCCAGAAGCTCCTGAGCCAGAGCCGGGGTGATTCCGCGCCCTGCGGCAGCATTCTCGCCATTCGCCACCACCAGATCCGGGGAATACTCGGCGCGCCAGGTCGCAATGGCCCGGCACAGCGCCCGGCGTCCCGTCCGCCCCACCACATCGCCTGTGAAAATAATCCTCATTGGGCAACGCAGGGCACCACCGTGACCGGGATCCGCGCGGCGCGCACGAGGCGGGCTGCCGTGCTCCCCAGAAGAATGGACGAGAGAAGAGAATGGTGACGATTCCCAATGACCAGCAACTGTATATCGTGCCTCTCGCAGAACCGAAAGATGCATTCCACCACGTCATCTGCCTCCTCCGCCTTGCCATAGACGGGAATATCCCATCTCTTGCTGATTTTTTCGGCGGCGCAGCGCGCGCGGTGATTCGATATCTCGAGCAGGGATGCATGGTGCTGGGCTCCCTTCCCTTCAGCGTCCTCCCCTCCCCTGGGGCTTCCTTCGTTCGAAAGGCAGCCGGCGGCGTCAATCATGCAGGGTTCCACGGCGTGCAGCAGGTACATCTTCCCCCCGCTCCGGCGCACCAGATCGGCGGCAAAATCGACCACCACGCGCCCGTCGCTTGAAAAATCCGTCGCTGCCAGCACTCTGAGCATGCGTGCATTCTACCATCACGCCGCTCTCGAAAGCAAGATTTTTCTCGCCCCTCCCAGGGCAAACGCATTTGCTCATGGACCATGTACCGATGTACCATGGACCATGTATTAAATTTGCGCGCTTGCGCGCGAAGCTGCAATGCGCCAGCATTGGGGGAGGGTTAAACATAAGCGTTGTTTTGTTCGAAAGGTTCTTGGCTATGCAGAGCCGTGGCTACCGCTCTGCTACATGGTCCATGGTACATCGGTACATGGTACATCTCACATGGTCCATGGTACATCTCAAATGCGTTTGCCCTGGGCGTCCAAAAAAAAGATTGAAGAGCGGGCAAAAAACTGCTAAAAGGAAAGGAGGGGATTGCGCCCCTCTCATTCTTCCCCGTGTTATGAAGAAATTCTCGCCCAGAAGCTCAGCTGCTTTCACGCTTGTTGAACTGCTCGTCGTCGTTACGATCATAGGCATTATGATGTCGCTCGCCTCAACGGTCCTGCGTGACCCCGGGAGAGGAAGAACGCTCGATTCCGCGCTCGATCTCATCACCAACATGATTCAGGAGGCGCGTGCCACAGCGCAGGGAAATGACACGTACGCCCGCCTCGTGATTGCCGATGACCCGAAGGACACGGCGCCCAACTCCCGCCATCTGCGCTACATGGTTGTGCAGCGTCTGAAACGCACCTCCATGGAGAATGGAAGCTACGATGCCTCAGGCGTTGATACTTCCAACGGAACCTGGGTCTCCACTTCTGCGGGCAGTCTCCTGCCCTCCGGCATCTATTTTTCGCCGACGTACAGCCGCACGCTGGGCTGGGCAGAGAATGCCGGCGCCAAAGTGGCCGCCACGACAACGCGCCTCGGGGCCAAAGCAAAGTCGCGCGTCTACTATTTCGAATTTGATGAAAAGGGGCGTTTCGTCTCCCCCGGCTCCGGGCCTTCTGCGCCCTCGCAGCCGCAGCGTATCGTCCTCATTCATGCGCACCGTGGAACGGGTCGCAACTCCATTGATGGGCTGGTGCCCCTGCAGCTCGATTCGCACCGGCGTCCTGTCGGGGCCAAGGGAATCGTCGTCTGGCCCTCCGGCTACACCACGCCGATGCGCACTCAGGAACAGGTATTCCAGAACTAATCTATTATTCCCATTGCCATGAAGAAAAAATTACAGAGCCGCCGCACCGGGTTCACGCTGATGGAAACCCTGCTGGCCGTCGCTCTCGTGGGCATGCTCATTTCCATCTTCCTCACGGTTTTTGTGCCCGCCCGCGGCATGATCCACGCCGCCCTCACCAAGCAGGAGTCAGACCGCGTGATCAGCATCCTCCGCGCAGAACTCAGCACCGTGCGGGCCAGTGAAAGAACCTTTGATGCCAAGAGTGTGGGCCCCGGAAAATACTCCTCCGCGTTCGACAAGGGCTTTTACTGGCTCCTTTCCTGCAAGCGCCCGTCCTCTTCCATCGTGGTGTTTTCCTACCGTGCCAATACCGCCGCCTCCCTGCGTGAGGATGGCACTTACCCGCCCATCCCCTTCAACAAAGCCCGCCCGGGTGGCGATACGCAGCTCGTCTCCATCGCCTGCCCCATGAACAGCACGATTCATAAGAACGACATCCGGCACGCTGTCGGCCCGGTTTTCCTCGTCAAGCTCACCCAGCTCGAGCCGGAGAACAAGGGTTCCTACAAACTCGCCAAGACTCCCGGCACCATCAAGGGCGCTTCCACGCCCGATAAATACTTCTCCGAGAAAGACACCGACACGCCGTGGGGCGGCGTCATCTTCTGCAGGGCGGACTTCTACATCATGAGCCCGCCGAATCCGGATCGTTACAAAAACCGCCCATGGTCGCGCATCGGGCGTCCGATATTCTCCACCAATATTTCCATCCCTCGCTGATTTTCCGCTATGCACGCCAAGACTCACCAGCGCTCCGGGCGCCGCGGCGCTTTTACGTTAGTCGAGCTCATCACGGCCATGGCAATTACCGCCATCCTGGTCGTCGTCATCATGCAGCTCACCAATCAGGGCATCGGCCTGTGGAAAGCCATACGGGAGGACACGAGCACTGCGTCATCCGCTCGCATGGCTCTGCAAACCATCAGCAGAGACCTGGAATCCATCCAGCTTCGCGGCTCGGGCAAGAATGTTCAATGGCTGTATGCAGAGGTCGATTCCGCCATTCGCGGTGTGCCGAAGGGGCTCTCCATCCCGAAGTCTGCCCGCATGATCTTCTTTGCCTGCGTGCCGGATCGCAACCCCGCCGTCGGCAGCTCTTCCTCTCTGCGCAGCAACTACCGGAACCTCCTGGCCGCCAATCCCGATACGCAGGGGGAAGTGAGCGCCGTTTCCTATCGCCTCAAATTCCGCGATCATATCCTGAACCTCCCGAGCCGGAATGGTGACACTTCCTCCTTCCCCCTCTTCGCCCTCTATCGCCAGGTTGTCTCTCCCCGCAATACGTATGACAATATCCTCGGCACCAACAACCTGCAGAGTTCATACAGCCAGTATGAACCGGCCGAGGACAAAAACTTCCTCTGCGAAAACATCGTGGAGATGAACATCATTTTCAATATCGAATACGCGGACCAGGGAGGCAGCTCGTCAGACCAGCCCACCTACAGCTCAATCAGCGTTCCTGTGCTCTCCAGCGCGGCTCGCGGCGCAAAGCGTCGCTTCCAGCTTTACGGGGAATACGCCGATACGGAGGGGAATCGTCTCGAGAGCGCCCGAATCGTCTCCGCAGAGCTTTCCATCACTTCGCTCACCGAGGAAGGCGTAGCCCTCATAGAGCAGGTTCGCCTGGGGCAGCGGCGTCCTCCCGCGCTGGAGGACTTCTTCTCGAAGTACACGCAGTCCTACTCTCGTTCAGTCCCCCTTCCCCAGCCGCTTTGAGCAGCCTCCTCCCGTCCCGGGTCTCCGGCGCAGCCGGGCAGCCCCTGCGTCTCCCCCTCCTCCGCGTTTGGGCGGATCCCGTTCCGCGCAGGGGGTATGAGAATATGGCGGCGGATGAGCTTCTGCTGCTCAGCGGGGATGCGTGGTTGCGCCTCTACGGCTGGGCAGAGCCCGCTGTGAGTTTCGGTTATTTCGACACGCAGTCCGTCGCGCGCAGAATTTTCCCGGGGGCGAAGGAATACATCCGCCGCTGGACCGGCGGGGGCATTGTGGACCATCGCCACGGCGTCACCTACACGCTCACCCTCCCTGCCCCGCCGGAAGAATCGCCCCCTCATCCGCCCGCCTCCCGTCTCTACGAATGGATCCACGGCGCGCTCGCGCATGCCTTGCGGCAGAGCGGCGTGGAGTGTTCCCTCCTGCTCAGCGATGCGCCGGATGGCGGCAGGGCGTGCTGGGCGAGTCCCGTGGTGAGTGATATCGTGGATCCCGCCGGGCGCAAACTGGCGGGCGCAGGGCAGCGTCGCTTCCGCGGCGCCGTGCTGCACCAGGGGCTCATCCAGCAGTGCTCCCCCCTTCCCGGCTGGGAGCGTATCCTTGCGGCAGAGCTCTCGCAGGCCCCCGTCTTCCTGTCCTCCCCTGCCCCCTGGTCCGGTTTTGAGGCGGATCTCGCCGCGCTCTGCCGCGCGAAATACTGTTCCCCCGATTGGGAGGATGAAACGCATGGGCGCCGTCGCCCCACTCGATCATGAGCAAAACGCCCGCAGACTGGCGCATGAATGCCGCCGCCATCGTGATGGATGACGCAGGAAACATTCTCCTCGGCGCGCGCCCCGAGCGTAGTCCCTTCCTGCATTTCCCGCAGGGCGGCGTCAAAAGCGGAGAATCCGTGCATGAAGCCCTCTTCCGCGAGCTCCGGGAAGAAATGGGCATCTGCTCCGCCCGCCTCCTCGCAGATTACCCCGGCCTCCGCTACGCCTACGGCAAAAAGAATGAGAAGCGCGCCCGCTGGCGGGGTCAGCAGCAGTGCTTCTGCCTCCTGCGCGTGCAGGGTGTCGCCCCGGCGGTCTCCTGCGCCGGCAGTGCAGAGTTCTCCTCCGCCCTCTGGCTCCCGCTCGCGGACCTCGTTCCCTCGCGTTTTTCGCCCTCCAAACGTGCCGTCGCGCAATCCGCCCTTGCCCACTTCTTCCCGGGCTTCCCCGCGCCGGCCTCGCAGCGGCAGATTACCGCCCGTTGCACCCCGGAGCATCTCTACCTCTTTTCGCCCCTCTCCCCGCTCCCCCCTGTCCCCGGCGCGCCCCTTTTCGGTGGGGGGAAGGAGGAAGCCCGCCTGCATCTCTCTTCCCAGCCCCTCCTGCGCCCCGGCAAAGAACAACGCTTGCTCGTCGTTCTGCTCGGCATGGAAGGCTGCGGCTTGAAAAAGGCCCTGCGCAGCCTCGCCGCCACGCTGGACCCCATCTCCACGCGCATCATCCCCACCCCGCAGCGCTATGCCCTTTCTCCCGCTGCGGCCCTCCCCCTGCCGGGCGAGATTTCCCTCCTCGCGGCAGGCCCGTACAGCGCCGCCTTGCGAGAGCCCTCCGCCCCCGCGGTTGCCGCGCTTCTCGATCTTGAAAATTCCCTCCTCGCCGGCGGGCATTCCCTCCTCAAGATCGCGCTGCATATCTCCCCTGCCGGGCAGCAGAAGCGCCTGCAGAAAAAAGGAAAACCATTCTCCCCGCAGGGCCATGCCGCCGGGCAGGCCTCCCTCTTTTCCCTCCTCGCCGCCTCCTCCGCCCCCTCCCCCTGGCTCCTCATCCCCGCAGACCTCTCCTGGTACCGCGACTTCCTCCTTCATTCCCTCATCTCCCGCGCCCTTTCAGAAAATTTTTTCTCCGCGAATCGCATATAAATGCTTGCACTCCTTCCTCCCTTCGCGTAAAATGCTCCCACTTCGCGGGGCATTAGCTCAGTTGGTAGAGCGGTTGCATCGCACGCAACAGGTCAGGAGTTCGAATCTCCTATGCTCCAGTCTTCGTGCCGGGTGCCGATTATGGACTCTTCACCCGTTTTTACCCCCGGGGGGTAGGCACGAAGCAAACCCGCAACAAATGCGCCACGCTATGAAAAAAATACTGGGCACTATGTGCGCCCTCCTGGTTGCCTCTTTCGCCGTGCAGCCCCTTGCCGCCGTGGCGGCGGACAAGCAGAAGAGCGATGAAAAAACTGAAGCCTCGGCGGAGGATGCAGAACTCCCCGCTGTGCCGGCTTCCCTGAAGGACAAGAAATTCGTCCTCCCGGTCAAGCTCAATACAAAAGCCAGCGTCTACTTCATCTACCAGTCGCGCAGCACGTGCGGCATCTGCGTCGCAGAAGCCCCGGAAATCGTGAAAATTTACCGGAGCATGCACGGCAAAGATGCGGAGCTCGTCATGCTCAACATCGATGCGAACAAAGATGTGGCCGCCAAGTGGGCGAAGAGCTCCAAAATGAAATTCCCCATCGTTGCCCCCGGGGAAGGCAAGGGCGTCCCCTTCCCTTACACCGGTCAGGGTCTGTTGCCCTGCATGGTCGCTTTGGATGCGGATGGCAACAAACTCGGCGAAGCCAATGCGAGTGGCGTGGCCGCCTTTTTGGCCGATTGGCGCAAGATGGTTCGCGATCTCAAAAAGGAGAAAAAAGCCAAGGCAAAAGAAGAGGCTAAGCGTCTCAGGGAAGAAAAGAAAGCCGCAGATTCGGCTGACTCAGAGGAAGAAAGCTGACCCCCTCCTCCACCCTTCAGGAGAGATGGCTGAGTTGGTCTAAGGCACTCGACTCGAAATCGAGCGTGGCAGAGATGTCACCGTGGGTTCGAATCCCACTCTCTCCGCTGACAGGATGTTCAACAAAACGCTGCATTGCATTGACAATGCAGCGTTTTTTATTTACAATACCACGCATTGCAAAGCATATTATTTTACAACTTCTTTACAACTCACCTTTACAACTCCATGAATCCTGCAAAAAACGCCTACACCGGCTCCTTCTCCCTCAACAAAGCCGCCAACTCCCCCTATTGGATGGTCTCATTCGTTGGCGCAGACGGCCGTCAAAAACGCCGCTCCACCAAAGTTCCCCACGCCGGGGGCCTCTACCAAGGCGAACGCATCACTTCCACGCAAGCCCGCAAGGTAGCCGAGCGCGTAGCCTACAACATCGCGCAGCAAGAGGAAGAGGAATACCACGCCGCCGATAACCGCACCGTGCGCGAAGTCTGCGACATTATGCTCTCCGGCAAACTCGGCCGCGTCTCCATCGCCACCTACGACAACGCGCGCACAGCGTACGCGCAATTCTGTGCATTCCTCGGTCGCCGCGCCAACGAACCGATACGCCTCATCACCCGCGCCGACATCCGCGCCTTTGTGGATGCCCGCCGCGCCGTCACCCGCCGCAACACGGTGCATAAAGCCATGGCGATAATCCGCGCCGCTTTTTCGTGGGCTGTCGATACCGGGGTGATACCCTCCAACCCGTGCGACCGCATCGTCATTCCTCATGATACGCGCGACGAAAAAATAATCCACGAAGCCTTCACCCTCGACGAAGTCCGCCTCCTCCTCGCCAAACTCCCCGACGAATGGGCCTCCGCCGTCCGCTGCTGCATCGGCACCTACGGCCAGCGCCTTGGCGACATCCTCGCCCTCCGCTGGGATGCCTTCAACTGGCAAAACCGCACCGTCCACATCATCACCGGCAAAACCGCCCGCGAACTCCACCAGCCCATGCAGCCGGACTTCTACGCGTGGGCACTCGCCCGCTACACCGCCGCCCAAAAAGCCGGAGGGGATGCCGCCATATACGTACACCCCACCCTCCGCCGCCACACCAACCCCAGCTACGAATTCACCCAGCTCGTCCGCCTCCACGGCATCGGCTTGCAGGGCAGGGGACTTGCCGGGTCGCGCAAGACATGGCACTCAAAAACCTTTCACAGCCTCCGCGCCACTGTTGCCACCATGCTCCAAGCCTCCGGCGTCTCCCAAGGCCTCGCCATGGAACTCGTCGGCCACGACTCCGCCGCCGTCCACGCCGCCTACATCCGCCCAACCACCGAACAACTCCGCGCCGCCGCCGCCAAACTCCCGCGCTTCTCGTAAAAAACGCCCCCGAAATGCAATTTTATTGCACTTCACCCCCCATTTTCGCCCAAAAACCTGCGAAAATAATCATTTTTTCTGCTCATCTCGCGCACAAACCGAGAAAAAATCTCCTCCTGCGCGCAGCCCTACATCCTCTCATCCGCCGCCCGCGCCGTCCGCAGCACAAAATCCAGCAGGTTGCTCACCAGCGTCGTCGCCATCGCCACCCCCTGCGCCTTCGCATGCCCGATACTCTTCGGCTTCCCAATCAGCGCCCCCATCGCCACCGTCCTCAGCAGCTCATTCACCGCAATCGTCTTGTCCATCCAGCTCGTCTTCTTCTTCCCCCCGAAAATTGACTTCACCTGCCTGCACATCCTCGGCAAATCCGCCCCCGGCAGCAGATTCTGCGTCGGCACCCATCCCCCGCCCACAGCGTTCCCAAGATTCGCTATCGTCAGCCCCACCACCGGCACGCTCATAAACGGACCCGCCAGCACTCCCATGGCGTACTGCTTCCAGCTCCGCTTCTTCCACTGCTCCTCGTCATCCGTTATCCAGTTGTAAAGGAACGTCAACGCCTGCAACGCCGCCCCGTGCGCGAACCACACCGCCGCCGCCCTGCCATACCGCCCCTCCGCCAGCAACCGCGCCGTATTCGCAAACGTGTTAATCGACTCCCCGCCCAAGAACAAATTGCCCACCGAGAAAATACTCCGCTTCGTCGCCAGCAGCGACCGCGTCCGCCACCCCTGCGGCTGGCTCTTCATCGCCAGTGCGTGCCGCACCTCCTCCATCGCCGCCGCGTCCAGCTCCTCATGCGTCAGCCCCGGATTCTCTTTCTTCATCTTCCGGTACACCGCATCATACAGAATGCAGCTGCTCTTCACATTATTCCACACATCCAGCTTCTCCATGAAACTCATCCCCGCCCTCGACTCCGAAGCCGTCGCCCCGTGCCCCGTCACCTCATCCGCCTTCGCAAACATCGCCTCTTCCAGCCCTGCCGCCTCCCAGCCCTTGAACCTGCTCGCCAGCTCAGGTCTCGCCGCCATCTCCCGCGTGCTGATAACTCCCAGCCCCGCCAGCACCCGGCTCTTGCTCTTCTCCCACTCCCACAAGCTCACATTGTCGCTTCCCGCCAGCGTATTAAACAACGCCGTAAACTGCTTCATATTGCTCGCCACTCGCCCATTCAGCACCGCGTGCGCCGCCGCACTCCCCAGCGAGTCTATCACGTTCGTCAAATCGCGCCCCACGCGCTCCACCTCGCCCGCCGCAGCCTGCATATGCTCCGCAATCGTCCGCATATTCGTCACCATCCCTCGCCCCACCACTCTCTCCAGCGCCGCGCTCATCCGCACCCCATCCTCCTGATGCGCCAGCACTCCCTGTATCTTCTGCGGCAGGTCTCGGTACGCCAATAGCACATCCTGCTGCTTCTGCACGGTCAGATACGCCGTCAGCAGGTTCATCGTCGGGTCCACCTTCGCATGGTGCTGGTGCCTCGTGTACGTGATATAAATCTTCCCGCCCCCGCTCGCCTTGCCTTCTGCCCTCTCGCCCAGCGTCCGCTGCTCCGTCTCTTGCCCCACATCGAAAAACGCCCGGAAATAATTTTCCTCCTCCGGGAAGGGCATCCCGTACACCTTCTCATACAGCGCCTTCATCTCCGGCGTCCTCTTCGCCAGCTCATCCCTCAGCGCATACGCCAAATTCATCACCTTCTCCCCTGCAAACTCCCGCATCTGCTGCACCACTTCCTCCGTGTACCCCTGCTGCCGCAGCATCTCCGTGTACGCCGGTTGCTCCGCCAACAGCACCCTGTACGCCGCCTCCCCCTTCGTAAGCTGCAACACTTCTCCACCGTGACTTCTCCTCATTTTCCCGCCGCTCTCCTCCAGCTTTTCTTTCTTCTCCTCCTTCTCTTTGAGCCACTTCTCCTCCGCCTTTTTCGCCCGCTTCACCGTCTCCTTCCTCAGGTCGTAAAACTTCTCCAGCTCGTCCCTCGTGAGCAGGCTGAACACCGCATCCACCCCATGCAGCCGCGACTTCTTCGCATCCCCCACAGCCCCATACTTCGCCTGCGCCTCCTCCGCGATAAAGTCCGGCATCAGCTCATCCTTCACCAGCTCCTCAAACGCCGCCGCAAACGTGTTCGCGTTAAAATTCTTCTGCCTCATCTTCCGGTGCAGCAAGCCCAAGAACTGCCGCCTCAGCACCTCGCTCTCCTGCCGCAAAAAGTCCGGCGCCTGCTCGATAAGCTCAATCCCGCTCTCCCGCGTCAGGTTCATGTCGTCGATAAACGCCCTCAGCTCCTTCTTGCTCTTCACCCCGCACACATCCCGCATAATCTCCGCCGTCCTATACAGCCGCTCCTTGTCCCATTGCTGAAGCTGCACCTCCGCTCTCTCAATCCGGCTCCCCACGTGCCGCGCAAACGTCTGCAACCCCGGCACGTGTGCCAGCACATCGAAAATCTGCGCCGGGTTCATCGTCCAGCTCGTAAGATTCAAGAACCACCTGCGCCCCGGCATCACTCCCTCGTTCTTCACCGCCTCCGCCCTCCGCGCATTCTCGCTCGTGTCAAACTCATCCAGGATGTCCCGGCACCACCCCGCAATCTCCCTCTTCTGCACCTCCTGCTTATTCTCCCATGCCTGCTTCCCGGTCGTGATAAACTCGCCCAGCGCCCTCGCCGCCGCCTCCGCCTGCTCCGGCGTCATCCGCTCATAGCACGCGTAAGTCTCATACTCCATCTTCGTGCAGGTCACCTGCCTCTTCTCCCCGTCCTCGTTCCACACATCCACCGTCACCAAATCCCCCTCCTCAAGGTCAGCCCACGCTTTCTCCTTCCCCTCTCCCGTGTACCTCTCCCGCTCAAACATTGCCTGCTCGCCCTCCGTCAGCTCCAGCAGCGCCATATAATCCTCCAACGCCCTGTAAGAGTCCGCATTCATCTTCCCCTTCACCGGCTTCCCGTTCTTCCCCGGCACAGGGTACGCCGCCGCCAC
>CANQGG010000051.1 GCA_947601655.1 uncultured Akkermansia sp.
GAATGAGAAGGAACTGTTTCAACTTGAGCTCTTTGATACATCTGAGGGGGCTATGCAGGCATCCGATGACGACCTCGCACGGGAAGAGAAATTGCAACATACCGTGCTGGAGATCAAAAAGCGCTTTGGCAAGAATGCTATTCTGCGCGGATTCAACATGGAAGATGGAGCGACAGCACGCTCCCGCAACAATCAGATTGGGGGGCACAAGGCATGAACGACGAAGATGCAGAAAGAGTGTATGCGGATATTATCAATCTGCCGCCGTATCGTTCCGACAGGCATGCGCCGATGCCCCTGCGTGAACGGGCCGCACAATTTTCTTCGTTTGCTGCTCTGCATGGGCACAATCAGGCCATCGACGAAGCCACGCAGGAATCCATTCGTCTCTCCGATGCCCGAGATGCCGTGGTTGATGAATCCTGAGGTGTGGGCCTCGCCGGGCGTATGCCTGCAAAGCGCGAAGGAGTGATGCTCGTGCCGGTGTGGCGCATGCTCAGAGCTCATCCCAGGGTGTGGAGCGGCAGGAACCGTACAGGGGATGAGCATAAAACCGGTGAGAAAGAAGCCACGGGGAGATGCAACCGGCGAGGAAGCGTCGCCGCTGTCCATCGCGCTCAAACTCCGGCAACTCCGCGACCGGCGGCGGGAGGGGAGCGTCTTCCGGGAAGGGCGGGAGCGTTGGCGTAGCGTCACAGCAGGAAGAGCAGATGCCGCATGCATGCGGGAGAGGCGCGCCGGTGAGGTAGGATTCCAGCGAGCTATTCAGGCAGGAGGGGGAGCATAGCATCTCCTCCAGCATTTCCAGACGTCGGAGATCCTGCTGCGTGCGCTGCACGTAGAACTCTTGAAGCTCTTCCGCCGCTTCCCGGGCGCAGAGGGGGACATTTCCCGGGCAGATAACCAAGGCTCGTCTCTGCAACTGAAGCTCCCATTCTCCGGAGGCAGAGCATTCCTCCAGCTGCTCCTGAGCTTCTGCGCAGGAGCACTCCCATGCCGCGGCCGCTTCTTCCACTTCTCCCTTACGATGCTCATGCAGCCATTGCAGACGCTCTTTTTCTTCTCGTTCTCGCCCGGACAGGATTGAAGTCAGGGGGAAGAGCGGGCGCAGTTTGTAGAATTGAAAGCACTCCGAAAGGACTCGCGTCGCTCCCTTTTTGACAAGAAAATCCAGGACACGTCGTGGCACATCCTCTGCCATGTCGCATTGTGAGCTCAATTCTCGCAACGAAACAATTTTTTCTGACGCCGGCAGAAGAGAGCGGACACATCGCAGCAATCCTTCAGCATCCGGCTCGGACGCCCGAATGCGATTGCGTGCTTCCACGCGATCACTCCCGACAAGCAGCACAAGAGATTCCGCCGGCAGACCATCCCGACCTGCCCGACCGGATTCCTGCAGATACGCTTCCGGGGAAGAGGGTATATTTACATGCACCACAGAGCGTACATCCGCCTTGTCGACTCCCATGCCGAAAGCGATTGTTGCCACCAGAATTTCCGTTTGATTTCGCAGAAAATTCTGCTGGATGAGTTCACGATTTGCCGGTGGCATTCCGGCGTGGTAGCACTCCGCTCGCAAACCAGCCTGTGTGAGCTGTTCTGCCAGCAGCTCTGCCCCTTTGCGGGTGCGGGTGTAAACAATGGCGGGGCGCCTTTCTGCCGAGAGCAGATAGGCTTTTGCATCTGCGGATGCATCCGTTGACGCCCGTACGCAGCGGCGAATATTGCTGCGGTAAGGGGAAACGGAGACCACGCAATCCGGGGCAATGTTGAAAGCCTCGCAGAGGTCCTTTTGTACGCGCGGAGTGGCGGTAGCGGTAAACGCCATGGTGCAGAAAAATTTTCTCTTTGCCGCCCAGTCGGGAAGTCGCAGATAGTCCGGACGGAAACTGTGTCCCCATTGAGAGAGGCAGTGCGCCTCATCCACGATCAAACAGCGGAGAGAGACCGTATCAAGGGCTTTTTCTAACGCATTGTTTTCTAATGATTCAGGAGCCACGTAAAGCAGACGCACCTCACCGGCTTCAAGCTCTTCCAGTGTTCGTACGCGTTCTGTTTCGTCGAGGGTCGAGTCAAAACGGCGAGCGGGGATTCCTATTTCCAGGAGAGTATCTACTTGCTCTCGCATGAGGGCCAGTAGAGGCGATACCACCAGGCTTGTTCCCCCGAGCAAATATGCCGCCGCCTGGTAGCAAAGGCTCTTTCCATACCCCGTTGGCAGCAGGGCAAGCGTGTTCCTGCCGGACAGCGCATGGGCAATGACATCCGCCTGTCCGGGGCGCAGTCGCTCCTTTCCGAAAAAGCGGAGCACGCATTTTTCTTTTGCCTTATTCCAACACTGCCGCATGATTGGTTCCTTGTTGCTTTACGTAGAGCTGTTCATTCAATGCCGCGCGTTCGCCCGGGTAGAACAAGCAAAAAGGCAGCCGAACGATCGACTGCCTCTTCACTCACATCCCCACGCGGATTCGAACCGCGGTTCTATGACTGAGAATCATATGTCCTAACCCCTAGACGATGGGGACAGATGTTCTTTTTGCTGCGGAGCGAGAGCAGTGTAGCAAATACCCTCAGGATGTCAAGCCCTTTTTCTCTCGCTTTTCGAAAAAACGCATGCCCCGGAACACGCGGGCGTTTTCCTGTTTTCCGGACAGTAGACTTTATGGAAGAGTCAGGGAGAAATGTCCCCAGGAGTTGTTAGTCGTACTCTTCTGGTCGAATTGGATAAAGAGATGCGGTTCGGAGGGGGGCGATGTCACGTCAAGCTTGTATTCAGTGTTTTCGTTCTTATTGGGGCCGACAAAACCGTTATGGCGGTCCTCTGCGATGAGTTTCTTGCCGTCGTAGAGGGAGATGGCAGCAACGTTGCAGTTGTGGTTGCCGCGATCGCGCACGAGGGTGAGGGTGTAGACGCCCGGCTTGGCGAAGGAAGGGGGTTCGTCCACTTCTACAGGCTCGTTTTCCGTGATGATTTGCGGGGACCAGCCTTCTGCGAGAGTAAGCCCGGTTCCCCACTCACGGATAACTGCTTTGGCGCTTTTCCCCAAATCGCTGTCGGGGTTGAGCTCCTGCATCCGGCGAGCCAGCTCGCGGATGCGCGCGGCAGACTTTCCGGCCGCGTGGCGGTGGAGGATGCCGATGGTCACGGCGCAGATAGCCTGTCGCTGCTCATTGGTATAAACGGGGTCTTTGAGGTATTCTTCCGCCTTCTTCAATGCGTTTTCCCACCCGTGCGGCTTGTTCTTGTCCTTTTGCCACTCGACGGAGCTGATCTCGACTGAAATGTCGAAGGGGGCGACGAGTTTGCGGGCATAGCCGGTTTCCCCCCTGGGGTCAAGTTTATTGATTTGCTGGATGAGTTTACGAGGTGCATCCGGCGGGTTGATTCCCGGGATGAGAGCGGCTTCGCCGAGAAGTTTGGCTTTCTCTACTCCATTGGCAGATTGAGCCCTGGCCAGCAACTCCTCCTGGTTGCGCATGGATTGCATGGCCTTGCTAATTTCCGCTGCCACCTTCTCCGGATCTGCCTTCAACATGTATGGTCCCGTGATGGTGGCGTAGTGTCTGCCACTCTTGGTGAGCATAAGAAGAGCAGGGTAATTATTAGCATTGGGAATCCGGAGTTTGCCATACCGCACTTCGTCTGCCTTTTTTCGTTCTTCCGTGAGTTCATCAGGAATTGGAACGCGCATGAAGACTGCGTTCCCCGCGGCTTGTTGCACCACGGGACTAGCCATCAGGACGTCGCAGACCCCCTTGCTGTACGTATCCCAATCTTCTGCGTAAGCAAAGAGTATGTAGCCGTCGTCCTGCAATATCGCCTGGGCCGCTTCGTAGGTTTCCGCAATCTGGGGGGAGGCGGTTATCTCCGGAGCGCCTATAACAAGTGCGATGAGTCCGGGAAGAATCACGTTTTTCATAAGTGTCGGGAAATAGGTCATGAGTTTTTAAGCTGCGGGGTTGCCGTACACGTAAATGCCCAGCAAATGGAAGAATTCCGGTCCTCCTTTCCGCAGTATACGCACGTATTTGGCAAGGGGTTGAGTCGTGCCGAGGTCCACACGAATCAGCTTTTCCTTGCACGTTCCGAGTTTTGCTACATTGTGCCAGTCGTTATCGCGACCGGTTTCGGAAACCTGCACGACCATATTGTTGAGGCGGTACAGACTGTTATCGGTGGTACGAAGGACGATGCCGGTCAGGTGCGCCTGTTTCGGGAGGGTAACGCGCACCCAGGCATCGTTGTCCTTGTCGGTGTGGAAGGAGCCGCCGATTCCTGGTTCCAGGACGCCCCAGTGACCGCAAGGGTGGTCATACTTTGAGGTGGAGCTGGCCAGGATCATGCCACCACGCGAGACCAGTTGACCCGGGAAGGGAGCAGGCGCAGCAATCGGATGCGCGGGGTTGGTGTAGGATGAGGGAAGCGATTTGGCAATGGCGTTGAAGCTCTTCAAATCTCCGGATTTCTCTGCAGCGAGGATGACGGAGTTGAGCATTTTCTCGCGTTCCCCCTCCGTGGCCTGTGCTCCGCCGGTAGCTCCTTGAACCATGGCGTTCAGGAAGCCGCTTTGCAGGGCCGGCGCCATCTTTTCGTAGAGGGAATTGGCCCAAGAGAGCGCGACGGTCGCATAGGCCGGCTTGTCACTTACAGCCCTCAGCATATCGCGCATAAAATCTGTTCCTGCAGGATCCTTCTCCATATTGATGCCCAGCAGCTTAATCTGACTGCCGATCAGCCCCTCCACATCCCAGCGGCCGCCAAAAGTCTTGTCCCACTCAGCATCCGGTCCCATCAGGTTCACATGCCTCCAAAAATCAAGCATCACTTTTTTGAGCGCTTCTTTATCCGGGGCCTGTGCCTTTTGCAGTGCAGGGAAAACGGAAGATCGCAGCAAAGTAGCGGCCATTTCCGGGTAGGCGCCCACGAGAAGATTATTTGCCATGTCGCACAATTCAACGAGCTTCTGCGAGGAGCCGATGGGGTTAGAAGCCAGGAAGTTGGCATAATCTCGCCAGGCGTAGTAGTTGATCGGCTGGGTTTGTATAGCCGACTGATAGAGTTTATCTGCCTGTTCGGGGGCGCTCTTCTCCATCGTAGAAGCGAGGTTGCGCATGGATTGGGAGGTGCGCGTCCTGTCCATCTCTGCATCGGAGAAGAGTTTGTCCGCCATGTGCAGGGCGCTGTACTTGCTGTTGCCCTGGAAAATCTGCCAGTGGATGCCGCGTTGCCAGCTCAGCGAGTAACTCGGTACCCACTTGTCGCCCACGCGCACGACGTATGAGCAATGCTCCGGTTCTCCCGCCGTTGTGGCAGGCACACCGTTAGCTGCCGCAGTGGTTGCACCGTAGTGGGAGAGACCGCCGCACACGCCGCCCACATTACGTGTGAGAGAGTTAAACTGCACCCCGAGCGTATCCTGAAACGGGGCGAAGTAAGCAGCGCTGTTATGGACGATATCGCCATATATGTTATGCAGGCGATAGGGCGCTTGCCAACAGGCTTCGGTAAGGCGGTATGACGGCAGGTGCGCATTCTCCTGACTGAACGTGAGACTCCGCACATTCCCTGCGCTGTCGTTGCCCGTGAAAACTCCCTCCACGAGACCCTTGCCCTTCAATCCACAGACCATCCGCTTTTGCCAGAAGGGGAGTTTTTCAAAGCTCCTATTCATTTTGCCGGAGCGCCAGGCGTTTACATGGAAGATGGCGCGATCCACGGCATCCTGCTTCGACCAGCCGGAGCGTGCAAACTCCAAAGCTGTAGCGGTGGCGATATCGCGTTCTACCCTGCTGCCGAAGAGATCGACTTTACCGCTTTTGTCGATGAGGGTGAGAGTCGAAAAGACTTGACCGCTCGGCGCCGTTTCGCCACTGTTAGCGATCTGGTCAGACCACTCCAGATCAGAGGTGACGGCGTTGATGATTTTCGCCCCTTCGGGATCTTTGGCTAATTCTTCGACTGTGGCGGGCAGCGAGAATTCTTTCTGAATGGCGGCAATGCGCTCAGCACGCTTCTGGTTGGCGACCCTGGCTCGTTCAGAGAGCGGAGCGCCGGCCTGTTCACTTGCCTTAATTTCCTTCTGAAGATTGTCGAGCGCTTCCTGTCTCGTGTTGTGGAGTGTTTCCTCAGATTCCTTCGTTATCTCTTGTGCGTGGAGAATCGATAAATCATTTACGGTTAGCTGATTTTCGGGCTTCTTGAGAAAGTTTTGAACTTCTGCCGGATCTGCGTTTTTCACTTGACGGCCAATAATCGCTTGCAGCTTTTGTTGAGCCAGCTGGGGCTGCTGCCAATCCGCCGGAGGCAGTATCTGCCTCCTGAATCCGGGGATAGGTTTGCTCTTCCTTGCCGTCATCCGGTCCGAGGCTGTTTTTGGGAACAGTCCGGGCAAATATCGGTGCAGCAACTCCGGCTTCTCGCTGCAAAAATAACCGGCGGCGACGCCGACCAGAAGCACGCCGACAAAGAGTTTATTTCCGGCACTCATGACTTGGATGGGGATTAGCAGATCCTGCCCGCTCGGGCATCGACTACATTCTAACTTCGCCCCAGCCGTTTGTAAAGGAGAAACGGGGAGAAATGCGGAGCAGGGCATGAGGAAACGCAATTATTTCCTGTAATTTTGTTGTGCGTTCACATTAAACGCTTCATGCGTGGATTTGCCGGTATTGACTTTGAGCCGCACACTGAGAAGAAGCGGTGTGACATTTTTCTTGCATCCCGGCCTGCAACCTGCTAGACTTACAGGGTCAATTTATGCTAGAAGCTCGCAATATCTGTTTGGAGGTCGATGATGCCGGTGAGCCCCTGTATTTGCTCAACAACGTCAATTTTAACATTCCTCTCGGTCATTTTATGGCGATTGTGGGACCGAGCGGGTGCGGCAAGACGACTCTGCTCAAAACGATTGCCGGCATCAAAACCGCGACGGACGGCACATTTATCTGGGAAGGGCGCGATCTCTCGGAGGATGGGGATTTTGAGCCGCATGAGATTGGCTATGTGCCCCAGTTCAGCATTGCCTACGAGGAGCTTACCGTGGATGAGAGCATCGAGAGCGCGGCCAGAATGCGCGTGAAGGCCGACGAGGACGAAATCTACGATATTATCGATGAGGTTCTGGCGGAGACCGGCATGACGGATATTGCAGACCGTCAGGTGAAACTGCTTTCCGGCGGGCAGAAACGGCGTCTGGCGTTGGCGATGGAGCTGGTGAGTCGTCCGCGAATTCTGCTGTGCGATGAAGTGACAAGCGGACTGGATCCGCGCTCGGAGCGCGAGATTGTGCAGTTGCTGCATGATCTGAGTCGCAGGCAGGGGCGCATCGTCATCTCAGTCACCCACAGTCTGGCGCAGATGGAGCTCTATGACAGCATCATGGTGATGGTTCGGGGCAATCTCGCCTATCACGGAGTGCCGGGCACGATGAATCACTACTTCGGGGTGGAAAATTTCGAAGAGGTCTATCCCAAGCTGGCTCTTCGCGAACCGGATCAGTGGCGCGTGTCGTGGCTCAAGCATCGCGAACCGTACTATGAGCGTATGGAGAAGGATCGCGAGAGCAAGTATGCGGAGCTTGGCATGACTCCCCCGGTATCCAGGGATTCTGACGAAGAGCGAAAAAAAGACCGCCGGGACAGTGAGGACGAGGAACCGGATGAGGAGGAGACCGAGATGCCGGGATTCGGCACGCAGTTTGGTCAGCTGCTCAGGCGGCGGTTCAATATCCTGCTTCGCGATCGAACACAGCTGATGCTTCAGGTGGCGATGATCGTGATTTTTCCCATTCTCGTCGCCCTCTTCTCCAGCAAGGGGCAGGACCAGTTGCTCACCCTCACTGATACCACGAGTAACGATATCGCCGCGGAAATCCAGGCTCAGCAGGCGCAGGCAGAGGTGCGCGCCCGAGTGGGTTCCGCTGTTTCGGGCATTATCATGTTCGAGGTGATCCTGCTGGGGCTCATGGGGTCCAACAACGCTTCGCGCGAGATTGCCGCTGAGCGTCTCATCATGGAAAAGGAGAAATTTGCGGGCATGCGTGTGGGGGCGTACGTGATGTCCAAGGTGGTGTATCTCGCGATGCTGGTGGTGTTGCAGAGCGTGTGGATGTACGCCTTTGTGCAGTTCTTCTGGGAGTACCGCGGGGATTCTCTCAACCACCTGTACTTCCTGCTTCTGGCCAATGCGGCCATGACGAGCGTGTGTCTCGGCATTTCGGCGAACTGCAAGACGCCGGACCAGTCATCCCTTCTGAGCATCTACCTCGTGGGCTTCCAGCTTCCGCTTTCCGGCGCAGTACTCGCTCTGCCGGATATGGTCGAGACGTTCACCCAGCCGTTTATCTCCGCCTACTGGGCCTGGAGCGGCAGCATTGAGGGTGGATTGAGCGCGGATGTGCTCAAGGCTGTGAAGAGCATCGTGCAGACGAGTTTTTCTCAGGTGCGTCTCTGCGAGGTTGTTCTGTGGGTGCATGTGCTCGCGGGCATTGTGCTGACGTGGATCGGGGCCCGCAGAGCCCAGTGGGATTAGTCATTCTTCATTCAACAGATAAAATCATTCTATGGCTACAAGAAGATCCAAAAGGAGGGGCGGCCGCGGCCGGAAAAAAGGCGGCAGCAATATGACGGTTCTTGGCGTCATTGCGGGCGCGGTGCTTGTTCTGGCAGCGGTGCTCGGTTCCGGTGTCCTCAAAAAAAGCGGTGTGCGTGAAGCTGAGCCCGAAACCTCTTTCCGCATTGCGGATTATCGGCGGGACGGTTCGCGCTTCGCCTCTGCCGGCAATACGTATGTCTTTGACGGCCGCGTGGAAAATATTGAAACGATCGACAACAATCGCATCGTCAGCATCTCGATTCCGGATAATCCGGATGAGCGTCTGCCTCTCCTCGTGCCGGGCAATGTGCGGTTGCGCACCAACCTGACGCGTGGCGACCGCTTCATTTTCGAAACGACCTGCACCACCGGCAAGGCCCAGGATGGTTCCCAGGTGAAGGGAATACTTATTGTGAGAAACGCACAGTCCAGGTAAGATGAAAACGAGATTCATAGGGACGATTCTTAGTGCGCTGGCTATCGGCGCGTGGAGTGAGGCGCAGATGCCCGTGTCGAGCGGGGGAGGCGCTCCGGCGCCGCAGCCGTCGGGGGGAGGAAGCGCTCTCCCGAGTTCCTTCGATGCTTCCGGCAGCGCCGCTAAGCCGCAGCAGAATGATCCCACCCGCCAGGGCGAAACGCCTCCCCCCCAGCTTCTGGGCATGGAGATGCCTCTCATGGACCCCTCCACAGATACCGTTTCCTACAACGGAGGCGTCTTTGACGTAGGGAACAATGCGGCGGTGCGCGCCCGCTTTGAGAAATATCTGCAGCAGCTCCCGGATGACAGCGCGGAATCCAAGCGTTATCGGAAGCTCATCAACGATATACTCAAGGAGACGCAGCGTGGCGGGCGCGATTCGCGTTATGTCATCGGCAGCGAAACGCTCATCCGTGTGGGCAAGTCTCTCTACAAGGCCAATGAATTTCCGGGCGACGGCGGGCAATCCGGCGTGCTGGCCAGCGCCATGGTGAGTGCGCTGGATGTGCAGCGGGCCAACCTGTCGCGGTCGGGTCAGAACGCCAAGCTGGACGCGGATATCAATGAACTTGTGCACAAGATGGATCGCGAGAACGCGAAAAATGCCTGGGCTGCTCGCAATTTCGAAAAGCACAAGATTAAGTACACCAATGAGATGAAGGATTCGCGGACCATGCTGGAAACCAGCAAGGCGAATGTGGCTGAGAAAAAGGCGGAAAAGGCCGCCAATAAGGTAGCGAGTGAGGCGAACCTTCTCGCGGCCAAGGTGAATTACCAGTCGATTCTCGTCTCCATCTTTTTGCAGCGGCGTTTTGATCACGTCGTCATTGGTTCGCGCGTCTATCGTCATCTCTTCAAGGATGGCGACGTGAAGCTCAACGTTGACGAAGATTCGCAGGTCGGCAAGGCGTTCTCCAAGGGCACCGGCATGCCTCCGACTGTCAATGCTCTTGATTCTGCCGCCAGCAATGCCCGCAGGGAGATTGACCAGAGCATTGAAGCTGTGCACAATGCGCTTGCATGCAACAGATTGGGCGAGGCAACTCAGCAACTGATTGCCGCTGTCGCCATCGGGGAATATATGCAAAGCGTCGCAACCTTCCCCGCAGAGGCGCGTCGTCGTATCGCGCAGTACTGGACCCTGCGCAAGCGGGCGTACACGGCGCTGAATGCGCGGGATTACGCGACGGTGGAGGAGGTGGCCGCGAAGATGAAGGAGATGGATGTGGATTTTGATAACTCGCTCTTGCTCACGTACACCACGGGCAAGAAGAGGCAGAGCGATCTGGCTATCCGCAATGCGATGAAAGCCCTGCAGGCCGGGGATGAGGAAAAGTTCAATACGTACATCGCAGAGGCCGGCATGATCTGGCCGCGTAACCCGAATCTCGACAAGGGCGCGGAAATGCTCAACAAGATTGATGCAGGCGATCCGGTGAAGGAGGAGTTCCGCAATCTCTACAAGATTGGCGAGTTCCGCCGCATCGCTGCCGAACGCGAGCGATTCAAGGTGGTGAACATGGATCCTGAACTCGCCAAACAGTACGAGGAGGTGATCACTCTCGTGATGAAGATTGATGGTCTCCTCGGGCAGCTCAAAGGTTTGGCTCAGCAGGATGTGACTCTCGGTCCCTGCATGGCTTACGAAAAGCTCATCGAGTGGCAGAAGGAAGACGAACGCTACGCCCGGGACAAGGAGATGATGATTGCCCTGAAGGATTATGAATCTCAGGCGCATGACTTTGTGCAGGCCCTGCGGGATGCGAAGCGTTCTGAGGAGCGCGGTGAGTACGGTTCCGCCCTTTCCTGCTACTACCGCGCTCAGTGCAAGTACCCCGGCTCAGGCATTGCCAAAGAGGGCATTCGCCGCGTGAGCGATGTCATTGTGAAAGCCACGTACCCATGAGCTTGCGCTTCCCGGTGACGACCCGCTTTGCTCCCACGCCGAGCGGCGAGTTGCACCTCGGTCATGTCCTGGCCGCATGGGAGGCGCGGCGCCTGGCGGATGCGCACGGCGGTCGCTGTCTGCTGCGTATTGAGGATCTGGATGCCAACCGCACGCGTGATCCCCTCGTCGTGCAGCAGATGCTGGAGGATCTCGCCTGGCTCGGCTTCCGCTTCGATGGAGAGGTGGTGCGACAGAGCGCGCGTACGGCCGCATACTCCGCCGCGCTCGGCAAATTGCACGCCATGGGATTGCTTTATCCGTGCTTCTGCTCGCGCGCCGAGATTCGCGCCGAGTGGGAGGAGATGCCTCGTGCCCCGCATGGCTCCCCGCGTTTTCGTTACAGCGGACGCTGCCGCGAGCTGCCGGCGGACATCGTGGAAGAGAAACTCGCTCGAGGCGTCCCCCATGCCTGGCGCATCAACATGCGCCGCGTGCAGGATCTCATCGGCTGCCCCTCCTGGGAGGACATCGGGCGCAGCGGGTTGCAGCGTTGCGTGCCATCGTCCTGTGATGATGTAGCGCTCGCCCGGAAAGACGCTCCTGCCAGCTATCATCTCGCCGTGGTGGTGGATGATGCGTGGCAAGGGGTCAACCTCGTCTCCCGTGGCGAGGATTTGCTGGGGTGCGTCCCCGTTCACCGCGCGCTCCAGGGCGTGCTGGCCCTCCCTGTTCCTCTCTATGCGCACCATGTTTTGCTGCGCGATGCCGCCGGTCGCCGCTTGTCCAAGCGCGATCAATCCTGCACCATACGCTCCCTCCGTGAGCGGGGAATTTCCCCGCAGCAGGCGCTTGCTGCCGTGCGCTCCGCCGCCGAAGCCGGCGGGAAATGCCTCCTGTCCTGAGGAGAGAATGCGCGGGGTGTCGAAGGGAAGGGGGCTTCAGCCGCGATAGAGAGCTTTGCGGTGCTGCCAGATGGCGAAAACGAGGCAGAGAATATTCGGGAGCCAGAGGATGATGTAGGGGGTGACGCCGGGAATTTTGCGCGAGAGTTCGCAGAATACAAGCGCCATGAAATAGATTGCCGCCACGAGAATGCCGAGCGCAAAACCGGTGGTGGAGTCGCGTCGCCGGGCAGTGATGGCCAGAGGAACGCCGATGAGCGAGAAAACGATGCACGCGCAGGCAAAAGAGGCGCGCTGCACTCTTTCGGTGCGGAAAGCCAGTTCATTTCCGGGATTGAGCTCGGCAACCTGGCGACTGACCTCACGCGCCGTCTCCTGAACCAGCATCCTCGCGCAGGGGAAGGAAGGGGTGGCAATGGCGGCCGCCTGCACCATGTTGAGCGTATCCACGGTGAGCGGGCGTACCCGTTCGAGGTGCGTAAGAGTTTCGTCAATCTCCTCGTTGGTGAAGCGATTGGGTTTCATTTTCCGGTGATTGCGCAGGGGAATGTGTATGCGCATCGGCATCTCGCGCACGATGGGGAGGTCTGTCTCGTTGCCGCTCTGGTGTTCAATGGTGGTATCGTGCAGTTGGAGCAGAAGCTGGCGCGATTTGCGGTCAAACTCACCGATGTCCGCTGTGCGAGCGTGCATCGCCCCCAGCGTCGCGTTGTCCTGCCTGTTCACCGCATCCTCCGCCGTCGGGTAGATGTGCAGTCCGTAAAGTCGGTCTCCCTCTCGTTTTTCAATGTAGAGGCGCACGCGGTCGAGCTTTGTCACCGCCTGTCCGGAGTGGAGCAGATTGCGCGGGTTGTCCATGGCAGCCTTCACAGCAATCTCGCTCATGGCATTTTTCCCTCGCGGCGCCACTTCGATGTTGATGTAGTAGCAAACGCCGGAGAGCAGGATGGCCATTGCGATGGCCGGCGCGCTCAATCGCCAGAGACTCAGACCTGCCATGCGCATGGATGTCAGCTCATTGTCCGCAGCCAGTCTTCCGTAGACGAGCAGTACAGCCGTGAGAAACCCCCACGGCACGGAGAAGGTAAGGGAGAAGGGAATGACCTGCAAAACAAAGTCGATCACGATGCCGGGCGGGGCGCCGCTCTCTACCAGCAGGGCATGCAGTTCCTTGAAAAGCTGCCCGAGCAGGAGCAGAAGCGTGAGAGATAGCACGCCCAGAAAGGTAACCGCAACAAGCTGGCGGAAGATGTAGAGGTCAAGTGTTCGCATGGCTCCGTCTGCCGGGTTTGAGTCTAACACATGCGCGTCCTCTCTTCCAGCGTAAAAAGCGTACGGGCAGGGCAATCATGTGAGAAAAGCCGTCGCCCGTTCTCCATTCCCGCCCCAGGGCAAACGCATTTGAGATGTACCATGGACCGATGTACGATGACTCACAGCCGCCTCACGGCTGTTCGCCCTGCGGGCAAAAGCTGCGCTTTTGTCCAAACTGCCTCACGGCCGTCGGCAGTTTTGTACCATGTAGCAGAGCGGTGGCCACGGCTCTGCAAGTCCACAAACCTTTCTAACTAATCACCACGCATGTTGGACCCACCACCTCAGCTAAAGCTTCGCAGCTTCGCGCGCAAGCGCGCTAACTTCATACATGGTCCATGGTACATCGGTACATGGTACATGAAAGGGTCCATGGTACATCCCACATGGTACATGAGCAAATGCGTTTGCCCTGGCCTTGCAGCCTTTCAACGCTGTTTCGCGGCATATTCCCGCATCTGTATCTCGTAGATCTTCTGCTTCAGCTCGCGGATGCGTTTCTCGTTCCTGTTCTGCTCCTTGCCTGCCGTGAGAGCATCCGGACACGGGAACTGCGGCTCCACATCCTGCCGCACATTCACTTTGGATCCCACGGCGAGAATGCGGTAGAGTTCCCGCGCCATTTCCCCCGGCGTGCGGATGCAGCCGTGCGATAAACGTCGCCCCGCGCGCACCTTCCCGATGTGCATCCCCACTCCGTCCCCGGTGAGGCGCATCCAGCAGGGCATAGGCGAACCCACAAAACGTCCTCCCTCCGGCACGGAGTCTTTGAACGCGTCGGCGTTGGAATCGATGCATTTGCCCTCGGCGTTGTACATCTTCCCGTAGCGGTTGGAGGAGTGATCCGGTTTCTTCTCGCGCACGGAGAAGTTCCCGCAGGGGGTGTCCCTTCCCGGAATCCCGGTGGAGACCGGCCAGTCCGCCGCCACCTGATTGTTCACGTAGAGGCGACCGCGCTGCTGGGAGAGACAAATCACGACGCGCGAGGAGGCGCTGGCTCCGGCGAGCAGATGGCGGTTTTTGTAGATGCTGATCGTGACGGGGTAGCCGCCGTGGGAGACGAAATGTTCGTAGGAGCCTGCAGGGTAGCTGAGCTTCGCCTGGCGTTGCTCAAGCTGCGCAAGTTCCTCCTGCGCCGCCGTCAGTTCCGGGTTTTTGTTCCACGCGCAGGAGGCGAGGAAAAACAGGGCAAGCGTCAGAACGCCCCGAAGAAGTAGATATTTTGCACGACTGCTCATGGCGAAGAGGGGAAGGAAAGGCTGGCTGCCGGAGCGTTATTTGATGATGACTCTGGAGCCGATCGGGGTGTTCTCAAAGAATATCTTTGCCATCTTGCGCGGCAGGCGGATGCACCCGTGACTCTCCGGCGCAGATGTGACGATGCCTTCGTGCATCCATATTCCACTGCGCGTGATCTGCATGCCGAAGTTCATCTTCGCCCCCTCATAATGTCCCCCTCTGGGTATCGGCTGCCCCACAGTGTAGTTCTCGTCAATCACATTGCCGGCGGCATCCACGATGCTCCCATAGGAAGCTGAAACGTGGTCGATGTCCTTGGCGATGATGGTGAATTCTCCCCGTGGTGTGCCGTGTCCGGCCTTGCCGGATGAGATGTCACTAAGTCCGACCTGGCGCCCGGCGATGTAGTATTTCGCCTGCTGCAGCTGCGTGTCCACCACGATGACGTGCTCGCCTTCCAGATTTGCGGGCTTGTCCCAGTAGCCGTCCGATACCGCTTGCTTCGCATCCGTGAAAAGCTTTTCCGGACGGAAGAGATACCCTCCGTTCATAGTAGCGGAGAGGTCATTCTGAGTGGAATCGCAAGCGCTGAGAAGAAGCAGCGCGGCCAGAGAGTATATTCGTTTCATGGAAGAGAGAAAGGAACCTGCCGGGCGCAGCCCCGGGTCGCCCTGTTTCGGCTCCCGCTGCGCGGCGAAATCTGTTATGCACCTTGTCGGCTAATTTGTCAAGTCACTTCATGGTTCTGCACCGGGACCGATTGCGGAGGGGAAAACCTCTATCCTTTCCTCTCTCACGGTTTTCGGTTCCAGCAAGTCTCTCGTTGAAAATCTTCCAGGAGTTCAGGGAGCCGACGAAGAACGCTCAATTTTGCAGCAAGGAAAGGCTGGTCGATGGTTAAGAGTTCAGCGACTTTAGCCCTGTTTTCCGGAGTTCTGCTGTTTTTGTACTTGTTCAGGCGTATGACGAAGGATGAAAAGGAATCCTGAAATTTTTCGAAGAAAATCCGTTCCTTCATATCCCTCATTCCCGTCTTTTTTCCATTATGCAGGCGCAGGAGGAGTTCGCGCGTTTTGTTTGCTCCCGGAATGTCGGGAGTCAGAATGGTAATCTCCACCACTTTGGACCCCGGCCGGATGTAAACGTCAAAGACCTCCTCACAGGGCGTTTGGCAGGGCGAGACAATGTCATCATAATCCTTGCCTTTTCTGGCATTGCAGTATCTGCAGCAAAGGAAAAGATTTGACCAGTCGAACGCTTTTTCCGGGAAGTTGCTGCGACTCTGCACATGTTCGACCTCAAAGAAATGATCCGTGCAAACCTCGCAGAGGTAGCATTTTCCATTCTGATCAGCATAAAGCGTCTCCCGGACATCCTCACCGTCCCATGACTTTTTTCCGGCGAGGGAAGCGGGGGAAACGGGCGATTTCCGTTGCTGGATCATAAGCAAAGGAGAGATATTTGCGCAAGTTCGCCCGCGAGACGATCGTCCTTCTGCATGTCGTTGAGATCGGCGATCAGTTTTCCAAGCTCTCCTTTCTGTTCATCGGAAAGAGGTTTTTGTTCGGCGAGTTCATGCACACGGTTCAGCTTATCAGAGAGAGCGGCAGGCATATCCCGAACCCCGAAATAACCTTCGGTAAGCGATTCGTAGGGGTATTCATCCGCGTCATCCATGGACTCCCGTTTCTCCAGGTCGAACGCCACAGCATTGCCGATGGAAGAGAGTACAAAAGGAGAATGCGTTGTGATGATGAATTGAATCCGCGGAAATACGGAAGTGAGAATCGGCAGGACGAGACGTTGCAGCTCCAGGTGCAGATGCGTTTCCACCTCGTCGATGAGTACAACGCCGGGCATGTCAAATGAGGCGATGAGGTTGTGCGGCTGCTGCATCTTGAGAATGAGATCCGACACAATATCCAGAATGGCTGCATAACCATCAGAAAGGTTGGCCATCGGGGAGCGCACGCCGCCCGAGACGACGCTGAAAGTATAATCGCGGGGCTCAAAATCCAGTCTTGTATCCGGGGAGTTGAAAATGCGTTTCAGCACCTCCTCAAAGCGGGCAAACCATGACTCGATGCGTTGGACTTCCTCCTCCTTGTTCTCCCCGCGGAAAAGCGCGCTCTGCACCTTGAGGTTGACAAGAAACTCAACAAACGCCCTGGAGCGTTTCGTCTGCATATCGCCCGTCAATCCGACGTCCGGGATGCTCGGCGCTTTCGGTTGCGTGAAATCCGCGGAATGTTGGGCATCATAATAGGCGAAAAGAGCCTCTCTCTGGTGAAGTATCCGAGCAAATTCGGAGGTATCTTCGGCAAA
The DNA here is from genome assembly GCA_947601655.1 of uncultured Akkermansia sp. Classification (GTDB taxonomy): domain Bacteria; phylum Verrucomicrobiota; class Verrucomicrobiia; order Verrucomicrobiales; family Akkermansiaceae; genus Akkermansia. The sequence goes on from CANQGG010000051.1 coordinate 16,743, forward strand.
AAGCTCCACGGATCCCGCTATCTCGTCCAGCCATGTTCCGTATTGCTTCAACCCGTCCTTGATTCTGTTTTGCTCGTGTTCGCTCGCCGCCTTCCCCAACTCTTTCTCTTTTTCTGCAATCCACCCCCTCACCGTGTCAGCAACCAATCCATTCCCCGCCATTGCCGTCATCGCATCCCGAATCGCGCACAGCAGGCTTGTCTTGCCGCTGCCATTGCGACCCGTCAGGAGCAAATGCACGGGACCGGGCTTCGGGGACGACTTATCCTCCAACTCGATCGTCAAATCACAAAGATGTCGTACTTTATGGACGGCAATTTTCTTAATGTAGGGCAGCATAGTTTGATGGTGAGAGTATAGTGTGAATCTCTTTATGTGTCAATTCAATTTGTGTGCGACACAGGGCAAACGCATGTGAGATGTACCATGTACCGATGTACCATGGACCATGTATGAAGTTAGCGCGCTTGCGCGCGAAGCTGCAAAGCTTTAGCTGAGGTGGAGGGTAAAACATGCGTGGTGATTAGTTAGAAAGGTTTGTGGATGAGCGAAGCCAGGGAAACGGCTTTGCTACATGGTCCATGGTCCATCGGTACATGGTACATGACACATGGTACTGCATCTGGAGCGATTGCGGAGGGGGAAGGGGGGCGAGAAAAGATCCGGCGCCGACCCTTGCGAGGTCGACGCCGAACTGTTTTTTTCTCTTTTTCTTAATCCTCGCCTCACGGCGAAAGAAGTTGTTCTTGCAGTCCGCAGCCTCAGAAGTTGACTCTGTAGCCGATGGTTGCGTCCATGCTCGTGTAGCCGGACCTCCACTCCAGCGACCCGTCGATGAAGATCGAGCCCTCCGTGCC
>CANQGG010000052.1 GCA_947601655.1 uncultured Akkermansia sp.
GCTTTCATGTACCAATTCCATCGAGCCAAGATGAAGGATTTGGTCAGCTTGCTGGGCGGACGCAACTTCAGAACGCGGGAGTACGAGGAGGTAATTGCGGAGGAGTCATTCAGGAAGCTGGGCGAAGGAGTCAAGACCTTCATGACCGAGTATTATTTCAAAGAGTTTTTGTCGTCCATCCAAGTGGCAGGATTTCGCTACAAGCGACTGAACAACTCCAGGATGACGCTCAATTTCGCCTACACGCTCTACCTCCTCTTGCGCGAGGATGCGTCTATACCCAAGGATAAGATCAAGTTTTACGTTGCCAAGTGGTATATACTCTCTACGCTGACAAGTCGCTATATCAGCTCCCCGGAAACAGCCATGGAGGCTGATATCCGTCGGATCAAGGAAAAAGGCTTCATTGAGGTCTTCAAGGAGACTGAGGCAGCAGAGTTGTCGGAACCCTTCTGGACGACGGGATTGGTCCAGAGGCTCGAAACGTCCGCCATCAACAGTCCCTACCTGAATGTGTTTCTCGCTGCCCAGATATGCGAATCGGACAATGGGATGTTCACCAATTACTACAAAGTTGACGAGCTCATCAGAATGCAGGGTGAGGTACACCACATCTTCCCCAAGAAATATCTTGAGCAGCATGGTATTCATGAGAAGTCCAAGTATAATCAAATTGCCAACTTCACCTACCTTGATTCCCAAGTCAACAAGGCAATTTCCGATGATGCTCCCTGTGTTTATTTTTCAAAGGCATTGGAGGCAGTCAGGCAGGGCAAAGCTGCGTACGGCAACATTTCGGATGAGTCCCTGTTGAGGCAGAATCTCGAGCAGAACTGCATCCCGACAAATATTACCGAGATGGATTATTCCAACTACGATGAATTCCTGCTGCAGCGCCGCAAGCTCATGGCGCAAAAGATCAAGGCGTTTTATATCAATCTGTATCACGGATAATCCCGTTGGGGTTCACGAATGAAACCGTGAAAAACGCTCAACGGGAGGGGGATTCAAGCGCGGGTGACAAACGAAAAGCAATGGCCTTCGCCGAAAGCTACACACCTGATTCATTCGCTAGCTCGAAAAAAGGTGGAAACCGCGCTTGATGATGTTCCAGCACGGAGGGCGGATTCCTACAAGAGAAAATAGATGCTTTTTTATCGCCACGTGGGAGCGGTATCGACAGTCATATGTCGTACTTGTTCCCTCAATTCACAGTTATCCTAAGGTATTCGCAATTGGGCTTGATATCATGGGGGATTGTGTTATACTGAGCGTCTGAACGTATGTATTCGCTCTCCTCTGCCATCGATGCATTTCCGGATGTGAAGGTTTTGATCATCGGGGATCTCATGCTCGACCGCTTCACTTACGGCAAAATTGAGCGTATCTCGCCGGAAGCCCCTGTACCAATCTTTAAGGTGGTGAGTCAGAAGGAGATGCCCGGAGGTGCGGGCAATGTTGCGACAAACCTGCGCGCTCTCGGTTGTCGCGTGAGCTACGTCGGACTTGTTGGCAACGATGCTGAAGGATCTACCCTCGTAAACCTGCTAAAAGGTTCGGGCGTGCGAACTCACCTCGTCAGGCCCGAAAATTTCCCCACCATTGTCAAGAATCGTCTCATTGCCGGAAGCAACCACATTTCCCGCGTGGACCGCGAAGGTACTGTGCCGGATCTCAGCGAAAATCTGCCATTCTTCTTGCGCGCATTTCGGCGTCTCGCAAAACAGGCGGACATTGTGCTGCTTTCCGATTACGGGAAGGGACTGTTCACCGCAGACAACACGCCTCAACTCATCGAGATATGCCGCGAACTTGGGAAGAGAGTAATTGTGGATCCGAAAGGAACCGATTACAGCAAATACACGGGCGCGACCCTTGTGAAGCCCAATCTCAAGGAATTCACGGAAGTGGCAGGCAGAGGGCTCTTCGATCCCAAAGCGCCGGACTTTCACGAACGCCTCAGGATTGCCGCGACGGAGCTCATTGATCGTTATCACATTGGCAATCTTCTTATCACTCTTGGCGAGCATGGCATGGCCCTCGTTTCCGCCGAAGAACCAACCCGTGTGCGACAAATACCTACGCGTGCCAAGGAAGTGTTTGACGTCTCCGGCGCCGGTGACACATCTCTGGCTACGCTCGGCGCAGCACTCGCCTGCAATGCGCCTCTCCCACAGGCGATGCACTTGGCAAACCTTGCCTCCGGGATTGTAGTGGGTAAGGTAGGCACGGCTACCGTCTCCGCCGATGAGCTGCGCGATGCCCTGCGAGCGGATGATCGTGGCAGCGTATCCTCTCGCAGTCCGGAGCGTAAGATTATGTCTCTCCCACAGGCTGAGAATTTCATTGCAGAGCTGCGGCGGAAGGGGAAAATCATCGGTTTCACCAACGGGGTCTTCGACTGCTGCCATATGGGGCACCTGAGTTCCCTTCTGGAGGCAAGCAAAACTTGCGATGCACTGGTGGTAGCCGTCAATTCCGACGCCAGCGTGAGGCGGCTCAAAGGCGAGGGACGCCCCTTGCAGGACGAGGCGACGCGCTCCCTTTTGCTTGCTTCGCTGGAATATGTGAGCTGTGTCATTATCTTCGAAGAAGACACGCCGATGGAGGTCGTGAAAGCACTGCGGCCGGATGTGCTGGCCAAGGAAGGCTACACAATTGATCGCTGGCCGGAAGCGCAGTACGCACGGCAATACGGGGCGAAAATAGTCACCCTGCAACGCATCGGGAACTACTCAACAACGAACATGATTGACAGGATCAGATGAGCAAACCAAATTACATCCGGGAGGAACTCCGTCTGCTCTCCGAAGGAGCAACGGCCCTTCAACAGCAGGCAGACGCCATTGCAGAGATTGCAGAAATTTGCACGGCTGCGCTTCGTAACGGGCACAAGATCATCTTCTGCGGGAATGGAGGCTCCGCCGCTCAGTCCCAGCACCTCGCTGCCGAACTTGTCGGACGCTACAAACTTGACCGCCCTGCCCTTGCCGCTCTGGCTCTCACGGTCGATTCATCTAATATCACCGCCATTGCGAATGACTATGGGTACAATGAAATATTTTCTCGCCAGCTAGAAGGAGTCGGACGCGCCGGGGATGTACTCATCGGGCTCTCCACCTCCGGCAACTCGCCAAATGTCCTCGCAGCTTTCACTCAAGCTGATAAGATGGGCATTCGCACTATCGCTCTCGTAGGACGCGACGGCGGGAAAATGGCGGCAGCAGCACAGACTACCCTCATCGTCCCCGCTGAAACATCTGCTCACATTCAGGAATTGCATATTGCCACGGGTCATCTCATCTGCGACCTCATTGAAAAGGACATCTATAGCTAAGGCGCTCTTTTTGGATCGCGACGGGATCATTAACAGGGATCTTGGCTACGTCTTCCGGCAGCAAGATTTTTCATTCGTTCCCGGAATCTTTGAGCTCTGCTCGCGCGCGCAGGATCTCGGGTATTTGCTCATCGTCATCACTAACCAATCCGGCATCGCTCGCGGTTATTTCACGGAGGAGGACTACGCTGCCATCACCCACTACATGGTTTCAAAGTTCGCAGCTCGCGGCATCTCCATCACCGATGTCATCCATTGCCCGGAATTGGAAGGCCCCATGCGGAAGCCCGCCCCCGGCATGTTTCTACTGGCACAGCAACGCTATGACCTGAACATGGCGGCCTGCGTCTCCGTCGGTGATAAACAACGGGATGTGGAAGCAGCGCAAGCGGCCGGATGCGGGAAAAATTTTCTCTTTGACGGAAGCTTTGAGGATATCCTCAGCGCTCTTTAATCCTGGATGTGGGAGCTTGAAGGCTCTCCGGGTGGAGGTGCTCGCAAAAATCAATGCCAGCCTTTCTCCATGTGTTCATCTCGTTGATCCAGACCTTCTGAGACTGATAAAAGAACTTATGACCACACAACGGTCACAAGCAACCATAACCGGATGATGCCGGCAACAGCAACAGTCTCAAGACGCTGTGCCAGAGCGCAAAAATCAAGGGTATAGCCAGTTATTTCGATCCCTGATTACCCACGCCACCCGTGTCGAATAATCGTCCTTCTCGCTCAAGCCTTACTGAGCAGATTAGCTCTTTCCTCAATCTTGACATTCCATGTGAATAGACTATAATGCGCACATGCCGGGCGTTCCCCGGGAAACTTTTCACAACGAACCTCAATCACACTATGGCTAAACTTACAGTTCGAGACCTCGATGTAGCCGGCAAGGAAGTCCTCATGCGAGTGGATTTCAATGTGCCAATGAAGGATGGCGCGATCACCAACGATGCACGCATCGTGGCGGCTCTGCCCACGATCAACTACCTGCTGGAGCACGGGGCTCGTCTGGTGCTTTGCTCACACCTGGGACGTCCGGAGGGCACGGGATATCAGGAAGAATTCTCTCTGAAGGCGGCAGCCGATCGCTTATCCGAGCTGCTTGGAAAACCGGTGGCTTTCGTGCCGGAAACCATCGGGAACGCAGCCACCGCCGCTCGCGCAGCGTTGAAAGACGGGGATGTACTGCTGCTGGACAACGTGCGTTTTGACAAAAAAGAGAAGAAAAATGACCCGGATTTTGCGAAAGCACTGCTCGGCGACGCAAAGCTGTACGTGAATGACGCTTTCGGCTCTGCTCACCGCGCGCATGCCTCTACCGAAGGTGTGACCCACTTCGCCGAAAAATCCGCCATGGGATTCCTCATTGAGCACGAATTGGAGTATCTGGAGGGCAAGCTGGAGTCCCCCGCGCAGCCGTTTGTCGTTATTATGGGCGGTGCCAAAGTATCAGACAAAATTCAGGTACTCTCCAAGCTTATGGAAAAGAGTCAGACTTTCCTCATCGGAGGAGCAATGGCCAACACCTTCCTCGCCGCGCAGGGACACAAGGTTGGCGCCTCCAAGATTGAGGCAGATAAACTGGATTTGGCCAACCAGATCTTGGCAGATGCGAAATCCAGAGGCGTGCGTTTCGTACTGCCCGCAGACGTGCGCTACACGTTCAAGTTCGAAGATGGCGCCGAAACCCACGTCACTGCCCCTATCGCTGAAGGAGGAGAGATTCCTGAGGGAGGTATGGGCATCGACATCGGAGACAAGGCTATCGAAGAGTTCTGCTCCATCCTGCGTGGAGCAAAGACCGTACTCTGGAATGGTCCACTGGGTGTCTTCGAACTGGATTCTTTCTCCAAGGGAACAAGGGCCATCGCCGAGTGTTTAGCAGAAAGTGACTGCATCTCGATTGTGGGCGGTGGAGATTCCGTGACGGCTGCCAAGAAATTCAAGGTTGCGGACAAGCTGTCTTTCTGCTCGACAGGAGGCGGCGCATCTCTGGAACTGCTGGAAGGCAAGGTACTCCCGGGCATTGGCTCGCTGACTGAGAAGTAATTTCGTGCCACTCTTTTTGATCTGCGGGCACCGGCGCGGACTCTGCTCCGCGCCGGTGCCCGCATAGGAAAAGAACCAAACATGAGTTCCTCCTCTCCTTGGCGCCGTATCAGACGTCTCGCCCTCGCAGGACAGATACCGGAGATTCGTGCTCTACTGGAAGAACTCCTCGCCAAAAATCCGCAGGACGAGCAGATCCGCGCTGAACTGGCGCGGCTTAAGGCAGGCAAGCCTCTACGCTGCGCAGAGAGCAAGAGGGAACGAGGCATTCGTGAGGGAAAGGAGGCACACCGCACCATTGCCGGGCTCCTTGAACAATGGCCGGTTGGCGGCGATTTTGGAGCCGAGACCACCTCTGCCCTCCACGCATTGCGACGTACTCTTCTCAGCCACATCTCCACCCTGAAACGCCAGAAGGCACCGGCTCCACCCGGCACTTCCGCCCTGCTCTCCAAACTGACGCACGAACTGAGACGGCGCAAAAAGCACGCTTCAAACTGGACACGGCGCGTGACCGTTGGCCTGCTTCTTCTTGTAGCCATCGCGAGTGGAGCTGTTCTGGCGATGAGAGAGAGGGCTGTCTCCCTCTCCCACCGTTTAGAAGGGGCAATGGAAGCAAACGAATGGAGCCGCACGCAATCCCTGCTGGATGCGCTGAACACCGGCATCAATCGCCTGCTCCTTCCTTCCGTGGATTCTCTCACTGAACGCACGCGCTCATGGCAGCAAAAGATTCTCGCTTCTTTCCACGCACTTTCCCGGCAATTGGAGGTCTACAAGCGGCTCCATGCTATTTCCACGCTGAGCATTGAGGAACGTGGCTCTTTCCTACGCGACATCCGCAAACTACCAACGCCTTACTCCGAACAACTTCTTGCAGAATGGGACGCCCTCTGCCGTCCGGAGCGCGAAACACTGGAGAAGCAAAAAAACGAAACTATTGCCCGTATTTCACGAGTACGGCGCATTCCTCCGCTCGCCGGCATCCCTCGGCAAGATCGTGAGACACTGCGCTCACTGCGTGATGAATTAGCTAAGGTATATGCAGAATTTGATGATGCCCGTGAAACCTTCGCTCTTGACCCCATGCTAATCTTCCCGCAGGAGAAGCAACTGAAAGTCATCAACGATCTTCTGCACGATATCGAAGTGTTTCTCCACACCACCACCTTGCTCAGCACCGCGCGGAATTACGAAGAGTACCTCAAGGCAATGGAATCTTTTGCCCCGGGGGCATACGACCCGGCACGACCGATAGCAGATACGCTCCATAACCTGCCAAAAACTGATGCGATGCACGGGCAATTGCGCGCTGCGCGACACGGACTACCTGTCTCCATTCCACCGCAAATCATCCGGGCTCTGCTGAATACGGGACCATCCTTTGGTCCGGAGGCTCCGGCGGATCAGCGGCATCTGCAGCTTATGGAAGATGCCTTTACCTCCGCCACTCTACGCCGTCCGCTGTACGCCGTGGATTCCTATGGAGGTCAAATCTTCTACACCGAGAAACCACCTAAATTGGAACAGAACGGTAGCGTGTCTTTTGAACCATCCACTTTGGATCCCACGGTTCACGCCACCGACACCATAACACTCAAGTCTTTCGCCTACGCCGGTGCGCGCGTACTAGACGCTACGCCCATCATGAACGCCACCGGAATCGATCGTTCTACCTTCTTCCTGCAAGAGAACGTACCGAACCTCCTTGGCATCCTCACTTCTCCGAAACTTTCCGCGACACCTGCTCTCGCCCGAGCGTACCTGTACTGCACACTTCTGGAGGTACTCCACAACCTGCCGGAACAGGAAAAACTTTGCCACACCTTCTCACCTGCACTGAAGAGTGACACCGATTCTTTCCGCAACCTGAGCAACAGGATCAACTTCCCTCTCAGCGTCACCTGCTGGCTGAGCCACTCTCCCCTTGCTGCACAAGCAGAAAAGGCTTTCTCGGAATGGTTCCAGAAACACGCCCAACGACCCTATACCAACGAAATCCGACGCAATTTTTCTGCTCTTCTCAAGGAACCCATGGGCTACATCGGCTACGCAGATATCACCGGCTCACCGCACTTCAAGGGTGCCCCGCCACCCGTGGGTAAAACGCTGCGCTACTTTTCCAACGGCAAGCTCACAGCCTCCCCCTCCGATTCTCCCTTGCACTCTCCTGACCCCCTTTCCCCCATCTTTGTCGATTGATTTTTGCCCATGCTCGTAGCCCTTATGTCAGATGCTCACGACGAGCATGATCACCTCCACCACGCCGTACGGCAAGCCCTTGCTGCCAACTGCTGCCACCTGATATTCCTGGGTGATCTGGCAACGCTGGAAACACTTCGCCTTCTACGCGCCGCTTGGCCATATGCCATGGATCTCGTGCCAGGAAATAATGATTACCCCCTTGCAGACTTTCTCTCCTGCGCGCGTCTCTGGCCGAATACAACTTTCCATCCTTCCGCCACAGATATCACTCTCGACAATCGACGCCTCTACCTCACTCACGTGCCAACTGAATCTCTCCGTGTGGCTGCAGCCACCGGGGAATTTGATGCTCTTTTCTTTGGGCATACTCACGTCCCTGAACAACGCACCATCGGCCCCACTCTCCTCGCTAACCCCGGCGACATACAAGGTCGCTTCGGATCTCCCTCATTTGCTATTTATGATACGCTGCATAACAGTGTAAAGCATTTTTCAATCTCATCCAAAATTTGCAAATGAACAGGGCTTGCGCGTAGTAGACGGAATGTGGTAAAGTACGGGTATGAAGGGACGAACCGGTCGGTGGATAGTCGTGGCAGCAGCGGGATTATTGTTCAGCTGTGGAAAAGAAAAAAATCAGCAGGAACCCAATACACCGCAGGAAATGTATGCGCGAGTGCGTGAGTTGCTGAAACCCAAGACACCAAACACAGCACCCGACCCGCACCAGGCGATGCAATGGCTACAACGCGCTGCCGAAAACGGATTTCTTCAGGCGCAAACTGACCTCGGCGGCATCTACTTACAAGGCGGGAAGTACGGTATTGCATCGGACGGGAAAGAGGCTCTCAAGTGGTTCACCGCCGCAGCGAATCAGGGCTGCAAGGAAGCGCTCTACTACATCGGACTCATTCACAAACGAGGGCAAGACGTGCCCCAGGACACTCAAAAAGCGCTTTCGTTCTGGCGACAAGCAGCGGAAGCCGGCGTGGCGGAGGCCTCCCTTGCCATCGGCGCAGAACTCGTCCAAGAAGCAGAAAACATGCAGGAAGGCATCGAATGGCTCAAGAAAACCGTCGCGACTCGTGCAGCGATCCCTGCATCCACCGCCGCTGCCGCCCTTGGAAACCTCTATGCTACCGGACGAGGCAGTATTCCGCGCGACATGAAAGAAGCTGCATACTGGTACGGAATCGCAGCCAATGGGGGAGACGCCCGCTCCCAACTCGTCTACGCCCTCCTTCTGCTGCAAGGGGAGCAGGTGGCGAAGAATACTGATGAGGGTATGCGTTATTTACGTCTTGCCGCCGGGCAAAATCACGCTCCTGCTATCGCTCTTCTCATCGACTTTTTGCGTAAAGGTCAATTCACCGAAAAAAACGAGCAGGAAGCTGATGCATGGGAAAAGAGACTAAGAGAAAACAAGTCCGCGAAGCAACGATCGTAGAACCCTATCTTCTTCCGTCCTCATGCAATCCTTCCTTTTTCACCTACGACTTCTTTTTGGATTCGTATGCCTCCTATTTCCTCTCCTGGCCCCGGCTGAAAAAAACGCAGCGACCTCGGGACAACCTATACGCTTTCTGATGCAAAACGTTCGAAATTATTTTGTCGCAGAGGACATCCCACGTGCTCCCTACCCGCGACCGATCAAATCAATCGGAGAACGTGAAGCTGTGGCTCGCGATATTGCCTCTGCCCGTCCGGATGTGGTGGGGCTTGTCGAAATCGGTGGGCAAGCAGCACTGAGAGATCTCGCCACCCGGTTGGAAAAACGAGGACTGCGCTACGAGCACACATTCGTATTGGAGCGTCACGGGGAAGATCGCGCGCTTGGCATTCTCTCCAATATTCCCATTGTTCACAACCGATCTCAAGCCTACTACAGGCTCGTTGGAGAAGGAACCAACCGACGCATGCTGCGCGGCATCCTCGATGTCACCATATGCGCCCCAGGAAATCGTCAATGGCGCATTATCGGCGTTCACCTTAAATCACGCAAGGCAAGTGACCAAAGCGCAGCGGACGCCCAACGCAAACGAGAGATGCTCACTCTATCACAGCATGTGCAGCATGCACTGCAAAAGGAACCAAACCTCCCCCTGCTTGTCTTCGGAGATTGGAATACCGGTCCGGAAGATCCGCTTTTCCTTGTCCTCACGCGTCCTCACGATAAAAAAACAGCTCTGCACCGTGTAGAAGCAACCGACCCACACGGTGAATCCTGGACCGTCTTTTACACATCCTACAACGAAATCTCCGCCTACGATCAAATTTACGTCAGCCCTTTCCTGTACGATCGCATGGGCAAAAAAGGCATCGTTGAGAAGCCCCGTCATAGTTCAGGCAGTGACCACCGCGCTGTCTGGTGCGACCTACCCTGAAGACGCCTCGAACCAGAAGGAAAACATTCCCCTCGGCGGGCATCACCCCTTGTAGAGTTCCTCAATGCGGGTAATAAGGGCGAAGGCATGGCTCACCATGGCGCGTGTTTCATTCAACAGCGTGAGGTAGAGAATACCGGTGCGCATCCCGCTTTCATCAGTCGCGTTCTGCATGAGATGGCGCGTGATGCACTCGGCAAATTCCTCACCAAGCAGCTCAGAACCGCTCAGCAATTCATCAATTCCTGCATAATTCCCCTCCTTGAGCATGTCAATGAGATTAGGATAAAAACGACCGATTTTGCCGGTGAGCGCAAGCAAATCGCGAGCCTGATCCTCATTCAACCCTGTGTGATTGTTATCGATGTGATTGTAACTCGCCTTCACCAGGGTCAGGAGACACTCACACGTAGAAATCGAAATCTCCACAATACAGAAAATAAGTTGCCCACGATCTGCCTGCTCCCTCGGAATACTTGGCAGAGCGGGAAGCACCTCGTTCTCTTTCACAAGCTTTAAATCCTGCTTGATGGAACGCGTCTTCTTGCGCAAGCGTTTCAAGGTCTCACGATCCTCGGTAAGCAGCGCTTTCACCATAGCGTTGTAGATGCCTACCATGCGACCAAGACGCCCCGCTGCAGCCGCTCCGTACTCACGTACCTGCGCATCCTTGCTCACATTCAGCAGGCGATATTCCTGCTTGTCGCCATGCGTCAGGAAAGTAGAGCGTACCAACAGTGCCAGGGCGAGGGCAATCATCCCATACACAGCCCACATCCCGCCGTATGCCAGCACCAAAGCCACGCCGAATGACGCAAGACAAGCGCCGATGGCGGTGAGGAACCATCCACCCGTCACAGTAAGCACACCAGTAATGCGATACACCGCACTGTCGCGTCCCCACGCACGATCTGCCAGGGAAGATCCCATTGCCACCATGAAGGTCACATAAGTGGTAGAAAGGGGCATTTTCCACGAAGTGGCAATGGAGATGAGCAAGGCCGCCGTGGTCAAGTTGACCGAGCCGCGTACAAGGTCATAATTTGTTCCGGTTTCTTCCTCGGGCGCGAGCGGAGCAAATCGCTTACCTACAAAATTAGCGACAGGCTTGGGAGTGATACGCTCAATGAAGCGAGAAGCATTCAGCGCGTAGCGCACCAACACACGCGCTGGGAGGCTGGAACCGAATCGCTCCTTACCGGTGTTGGACGATGAAAGCTTCAATTCGGTCTCTGTAACCTTGCGGGCATTCTTGGAAAAGAAGAGTGACGCCACCATAATGAGACCCGCTGTGAGAAGGTATATCGGTGGTGCCTGAATGGATTGCTCTGCCAGAGCATTCATCTTCATGTCCGCTACATTCCCGACGTGGTTCACCGCTATATCGAAGATGCTGGAGTGTGCCGCCATGAACACGCCGATGAAATTTACAAGATCGTTCCCAGCAAAGGCAAGCGCCAACGCGCCCGTACCACTGAGCACCGCAATGCGCAACGTGTTAACCCGACAAACGTATTGCAAGAACGCCATGATGCCCAACCACGCCACCCAGCACCACAGCATCGTCGAACCCACATCCGCGTTCAATGCCGTTTTCATCTCCGGAGAGAGCATGGAGCTATCCTTGAGTCCTTTGAAAATCGCAAAATATGTTATCGCCGTCAGAGCACTACCGCACCACAGAGGTCCAATATATTTGTATGCTCGCGTGTAACGAAAGCTGAAAAGCAATCGAGCAAACCACATCACACACGAACCGAGAGTAAACGCGATGATGACCGAAACAAAAATAGCCACTACAATGGCAAAAGCATTACTCGTGTTAATGTACGCCGCCAATGGAGAATCATCTGTCGCCATATCCTTGCTATACACCGCCATGCCAAGTGACGACCCAAGCAAGGCAAACACAAGTGAAATTGTTGTGGACGTCGGCAGCCCCAACGTGTTGTACACGTCCAGTAAAATCACATTGGAGATCATCACTGCCAAAAAAAGCAGCATCACCTCGTGAAAGCTGAACATTGCAGGGTTGAACACTCCACTGCGTGCTACTTCCATCATGCCACTCGAGAAACTCGCCCCCAGCAAGACGCCTACTGCGGCCACAGCTGCCACCGTGTTAAAATTCCCTGCTCGACACCCGAGCGACGAATTCAAAAAATTCGCCGCGTCATTGCTCACCCCGACCTTCAACCCGAACACCGAAAGCAAGAGTAAAACGCAATATATGAGGTAATATGTCCAATCCATACGTGTATCCAACCACGATTTAATCCACCTCGAGGAAAGACAAAAGAGGACCTATTCACCCCTCTTCTCGAGCATCAAATTCCTCAGATTCGGTGTCGAAGTCTTCCTCCTCATACCTCTTGAAGCGTTTGACTCGGTTGGGCTTTGGAAGTGGGGTAAGCACCATGCTCACCGTATTGCCCACGAGCTTGGCAGCCTGATCGACCTTGCCCATAGTTTGGAGGTCAGCGAGCACCTTCTGCATCACCTCCAGTCCCATCTGCTGATGGGCATTTTCACGCCCCTTGAAGCGCAACACAAAGCGCACCTTATGTCCGTGATCGAGAAACTGCTCACTGCGCGCCATTTTGACATTGTAATCATTCACATCCGTGCCGATGCGCAACTTGACCTCTTTCATGCGCACGACCTTGGACTTATTGTTTTTCTGCTGCTTTGCCTGCATGTACTTGTATTTGCCGTAGTCGATAATGCGGCAAACGGGAGGATCCGCAGAAGCAGCAACCTCCACGAGATCCAGATCCTGCTGCCTAGCCAGAGCAAGCGCATCACGAACAGACATTACCCCGAGCTGCCCGCCGTCGGCAGTGACAACGCGAACACGCGGGGCGCGAATGCGATCGTTCACACGAATCTGGGAGTTCCTATTGGATTGGTCGCGACGATTATTGCGCGCAGAAGTATTGGTGCGTTTGGGTGGAAGTGGCACAGGTTGATGGGTTTTTGTTGTTAATGGGTAGAATTTGGAAAGAGATGGTCTGCCAAATAGGGTTCAGGCTTGCGGAGAAAAGTTCTGGGGTTCCGGTGCAATGAGCCGACGGCTTATTTCCGAACGCACAGCAGCACAGAAGTCCGCCAGTGCCACGGAGCCGAGTTCATCCAGATCACGGTGGCGGACGGAGACGAGCCCCTGCTCCGCCTCACGCTGACCGACCACAACCATATATGGCACACGATCCAAGCGAGCATTGCGAATTTTTGCTCCTATCTTGTCAGCCGCATCGTCGACGCGCACGCGGACACCAGATTCTGCAAGGGTGGCGCGCACTTGTTCTGCAAAATCTGCCACCTTGTCGGAAATGGGGAGTACGCGCACCTGCTCCGGCGCGAGCCAGGTGGGGAATTTTCCGGCGAAATGTTCAATGAGTAGCCCTGTGAACCGTTCCATACTGCCAAAGGGCGCGCGATGGATCATCACTGGTCGATGCGGTCTGTTGTCTGCCCCGGTGTAAGTGAGTTCGAAACGCTCCGGCAGATTGTAATCTACCTGTACGGTACCCAGCTGCCAGTCGCGTCCGATGACATCGCGCACAATGAAGTCAATCTTAGGTCCGTAGAAGGCCGCTTCATTCTCCGCCTCAGCGTAGTCAAATCCCTCCTCGCAGAGCACGGCGCGCAGCGCATCCTCCGCCAGTCTCCAATTCTCCTCACTGCCCACATATTTTGGATCCGCGTACTCCTTGTCGCGCAGGGAAAGACGCACACGGTAATCGTTCATCCGCAAGGTGCCCAAAATATGCTTCACAATGCCGATGCACTGCTGCACCTCCTGCTTGATCTGATCCGGGCGGCAGAAGATATGCGCATCGTCCTGCGTGAAACCGCGCACACGGGTCATGCCGCCAAGCTCACCGCTCTGTTCCCATCGATACACCGTACCAAATTCAGCGAGGCGAACCGGTAAATCGCGATAGGAATGGGGATCGTTTGCATAGATACGAATGTGATGCGGACAATTCATGGGTTTGAGCATGAACCCGCTAATAGTCCGCTCGTCCAACGCATTGAAGAGATCTGCACAGCTTGCATTCTCATCGCGTAGTTTCTTGAAATCATCCGGATCCGGGATAGGAGGAAACTGGCTCTCCTTGTAATGCTCCCAGTGCCCGCTTGTCATGTACAAATCCAGTTTACCGATGTTCGGGGTAAAAACCTGAGAATAGCCGATGCGATCTAATTCTTCGGTGATAAAGTCTTGCAGTTCGCGACGGATAATTGCTCCCTTCGGCTTCCATAAAACAAGTCCCTGTCCCACCATCTCATCAATGGCAAAAAGGCCGAGTTCTCGTCCCAGTTTTCGGTGGTCACGTTTCCTTGCCTCCTCCAGTCTCGCCAAATGCTCATCCAGCTGCGTACGGTTTGGAAAGCAAGTGCCATACACGCGTTGAAGGCGGGGACCATTCGCGTTCCCCTGGTAGTAGGCAGACGCGACGCTCATAATCTTGAAAGCTTTGCAGTTCCCTGTGCGCGGCACATGCGGGCCAGCACACAGATCCGTAAAGTCACCGTTACGGTAAATCGAGATCGGTTCATCTTCTGGAATCCGTTCCAACAGGTCGATCTTGAACTTGCTCGGCACATCCCTTGGCCCTACACTGCCCAGCTCCCCGCTCTGCGCCATACGCATCGCCTCCGACCGACTTACCACAGTTTTTTCGAACGGCACATTTTCCTTCACTACTTTTTTCATCTCCTCTTCAATGCGCGCAAACTCATCCGACGAAATGTTGTGGTCCAGCTCAATATCGTAATAAAAGCCATTCTCCACCGCTGGCCCCGCCGCCAGCTGCGCTTGCGGCCAAATACGACAAATCGCGGTGGCACACACGTGCGCACAGGAATGGCGCAATCTTTCCAGTCCCGTAGCTCGGTTACGTTCCTCTAATGTTTTTCGTTCCTTTTGTTCAGCCATGTTACTTCTGTCGTGCGATTACTATGACGTGAAATCCGTTTCTTGGCAAGCCAAATCCATTATTCCTCGCGTCCATAATCATCATCCATACGCTCAATATCGTCTTCGCTCAGCAATTCTCCAAACTGCACTTCCAACACCAGCACAGACTCCGAACTCTCATTAGAAAGACGATGCGGCGTATTTTTCGGGATCAGGATGCCATCACCCATCTGCATAACGAGCTTCTCATCGGCTAGCTGCACATGAGCCACACCCTGCATCACAATCCAGCGTTCGGAACGAAAACTGTGCTTCTGCAGGGAGATACGGCAGCCCGGCTCCACAACTAATTTTTTCACCACGAGACGCGGTGTCACGTCCAACACCACCCAGCGCCCCCACGGCCGCCTATCAGAATCTCCTACCTTGTACTCAATGGGTATCATGCATCACTTCTCCAATCCCAACCACCGAAACAAAATCTGCGTAGGACTCATCCTGTGCAGCATCCCGCTCCAGTCTGAATTCTGCACCCGCGAACGAATCCACGGCAACAGCAGGGCAGATGCCACTTGTACGAGCAGATAAGAAAAAGCAGCCCCCGCACCCGCCGCTGGAGCAGCCGCTACGGGAGTCCTCCTCACCCGACCCACCAGCCTGCGCAGCAACCACATCCCCACCATCCCCGCACACGCCGCGGTACCGGCTTGCAAGTAGGTACGCGGCACAGTAAAACGGGAATACACGCGCCTCGCCTCTCCGGAGGCTCCTTCCAGCGCCTCCAGCATGGCGTAACGTGCCTCAGCCGTGCGCATCAGCGCTTCCCTTTTGCGTTCAGATAGAGTTTGGCGCATTCGATATCGTTCTTGATTTCCCGTACCGTATCCGGTGCTAGTTTTCCCGGCCGACTATGCCCCGCTACCAGCAAAGTAATCAACCCAGCAAGAAGATTGAACAGGACAACTGCCGCTACAGCCCACACCTCAGTGAGCAAAGGTGCAAGGAGTACTATCGCAAGCACGCATAGGAACAAATACGCACATCCCACAAATCCCAAACCAAGAGCCTGTCCCAGGGCGTAATTTCTTTGTCGTCTCGCGTAGTCCTGCGTCTCCAGCAGAAAGAGTTCACAAAGAGACTCGACGTGCCGTACGAAATGCAGCGCCGCATCGCGCAAGCCGCCCACCACTACGCCGCCCTGCTGGCGCAAAGTCGGGCGGTCTCCCGAGCCCTGCTGACCTGACGAACGCAGCTCTTCGCTATCTGAACTCATGCTGCAAGCATTCCGTTCGTGAGAAAAATCAACGGCGACCGCCAAGCAGCAAGCCGAGAATCAGCCCGACTCCCAAAGCTCCCAGCACACAGGAAGTGGGATTCGCTTTTACATATTCCTCACCGGCCCGATGGAGATCTTTCGCCTTAGTACGCGTGGCATCCCAACCTTCGTTGAGCTGGCGACGGGCATCCTGCGTGTAGCGACGCACGTTTTCCATCTGATCAGCCGCTGCACGACGAATTTTCTCGTACTGCTCGCCCGCAAACTCGCGCGCGGCGCTCAGTCGATTCTGTGTATCAGAAGTCGGAACCGGTCCGGAAGCCGGTACCACGGCGGAGTCTGTTTCTTCGTTGCTCATAGCTTTTTGCTTGTTAAGGAAGGATTCTCTCGCGCCGGGAAAGAGCTAACCCCTTTTTCTCCCTGCACGCACATTCTCTTACCACATTCGTTCCTTCTTTGCAAGCTAACAGAGCGCAGATGACGAGATTTTTCTATCATATGCATAAAGTCATCTCCCTCCAAACTCGCAAAAAAATCCGTGGTAAAGTCGCACTGCTTCAATACATCATGCTTATCAACACCTCTCTCACACTTCTTTCGTCTTGCCATCTGCCCATCGGTTTGCTATATTTCCTCGGCTGAACAAATCAGGATGAAAGCAATTCTTGCGCTAGAAGACGGTACAATTTTTCGTGGCGAATCATTCGGTGCCCAAGGAACGGTTACCGGGGAAGTCTGCTTCAATACCTCCATGACCGGATACCAGGAGGTACTCACCGATC
Source organism: uncultured Akkermansia sp. (assembly GCA_947601655.1). GTDB lineage: Bacteria > Verrucomicrobiota > Verrucomicrobiia > Verrucomicrobiales > Akkermansiaceae > Akkermansia. The sequence goes on from CANQGG010000052.1 coordinate 16,961, forward strand.
CCTCCTACCGGGGACAAATCGTCACAATGACCTATCCGGAAATCGGCAACTA
>CANQGG010000053.1 GCA_947601655.1 uncultured Akkermansia sp.
CCGAGGAGTCCTGTTGAGGATTTCCCTCTCAACTCTTCAGATTATACCACCTCCGATTAATAGTGTACCATGTAGGAGTTCGCGCGCTGACGCGAGGGGTTGCGGAGCAGGAGCAAGGCAAATTTCTGAACTGATGCGCTTTTTGTGTTCGGAAAGGTTCATCATTCGAAAAAACCTGCACAATGCGCACATTATCAATACATGGTGCATGGTGCATCTCCCTGGTCCATGGTACATCTTACACGATGTTCTCTGTTGCTTCACTTCTCTCAAATGCGTTCGCGCTACCGCGAGGGGTTGCGGGGCAAAAGAATTCGTTGTGCTTGTCACGGGGAGAAAATATGGTATGATAGAGGCGGTATGGATGTGCTGGATATTCTGAGGGCTCTGTTTGAGATTGCCGTGTTGTGGGCCATCTTCTACCAGCTCTACCGCGTGTTCAAGGATTCGCGGGCGGCGGCGATTCTGGGGGGGCTTGTCATCATCATGCTCTTCATCTACTTTCTGGTGGACATCATCCATGCCTCAGTGCTGCAGCGCATTGTGGGGGCGATTATCCCCATCGGCACGATCCTTGCCATCCTGTTTCAGGCGGAGATTCGCACCACCCTCGCCCGCTTGGGCAGCTCCCCTTTTCTTCGCACGCTCATGAGGCAGCAGAAAGGCAGCGAGAACTTCATCTCGCGCGTCTGCGACTCCGTGTCCTACCTCACGAGCAAGCGTTTCGGCGCCCTCATCGCCATCTGCCGCCAGGATAAACTGCCGGACATCGTCAACAACGCCCCGCGTTTGGATGCGCTCTATTCCCGCGAACTCATCGGCACGATCTTCATGCCCAAGACGCTCCTGCACGATGGGGCGGTTATTGTGGATCATGAACGGGTGGTGGCAGCCAGCGCCATCCTGCCGGTATCCGACAAAGAGCTTAAGGACGCTTCCATGGGGCTGCGTCACCGCGCGGGGATCGGCCTGGCGGAGAAGTCGGATGCCGTGGTGATCATCGTGTCGGAGGAAACGGGCACCATCTCGCTGGCAGTGGGCAGTGTGCTGCAGCGCAACATCAGCCTGACCCTCCTGCAGGAACGATTGGAAGAGCTACTCTACGCTGATCATGAAGAAACTGCAAATTAAAACCTACCTGAAGCAAGCGATTACCACGAACCGGCGCGCCAAGCTGGTGTGCCTGCTGCTGGCCGTGGTGCTCTGGGGCGCTGTGGCCTATGCCCAGCGGCGAGAGACAAAAGATGAAGAGTGGGGGCTGGATAACATCCGTCTCTCCCTGCCGGAGTAGCCAACCGGAGCCTTTTTTCCTGATGAGTGACTTCTTTATTACCGGCACCGATACGGAGATCGGCAAAACCTATGTGACCTGTGCGCTGTTGCGCGATCTTCGCCGCCGCGGCATTCGCGCGATGGGCTGCAAACCCGTGGCCTGCGGCGACAGGACCGACCCGCGGGCGATGCGGGAGGCGGTCGATGAGCCTTCGCTGAGTCTGGATCTCATCAACCCCTTTTTCCTGCGGGCAGCCACGGCTCCGCTCATCGCTGCGGAATTCGAAGGCGTGGAGCTCAGCGCTCAAAAACTGGCGGAGGGCTGTCGTCCCCTGCGCGCGCAGTACAGCCCGGTGCTGGTGGAAGGCGCCGGCGGATGGGAGGCCCCGCTCGCGCCGGGGCAGAGCATGGCGGATCTGGCGCAGGAGCTGAATCTCCCGATCATCCTCGTGGTGGGCAACAAGCTGGGGGCGGTGAACCATGCCGTTCTCACCGTGCAGAGCATCCGCGCCCGTGGTCTCACCTGTCGTTCCATCGTGCTGAACCACGCCGGGGAAGAATGGGCGGCGTCGGAACTCACCAACCGCCGCCTCATTGAGGAAATCACCGGCATCCCCGTCGCCGCCGAGCTCATTCACGACCAGCAGGAAATCGATTCTCACGCCGTTCTCGGCATCTGACATCCCTCCCTCTCTATGCGTATCTGGACCCTCCGCCGCGGCAGTTTATCCCTGCCTCCCTCCGGTCGTATTCTCGGCATTCTCAACAACACGCCGGATTCCTTCTCCGATGGCGGCTGCCATGCCGATGCGCAGGCTGCCGTCTGCCATGCGCAGCAGATGCTGGAAGAAGGAGCGGATATCATCGACATCGGTGGTGAATCCACGCGCCCCGGCGCGCAGGAGGTGCCCGTTGGGGAGGAGCTGCGCCGCGTCCTCCCCATCATCCGCCGGCTTCGCGAGCTGCATCCGCGCGCGCTGCTCTCCATCGACACCCGCCATGCGCTGGTGGCTCGCGCCGCGCTGCAGGCCGGGGCGGACATCGTGAACGATGTCGGCGGACTCGGCGACCCCGCCATGCGGGAAGTCTGCGCAGAGTACGCTTGCGGCGTCGTGCTCATGCACATGCAAGGCGTTCCGCGCACCATGCAACTCGCGCCGAGCTATGTCGATGTCGTGGCTGAAGTGCGCGCCTTCTTCGAGCAGCGGGTCTCTCTCGCGCGGCAGGCGGGCATCGCCGCCGGGCGCATCTGTCTGGATCCCGGCATAGGCTTCGGAAAAACCACTGCGCACAACGTGCAGCTTATCGAACACCTGGAAGAGCTTCGCTGCGAGGATCTTCCCATGCTGATGGCACTCTCCCGCAAGCGTTTTCTGCGCGATATCGGGAAGGATACGGTAGAAATGAGCCTCGTGGCGGCGCGGCATGGGGCGGACCTCCACCGCGTGCACGAAGTAGCCCCCCTGCGGGCGGCGCTGGATGCCGTCAGTCGGCAGGGGTGATTGACCGGTCCATCGGATACGCGGGCGGTGTCGTCCGCCGCCAGTCCCCGCGGGTGAAATCCGGGAAGATTTGCGGCGTCCCTCCCTCGTGAACCGACTTTTCCGTGAGGGGTCCGACAGAGGACCACAGTGCGGCTTCGTACACATTCTGGTCCGGCGCCTGTCCCATTCTGAGGCATTCGATGATGAGCTGCAGCATGATGTAATCCATCGCCGAGCGTGCGGTGAAGGGCGCGAGTTTGTCGGCGAGCCGGCAGTAGAGCGGGTGGTCGAAGCGCGCGTACAAATCATCCCGGGCCTCCTCGCCGGTGTACCAGGCGTCCCCGGCGGAAGCGTCCCCTTGCGTCGCCCGGTTCTCGGGCGAGAAGCTGCCGATGACGCGCAGCGGGAAATCAGCCAGCGCCCCCTTTGTCCCCAGAATCATGTTTCTGCGGTCGTACGGGTGCGGACTCGTCTCGTCCCACAGCACGAGAATGGTGCGCCCCTTCCGGGTGCGGATGATGGAGGTGTTTATGTCCCCGCAGAGGAAATCGGTGCTGTTCCAGGGGTGAGCGACGGGCAGATTTTTTCTGGCGAAGGCGGCGCGTCCGATGGATGGACTGCTCAGAGAGACAATGCGTTCAAAGGTGTCTTCCCCGCGGCAGATGTTCATGTACCGGGCGATTGGGGCGAGACCGTGAGTGGGGTACAGATTGCCGTTGCGCCCCGCGTAGTGGAGCACGCGCCAGGCCGCCGCGCCGGAATCGTCTCCCAGGGTGCGGTCGCGCAGGTCGTGGATGTAGGCCGCCTCGCCATGCAGCAGATCGCCGATCAAACCCTGCCGCACCATGTTGAGGAACATCAGTTCATTGCGACCGTAGACCACCTCCTCCAGCATCATGCAGTGCCGCTGTGTGCGCTCGGCGGCGTCCACCACAGCCCACAGACCCTCCAGCGTGGTGGCCAGCGGCACTTCCACGAAGGCGTGCGCCCCGTGCTCCATGCACGCGATGGCCATGCGCGCGTGCAGCTCCCAGGGCGTATCGATGAAAACGGCGTCCGGTCGCTGCTGCTCCAGCATGTCGAGGTAGGCTTCCTCCCCCTTGCCGTAGGCGGCGACCTCCTTTTTTCCCATGTCCTGCAGGGTCGTTGCAGCCTGCCGGCGGGCGCATTCCCGCGTGTCGCATATCGCCGCCACCTCGCAGCCCGGCAGTTCCGCCAGGATGTGCAGAAGAGCCATGCCGCGCGCCCCAAGACCTATCATCGCCACGCGCACGCGTTCCAGGGCGGGCGCGGCGTAGTTGCCCATGTAAACGGCCCCGGAGGGTCTCGGCGTCGCGGCTGCCGTATCTGCCGGGGCAATGTTTTTTTCGTGAATCTGCCGCGCCCCCGGTCGGGCTGGGTCCGCCTCTCTGCGTCTCTTGCTCTGCATGGTGTCCTCCGGGGCGTCATTGTACGCCATTGCCGCATGCGTTTCAAGCCCGAAGGAGGGGAGTTTAGCGCAAACGCATTCCCAATGCGTTTGCCCCAGGCGATATGTCCGGGGGAGAATTCGAATTTAGGCGTGACAAAGGGGAGCGGACCTGTTAGACTGAAAGCAGTTCAATCCTGATCCACTATGCAATACACTACAGAAGTCGAACACATGTGCTGTGTGAAGAAGGGATGCAACCACGGACCGGCGCCGATTCCGCAGGAGGGCGCCTGGACGGCATCCAGGAAGATTGAGGACATCTCCGGGCTGACCCACGGCGTGGGGTGGTGCGCCCCGCAGCAGGGGGCATGCAAGCTCACGCTCAATGTGAAGGAGGGGGTCATCCAGGAGGCGCTCGTGGAGACCATCGGCTGCTCCGGCATGACGCATTCTGCGGCGATGGCATCAGAGATACTGCCCGGCAAGACGATTCTGGAAGCGCTGAATACTGACCTGGTGTGCGACGCGATCAACACGGCGATGCGCGAGCTCTTTCTGCAGATCGTGTACGGGCGCACGCAGAGCGCGTACTCCGAGGGCGGGCTGCCCATCGGTGCCGGGCTGGAGGACCTGGGCAAGGGGTTGCGCTCGCAGGTGGGCACTCTGTACGGCACGCTCAAGAAGGGCTCCCGCTACCTAGAGCTGGCGGAAGGATACATCACCAAACTGGCGCTGAATGCGGACGACGAGATCTGCGGGTACCAGTACGTGAAGGTGGGTCCCATGATGGAAGAGATCAAGAAGGGAGCGGATGCCAACGAAGCGTACAAGAAGTACACCGGGACCTACGGTCAGTTTGAGGGCGCAGCGAAGTACATCGACCCCCGCCACGAGTAATGAACCCCTAACCCATTTTCAGATTATGCCATTATTTGAATCATACGATCGCCGCATCAACCAGATTCTCCCCGTGCTGAAGAAGTACGGCATTTCCTCCTGCGAGGAGGCGGAGAAGGTGTGCTTGGAGAAGGGCGTCGATGTACGCGCCATCGTGCGCGGCATCCAGAACATCGCCTTTGAGAACGCCGGCTGGGCCTACACCGTGGGTGCCGCCATTGCCATCCGGAAGGGCTGCACGAAGGCAGCAGATGCCGCCGAGGCCATCGGCGAAGGGCTGCAGAGCTTCTGCATCCCCGGCTCTGTGGCGGATGACCGCAAGGTGGGTCTGGGGCACGGCAACCTGGCTGCCATGCTTTTGCGCGAAGAGACGGATTGCTTCTGCTTCCTGGCGGGGCACGAGTCTTTCGCGGCCGCCGAGGGCGCCATCGGCATCGCGAAATCTGCCAACAAGGTGCGCAAAAAGCCCCTGCGCGTGATTCTCAACGGCCTGGGCAAGGACGCCGCCTACATCATTTCCCGCATCAACGGCTTCACCTACTGCCAGACTAAGTTCGACTACGCCACCGGGAAGGTGGAGGTGGTGAAGAAGATCCCGTTCTCCACCGGCGAGCGCGCCAGGGTGAACTGCTACGGCGCGGACGACGTGCGCGAGGGCGTGGCGATCATGTGGCTGGAGGGCGTGGATGTGTCCATCACCGGCAATTCCACGAACCCCACCCGCTTCCAGCACCCCGTGGCGGGCACGTACAAGAAGGAATGCGTGCTGAAGGGCAAGAAGTACTTCTCCGTGGCCTCCGGCGGAGGCACGGGCCGCACCCTGCACCCGGACAATATGGCGGCGGGTCCAGCTTCTTACGGCTTCACCGATACCCTGGGCCGCATGCACAGCGACGCCCAGTTCGCCGGCTCTTCTTCTGTGCCTGCGCACGTGGAGATGATGGGGCTTATCGGCATGGGCAACAACCCCATGGTGGGCGCCACGGTTTCCGTGGCAGTCGCTGTGGAGGAAGCTATGGCGAAGTAACCCGGGGAGTTCCGTCTTTTACCCTGCGGTCCGGCGATTCCGTCGGACCGCTTTTTTTTGCGGGCGCCTGCATTTTTGCATTGGACCGGGGCATGGTTTCGGCGTAGACTTTCCGCAAAAGATGATGCAGACGATTACGCTCAACAATGAGGTTGCAATGCCGGCGCTCGGCTTTGGCGTGTACAATATTGACAACAGGGATGTGGTGCGCTGCGTGCAGGAGGCGATTGAGTGCGGGTATCGGCTCATCGACACGGCGCAGTGGTACGGCAATGAGGAGGGCGTGGGGCGCGCGGTGGCGGGGTGCGGGTTGCCGCGCGAAGAGATTTTCATCACGACCAAGCTGCAGAGCGGGCGGCGCGTGGCGGAGAGTGTGGAAGAATCCCTGCGCAAGCTGCGTTCGGAGTACATTGACCTGCTGCTCATCCACTGGCCGATGGGCGGGGATGCGGCGATCTGGAGCGCCATGGAGGGGCTCTGCCGCTGCGGGAAGCTGCGCGCCATCGGTCTGAGCAATTTTTACGGGAGTGACCTGGAGAACATCCTGAGCTGCTGCGAGGTGACGCCGCAGGTGATTCAGCAGGAGCTGCACCCTTTCCGCCAGCAGCCCGCACTGACGGCTCTCTACCGGCGGCTCGGCATCGTGCCGCAGGCGTGGTCGCCGCTCGCCTGCGGACGCGAGAACATCTTTGCCAACCCCACGCTTTTGCGCATCGGCGCCGCGCACGGCAAGACTGCGGCTCAGGCGGCTCTGCGCTTCCTCGTGCAGGGCGGCGTCTGTCCCCTCCCGAAAACTTCCCACAGGAGCCGCATGGCGGAGAATATCGATATCTTCGACTTTGAGCTCTGCGAGGACGAACTTGCCGACATCCGCGCGCTCGACCGGGGCCACGGGCTCTTCGGCTGGTACGATTGATTCCGCTTGCCCGGGTGCCCCCTTTGTGCCATGATGGGGCGCGAGCCATGAGAAGGAATGATCGCGAAGTGACGAATCGGGAGGAGATTCTGGATATCATCCGCCGCTGCGAGGTGTGCCACGTCGCCTTCCACGGCGGGGAGTACCCCTACGTTGTGCCCCTCAATTTCGGCTTCGAGACACGCGGGGAGAGGCTGTTCCTCTATTTTCACGGCGCGGGCGAGGGACGCCGCCACGAGCTTCTGCGCGAGAATCCGAAGGTCGCTTTTGTGATGGAGCGCACGCTGGGCGTCAGCGGACCCCGCGACGGCATCGCCTGCCACTGCTCTGCCTTCTACGAGTCGGTGATGGGCAAGGGGAGGATGGAACGCGTGGACGGCGAGGAGAAGCTCGCCGCGCTGCGCTGCCTCATGCAGCATTACGCCGCCGCCGGGGAGGCGCCTCCCCCTCTGCATTTTGACCCCGCCGCCCTGCAAAAAACCGCCGTCCTGCGCCTCTGCGTCCTCTCCCTCTCTGCCAAACGCCACACGCCCCATGGAATCTGAAGAGGGAAGCTCTAGGGCAAACGCATTGGGAATGCGTTTGCTCATGTACCATGTAAGGGAATTTGGCGAGCTCTGCTCGCGGAGTTGCGAAGCTTTAGCTGAGGTGGAGGGTTCAACATACGCGGTTGCTGGTTAGAAAGTTTTGTGGATAAGCGGAGCCGTGGCCACCGCTCTGCTACATGGTACATCCTACATGGTCCATCCCAATGCGTTTGCCCCGGCAGATGTTTTCCCGGTCTTGACAGCGCTCTCTGCGCTTGGTATACTCCGCGCCGATGATGGAAGGTTCCGTTTCCCCCGTAGATCTCTCGACGCTTGACACAGCGGCCATGCGCAGCCGTCTTTCCGAGCTCGGGAGCTATCTTTGACCTGGAGCATTTGGAGCAGCGCTCCGCCGATTTGGAAAAACGCATGAGCGCCCCGGATTTCTGGGATGATCCCCAGGCGGCGCGCGAATTGATGAACGAGGTGAATCCTCTCAAGCGGCGCATGGAAGAGTACCGCGCCCTGGAGAAGGGGCTGGAGGATGTGGAGGTGGCTGTGGAGATGGCGCGCGAGGAGCCGGAGATGGCGGCAGAAGCGCAGCAGGAGTATGCGAACTGGGAAAAGAAGCTGGAGGAGTTTGAGCTCATCACCATGCTCAACGGCCCCCACGATGCCGCCGGATGCTACATCACCATCCACGCCGGGGCAGGGGGGACGGAGGCCTGCGACTGGGCGAGTATGCTGCTGCGCATGTACCTGCGCTATTGCGAACGGCACAATTTTACCGCCGAAATCATGGAGAGCACGGATGGCGACGAGGCCGGGCTGCGCTCTGTCACCGTGAAGATTGCGGGGGAATACGCATACGGCTACCTGAAGAACGAACGCGGCATTCACCGCCTCGTGCGCATGAGTCCTTTTGACGCCGCAGGCAAGCGGCACACTTCCTTCTGCTCGCTGGATGCCACGCCGGATATTTCTGACGACGTGGAGATTGAGGTGAAGGATGCGGATGTGAAGATGGATACCTACCGCTCCGGCGGCAAGGGCGGGCAGAATGTGAACAAGGTGGAAACCGCCGTGCGCCTGACTCACCTCCCCACCGGCATCATCGTGGCCTGCCAGACCCAGCGCTCCCAGCTGCGCAACCGCGAGGAAGCGATGCGCATGCTCAAGGCACGCCTCATCCAGCTTGAGGAGGACCGCAAACGCGCCGAGGCTGACCGCCAGTACTCCGAAAAGGGAGATATCGCCTGGGGAAACCAGATCCGCTCCTACGTCTTCCAACCCTACCAGATGGTGAAGGATCTCCGCACGGGCGTGGAGTCCGGCAATATCCAGGATGTGATGGATGGCAACATCGATGCGTACATCGAAGGCATGCTGCGCCACAACGCCCACGCCTGATTTTTCGGGAATTGTTTTTCTCGCTCTGTCCCCGCTATGCTTGAGATCGATGTCCTCACGCTGTTCCCCGAGATGGTGACAGGCCCGCTCTCGCAGAGCATCCCCGGCAGGGCGGCCGACAGCGGCCACGTCGTCGTGCGCGCCCACCAGCTGCGGGACTGGGCCACGGACAAACACCACCGCACGGATGACTACCTCTGCGGAGGCGGGCAGGGCATGCTCATGAAATGCGAGCCTATCTTCGTCGCCGTCGAGCAGCTGCGCCGCCCGGAATCGCGCGTGATTCTCATGACCCCCCAGGGGAAGGTGTTCTCTCAGGCAGCGGCGCAACGTCTCGCCGCCCCCTGCATGCAGCCCGGCGGAGCCGCGCACTACATCATCCTCTGCGGGCATTATGAGGGCGTGGATCAGCGCGTGGTGGATGAACTTGTGGACGAGGAGCTTTCCATCGGCGACTACATCCTGACGAATGGCGCCATTGCCGCAGTCGTCGTCATCGATGCCGTGGTACGTCTACTGCCCGGCGTGCTGGGCGATGAGCGCAGCAGCGCGGATGAATCGTTCGCGCGCGGTCTTCTGGAGGCGCCGGCCTACACAAAGCCCAATGTCTTCCGCGGATTGAGCGTGCCGGACGTGTTCCTTTCCGGCAATCACAAGGCGATGGAGCAATGGAGGCTGGAGCGGGCCGTGGAGCGCACGCGCAAAAACCGCCCCGACCTCTACGCCGCCTGGGCTGCAGATCACCCCGAATTCTTCTCCCCAAAGCGCAAGAAGGTGAAGCGCACCGCCTACAAAAAGCGCCCGGAAGCGGGGGAAGACCCCGCGTCCCCTACCTCAGCCCCCGCAGAATGAGCAGGAGCATGACTGCCGCCGCCCCGAGCCGATACCAGCCGAAAAGGGCCAGACTGTGCCGGTTCAGGTAGCCTACCATCCATTTCACCGCAACCACGGAACTCGCCCAGGCGACTGCCGTGCCTGTCAGCATCGGAACCCATCCGATCTGCGACACCATCTCCGTCCCGTGTTTCACGGCGTCGTGGCACGTGGCGGCCCCGAGCGTGACCAGACCGAGCAAAAAGCTGAATTCCACTGCCGCTGCTACGCTCAGCCCCGCCATCAATCCGCCCAGCATGGTCATGAGACTCCGGCTTACACCGGGGCACATCGCCACGCACTGCATTACCCCCACGAAAAGAGCACATTTCGGCGTGAGTTCCTCGAGGCTCTTCCCTCCCTGCTCCCTGCTTCGCCCCCGCACGTAGAGCAGGATAGCCAGACCGCCCGCTGCCCAGGCCGCCATCACCACCGCCGCGCTGAAAAGATAATCCTTGATGACACCCGCGAGAAGCAGCCCTGCCAACGCCGCGGGAAGGAAGCCGAGAATCAGGTTCACGAGCAGTCGCCGCCCCGCCTCGCTCCTGCCCATCAGCCCGCGCAGCATTTCCGCGACCCTCGGATAGTACAGCCCCAGCACCGCCACGATCGCCCCGCTCTGGATGCAGACCTCATACGCGCTCACGGCCTCGCTCTCTTCCACGCCCATCAGATGCTGCGCCACAATGAGATGCCCGGTCGAACTCACCGGCAGATACTCTGTGAGCCCCTCCACAATCCCAAGTATAATCGCTTGCAGCACATCCATACGCCCCACCATCTAACCCATTTCCGAAAAAAGGTCAATGCTAAAATGGAGCCGATGAACACGCGAATCAGGCGCATTCATACCCGATGTCGTGGAATCTGCCAAGCTCTACGCAAAAAGCCGCCGCCCTTCCCCCCCCCAGGGCAAACGCATTGGGAATGCGTTTGTTCATGTGAAATGTACAATATATTGATAATGCGCGCATTGCGCAGTTTTTCGCGTCATCAGGTCTGCAAGACGGCTTAGCTTACCCAAAAACCTTTCCGGACACAAAAGGCGCATCGGTTCAGAAATTCGCCTTGGCTCCTGCTTCGCAACTCCGCGCGCGGAGCTCGCCAAATTTTCTACATGGTCCATGGTACATTACACAATTTTCTCTGTTGCTTCACTTCTCTCAAATGCGTTTGCTCTGCCTTCCCCCCGAAATGAGTGCGCGAACAATTTGTTCTTGTGCTTTTCCGCATTGGATGCGAGAATGAGCGTGACGGGTGAGTGTTCACTCTGTTCCTCAAATATGAAACTGACATCTCGCATGCCCGAAAGTCGCGCGGATCTTCTCCGCAACTTCGAGAAGTTCTACGGTTTCGCCCTTCGCATAGGCGATGCCCGTCCGTCCGTCTCTTCGCCCTGTGCAAACGTCCGGCTTTCTAATGGCGGGTTTGGGCGAGGCTACGCCTTTGTCAATGAGTAGCACATCCGCGTAAAAGATGCAGATGCGGCGAATTTGAAAATCCTCCGTCGATGGTAACTGATTACACTCAGGATGACATGCAGCAGAGGGCACGCACTTACCTCAAAGATGAGAAAGTGCAGGAGGATCTTTCTCGCTATGCGGTAGCACTGATACTATCGAGTGCAGCGAAATATTCAGAATAGCGGATTGCTGATCCGTTGCACCGCCATTCGGTAGCACTGATACCATCGAGTGCAGCTCGTTTTGCGGTTGAGCCAGTCCGCCGTCTCTTCCCGCCATTCGGTAGCACTGATATTATCGAGTGCAGCATCATTGGGAGACAATCTTAGAATTCCTTTATAGCCGCCATTCGGTAGCACTGATATTATCGAGTGCAGCAGAAGGCAGCCGCCAAACTTTCTTCCCTTTTGGCCGCCATTCGGTAGCACTGATATTATCGAGTGCAGCCTACAAGACCTCTGACGGCGACGAAATGCGCCTCTTCCGCCATTCGGTAGCACTGATATTATCGAGTGCAGCTCCTCCGGCTCCTCCGAGAAAGACGAAAGAATCACCGCCGCCATTCGGTAGCACTGATATTATCGAGTGCAGCTAGATTACATCACAGTTTCTAACACAGGTCCTTCTACTCCGCCATTCGGTAGCACTGATATTATCGAGTGCAGCTCGCAGGCACCTACGACCAGCCGCAAACCGTCTGCCGCCATTCGGTAGCACTGATATTATCGAGTGCAGCGTTACCTTGCCCGGCAGGGCTTTCAGCGCGTTGTACCGCCATTCGGTAGCACTGATATTATCGAGTGCAGCGGCACGCGGGCGGCGGCGGTGAAGGCGAATTACGTCAACCGCCATTCGGTAGCACTGATATTATCGAGTGCAGCTCCCGGGGAGTTGGAGCGGCGGGAGCTGGAGGTGTTCCGCCATTCGGTAGCACTGATATTATCGAGTGCAGCTAAAGTCTCTTTTTTCGATTAAGCTATGGATAACGCCCGCCATTCGGTAGCACTGATATTATCGAGTGCAGCACTTCATTAGAAGGAGATATGATTTAGCACTTGTGCCGCCATTCGGTAGCACTGATATTATCGAGTGCAGCTCCGCATCTATCTCGGGATTTTTATACCACCCTTCAGCCGCCATTCGGTAGCACTGATATTATCGAGTGCAGCACTAGACGAGCGATGAAGAAGTTAGAAGAATACAGGCCGCCATTCGGTAGCACTGATATTATCGAGTGCAGCAGCCGCTGGTCAATCAGCGTCGCGCAAGTTGGTTCCGCCATTCGGTAGCACTGATATTATCGAGTGCAGCATAGGTGCAGAAGTTGGGGTTCCGGCGACGGTACCGCCATTCGGTAGCACTGATATTATCGAGTGCAGCCTGCCCCCAGTTGATGGCATTCGGTGCGTTCTTGTCCCGCCATTCGGTAGCACTGATATTATCGAGTGCAGCTTCCTGCCTCTGAAAGGAAAGGATTTCTTAGACCTTGCCGCCATTCGGTAGCACTGATATTATCGAGTGCAGCGATCCCATATTTGTTCACGTTGTTCTTGTGGAAGTCCGCCATTCGGTAGCACTGATATTATCGAGTGCAGCAAATTGCTCGTATTCAAAAAGAAGTTACTATTTTTCCGCCATTCGGTAGCACTGATATTATCGAGTGCAGCCAGAAGAAGCAGGCGCACGCGGCGGCGCGCTTTCTGCCGCCATTCGGTAGCACTGATATTATCGAGTGCAGCTTTACAAGGCAATGTAGATAAGCTCAAAGAACAAGCTCGCCATTCGGTAGCACTGATATTATCGAGTGCAGCTTGTAGTTGTCCAGGGCAGTTACAGAGATATTAGCTTTCGCCATTCGGTAGCACTGATATTATCGAGTGCAGCCGCACCGTTGAATTCCTGTGGGTCTCCGGCGGCTCTATTCGCCATTCGGTAGCACTGATATTATCGAGTGCAGCGAGAATCCAGCTTCAGACGATAGCAAACGTATCTGTATCGCCATTCGGTAGCACTGATATTATCGAGTGCAGCAAGTGCGCACGTTCGCACTCTCTCGAAGAATACGTCGCCATTCGGTAGCACTGATATTATCGAGTGCAGCAAGTAGATGTACCATGTACCGAGGTTATGATTATGTCGCCATTCGGTAGCACTGATATTATCGAGTGCAGCCTAAGCCCAAGGAAGAGGAAACTATCTTCATTCTGTCGCCATTCGGTAGCACTGATATTATCGAGTGCAGCTGGATGCGGGGGTCCTCGTTGAGCTTATGAATAAGTCGCCATTCGGTAGCACTGATATTATCGAGTGCAGCTCGGCGCCGCCGAGAAGGGAAGCGCCGCTGCGCATGTCGCCATTCGGTAGCACTGATATTATCGAGTGCAGCAGGCTCACGGTGCCGTCTCCCTCGGCCGGGAGCGGTCGCCATTCGGTAGCACTGATATTATCGAGTGCAGCCACAATCACCGCCAGCCTGTCATCCTCCCCCTGTATGTCGCCATTCGGTAGCACTGATATTATCGAGTGCAGCATCGCGGACATTCTTTCCTCCGGCATTTGGGACGGGATCGCCATTCGGTAGCACTGATATTATCGAGTGCAGCTAAAATTTCACGCTCAACAAGATCTATGACAAAGGTCGCCATTCGGTAGCACTGATATTATCGAGTGCAGCGCTGTTTCTATGCTATGAATCCAGCTGAACGAGAGATTCGCCATTCGGTAGCACTGATATTATCGAGTGCAGCTTCACTTTGCAGGGGAGTGATTTCAGGGCGTTGTGTCGCCATTCGGTAGCACTGATATTATCGAGTGCAGCGCATCCTCCCCGTCTTCCCCGTCACCATCCGCACCAGTCGCCATTCGGTAGCACTGATATTATCGAGTGCAGCTGCAAACCGTGCAACGTCCTCACATAAAGGAGTACACGGACCGCTCTGCGAGCACCTCTTACCGCCCGAAAGGAGGGAACAGATAAACTGGCTTGAGATTTGCGTCTAACACTCTACTAACCAAGCGCCGCGAGTGCGACCTAGGAGAAAGCGCAGCACCAGAGCACTCGATGATATCAATGTACAGAAGACCCCACGAAGGCGGTGTAGAATCGAGGTTTTGGACAAAGCCAAGTCTCTTCTAACATAAAAGAGGACAGAAGTCAATCAAATGATCGTGATTCTGGACTTTTTAATGTACGGAATACCGAGTGAAGCAATGTGGAAAGGAGTGGAGGAATCATCACGACCGAGATCAATGATAAGAATTTGATCGTCATCGTGGTGAATAACAGAGTCAAGATCGGCACGCAACTTTGCCAACATGGTAGAATCCAAAGCACTCTCGAAAACAGAAAATTGTATGCGATACCCATATGCTTCGCACACTTTCGCCGTCCTGTGAAGTCGTTTAGGATCGGCGATATCATAACAGATAATATATCGACGTCTGACGCTCATCTCGTAGTAAAACCTGAATATGAAGGAACTTCGTTTCGACAGAAACGCCACAACTGCCGCATTTGAACGGACAGCATTCTGCGATATGACATTTTATAGCCAAAAGAAGGGTGGGTGATCTCCGTATCCATGCGTCGAGTCCAAGCTCTCCAGAATTGGCGACGCGCATCATCGGAAAGGAAGACTCCCTTGGAGGTATTCGTGAAATCGCCGGGGGCGATTTCAGAACGGTTGAGGAGAGAAAGAACTGTAGAATCAGCGATGAGGGGACGGAATTCCTCCATCATGTCCAGGGATAAGGCAGGTCTCCCATAACGAGGGCTATGGAAAAAACCCAAAAAGGGATCGAGCCCCACGGCATGAGCTACACCGGTGAGCTCTTTCACTAGCATGGAATATGCCATAGAAAGCAGCGCATTCACTGGATCTTGAGGTGGGCGTCTATTTCGTCCGTTAAAATCAAAAGAGAATCTACTTTTGATCATCGAAGAGAAGTTTGAGAAATAAATGGATGCGGCAGTGCCTTCAACGCCACGCAAGGAAAGCAGATTAGGCTGCTGTTTACACGAGTCTCGCAAAGAGGCCAGTTTCCTTATATCCGCGTCATTTGCATTGCCATTGCGCATCAAAACGACACGCTGGTTATGGATTTTGGCACGTATAATTTCTGATGCTAAATACAAACGACGCTCCGGGTCTCTGTGCAGGGCGTACTGCCCCATGCGAGCATCCACACCGCTGCAAAAGACTCCTTGCGTCATCCCGATAAAGCGCCCTGCGGGGGAGAACCATGCGAGAGGGATTCCCTCCTGCATGAGCATTTGTTGAGCCTGAGCTGTAATTTGAATTGCCCCGTACAAGCAGACCTCACATAATTGATGCAGAGGTATTCCTGCGACCTGTTCGCCGTTGAGAAACACCTGAATTTCTCCTCCACTCAGGCGGATTTGAGAACCGGCCTGTTGAACAACGAGAATCTCACCCGGATCTCCCGGCGGCATCGGGGCGCGTGGAGGCAACTGATTCTTCTCTTCTCTCCGCGCTTTCCACCATCGTGATTCAAAAGGAAGACATACGGGATACGCAGAACAGGACAGGCAACGCGAATCACAGACGGGATCCGGGCACACTCCTCTTTCAGC
>CANQGG010000054.1 GCA_947601655.1 uncultured Akkermansia sp.
GCGTGCTTGTACATGTTCTGCTCCTCGTGATCGAGCTCCACGAAGACAACGTTACCAGGTCCTGTAATGATGGAGCCTGAGAAGTACTGCGCTCCGCGACCCGCAATCTTCGGATCTTTGAAGCGGTCAGCGATGCTCTTGCTGCCATTCGTCTCCTCGTCCCACGTCAGACCGCCGAGCTTGATCTTGTAGTCGGTCTGGTAGTTGTCGGAGGCGCCAGTCTCGTTATCTCCCGGAGCCCAGCCGTTGAGGTCCACCGTGAGGTTCGCTCGGGCGTCTTCTTCTCCCTCCACCTTGAGAGCCCCCGCAAAGCCTTCGTATTCGTACACCTCTTTCCTCGTCGCCGTGTTGCAGTGGAAGACGAAGTTGCTGTCGTCATGCAGGGTCACGTTGCCCAGGTCAGCCGTCCTGTCTTTCTCCAGCTTCACATCCAGCGTCGCGCCGCTCTCTATGTCGAGGTCCCACTTGTTGCCCCCTTCTTCCGGAGCTTTCGTGCTCAGGCCGTCGAAGTAGACTGCGGCATCCTTGGCAACGGACAGCGTGCCGGCTCCCTCCAGCGTGCCGCTGAAGGTCTTTTTGGCGCTGGTGGGCTGGCCGTCGACGGTGCCGGGCTGCCCATCGATAGTCAGCTGGGTCAACTCGCTACCTTTCAACGTGCCCTCCCCGCTGAGAGCGGAGGCCGTATTGGTCTCATCCGGATTAGCGTCCAGTTCGCTCATGTCGAGCGTGCCTGTCAGCTCCACTTGTCCCGCCTCCATCGTAGCCCGGTCTTGCAGTTTCAGCGTGCTGCCGTTATTCACCACGATGTTCACACCGCCGCCGATGGAGGCCGCCGTCGCCGGCTTCCCTTCACCCTCATCTTTGCTGCCGAGGATCAATGTGGCGTTTTCTGTATCGGTACCCACCTCCAGGGTGCCTTTGCTTCCCTCTTCGGTGGTGAAGGTTGTGGAGACGAGAGGCTTGTCTCCTTCCGCCCCCTCTTCATCCGTCATCGTGCCTTTGTAGACGAATACGCCATTGTCGCTGAGCGTCACTTTGCCCGCCGGGACGGCATCCTCGCTCTCCACGATGTGATCGACGTAGATTGTACCGCCTTTCACGCCGAGTCCACTGCCGACAGTCGGCTGCACTTTTTGCAGATTTCCATCCTTGTCCTTAACTTCAATCTCCTCGTAGTCGAAGACGAGTGTGCCAAGTTCGCTCTGATCACCACCGCGTACGACGATGCTACCGTTGGTGAGTGTGAGTGTTCCCTCGATCTGAAGGCCACTGGTGCTCGTTCCGTTACCCACGGTGAGGGTCCCGGCTCCCTTCTTCAGGAATGTCACCTTTTCTCCGCCCTTAATAGTTCCTTCGAATTCGGTGTCCTGACCTTTCAGCTCATCCAGAGGAGCCTGGCCGCCGATGGCTTTGTTCAGCCATTGGTCGTCCTCCATGGGATCGTACTCTTCGTCTTTCTTTTCTTGTTCGTTATAGCGGAGAGCCTTCGCATTATTGAGGGTGACGGTGCCTTCTCCCTGGGCGTCCAGAGTAGATCCTGAAAGTCCCACGAGGTTGTTAACGGTGACATCGACAGCCTCTTCCCCCTTCTTCTCTGCATCTGCTCTCACATCGTCGAGCTGGATCTCGAGGTGCGCCCCCGTGTCCAAAAGGGTGGCTTTTTTGCCGCTCAGCAATCGAGCATCGGCATTCGTCGCAATCACTCCTGTGTCGGACCACTTGTTGGTTTCATCATCCCACGCATTGTCACCCTGACCGTACTTGTCCTGCTCTTCTGTTCTGAGGACGATGTAGATGTCCAGCGAGGAACCGAGCAGCACGAGGTCGCCCCCATCCACCGACATGGTGAAGCCGACGCCCTCCAGCAGTCCTGTGTACTTGCCGCTGCGAAGAAGCTCGTTGAGAGCTTTGTCACTGTGATTGGCGAAGCTGATCAGGTTGAAGTTGTCATCCTTACCCGGCTTGTAATCGGAGGTGAGCAGATGCAGGTAGGTTGGTTTATCCTCAGCACGCCTGCCCTCCAGCAGGTCTTTCACCTGCTGCTGGCGCGTGCTCTTAAGCGCGCCGAAGAGAGCGTCGTTGGTCAGGTCGAAGGAGAAGCAAATATCCTTTCCTCCGGTTTTTTTATTGTCTTCGACGGTGTTGTTGACAATGAGTTTGCCGGTGGAATCGATAAGGTACTTGCATCCCTTGCTTGCATCGATGTTATCCTCGGTGAAGATGACTCCCTTGTTCGGGCCGATGTTATCCTTGGTGAAGATGAGGTGCATGCCGGTCTTACCCTCGCCCACGGTGATGTCGCCCGTCACGCCGCTCAGTTCGCCGCCGGCGTTGATGTTGATCTCATCAAAGAGCGATCCTTTGGTCTTGCCAACGTCAACCGTGGCTCCGCCCTGGGCGGTATCGACGATAAGTTTGACTCCCGCATCCTTACCTTCCTCGGTGATGCCGGCAGCGCCGAGGAGACGACCGTTCTTGAGTCGGAAGGTGCCGCTTTCAGCTTCGTCGTCCAGTGCCAGCGTACTGCCTGACCATGTGCCTCTGCCCAGTTCGTCGCCCAGCCAGATCTCGTTGCCGCGGAAAATGAGACTTCCGGCAGCGCTCATGACCTCCGTGTTGGCGAGAACAACAGCACTGTCCGCCCCCATTCCGTTGACGATGTCGACGTGTGTGCCCATCTCGGCGTCGCCGATGAGTCCGGTGAGTCGGACGGTCTTGGTGACCTTCCCGGAGTCTCCCGTCTCAGCCGCGGCAGCGACTGGGTCGCCGTAGCTCACGATGATCTGCCCCGAACCCGCCAGTTTCGCGGCAATCGTCGCACTCCCATCTGTCAGCTCGCCTTTGAGCGTCCAGGTGGACTGCCCTTCCGTCACCTTTTCCTTGCCGAATCCCGCCACGATGGCGCCTTTATACTCGGAGAGGTCGCCCTCCAGGGTCTGCGCATAGCCGCCCTTGGCGTTGGCGAGAACGGCGTTCTCCCCGCCCGTGATACCGCCGGCTGCACTCAGGGTGATCGTCTTGTTGGGGTCATCTTCACCAGTTGGACTGCCGTATCCACCGACGTAGTTGGTCCCCTCCACGGTGATCTTCTGAACCTCCACGGGGTCGCTCACTCCTTTTGCCAGCGTGATGGCGCGCCCGGCGAGAGCGAGGGTGGAGCCGCTGTCTTGCTCTTCTTCCTCCTCCGCACCCACTTCCGCCACTCGTCCCAGAGCTTTAACGTCGTTGACGGTCACAACACTTGTTCCCCCATCGCCTGCCAGACGGATGGTCCCCGTGAAGTCAGTACTCACCTCTTTACTCAGCACATAGCTTCCCTGATCCTTCTTCGGGATGGAGGCGGATCCGATGGCGATGGTTCCTTCGCCGCTGGCTCCTCGTGCGACGGTCAGGCTGCTGCCCGTGCCGCTCGCGATGAGTTCGACGGTCGCGCCTTCCGCCGCTTTCAGATGCTTATTCGCATCGCCGCTCCCAATGGTGGCATCTCCGTTGCTGGCTTTCAGCGTGAGGGTGCCTCCTTCCGCTTCCAGAGTCCCCGCGAAGCTCTTGTCAGAGGTCTCGAGTGTGAAGTTCAACCGCCCGGATTTGACGATGCCTTCCTCCACCGCCAGCTTGACGCCGTTGTTCGAGCTCGCCGAACCTTTCCACGTGACGCTGTTCACCGAGTCATTAACCACAGTGCCATCCTCGTTGCCGACGCGGATCCTCACGGGGTTCCCCGTGCTCTTCGCATAGTCCACCTGTCTCGAGTAGTCGGTTCGCAGCACGAGGGCTCCCGCGTTATCCTCCCCATACGCAAGCGTACCGCCGTTGAAGACAATACGCGTGCCTTCCTTGTCTGCCGTTCGATTCTGGATCGCAGCGGTGTGCGACAGGGTCAGGGTTCCAAGCGGATTCAGGACAACTTCGTCTACTCCACTCGTTCTCATCTCCAGCGTGAGTTCCGCGCTGTTTCTGAACTCGAGAGGCGTAGGATCAGAGGCATCGATGCCGACCTGGATCGTGCCGACGTCGAGGCCATTCCCACTGTTCAGGCGGAAGGTGTAATCACCGCTCTCCACAATGACTCGCTTCGCCTCGATGTTGCCCACCAATTCGATGTGCTTCCCTTCGCCCTCGCCGTACGCCGCACCGGCGTTGAAGTAGTAGATGCGAGTTGAAGCATCGTCGTCCGGCTTATCCTTGGTGAAGTTTTCGGTATTGTTCGCTGTCCATCTGATGCCGGCTCCCGTGTCCGGACCGCCTTCCCAATACCATTCTTTCGTATCTTGGTTGAAGATGCGCAGGACAAGCTTGTCACCGTCGCGGACGTAAAGCTCATTTCCAAGGTTTTTATCGAAAATGCTGTCCGAGTCATCCGCGTCCGGGTCCACCACATGGAAACAACTCCTGATGTACTCGTCGATCTTCTCCGGAGCGATGCCGTCCAGATCCAGACCGTCCACGAGGTAGTACACGCCGGCAGAGAGTTTGAAGCCGGTGATTTTATCCCCTAATTCAAACTCCCTCGCGACGAGTTGGAGTGTGATCGGCTTATTCGGATCCAGCCCGGTGAAGCGTGTACCGCCTGTGCCCTTCAGGTAGGCCTGATCCGCATTGCCGCTGGGTCGCCCGTACATGTTGATCATCAGACCACCCTCCAGACTCTGCTCATACGTTCCGCCGCCGGTGAGCGTCAGCGTGCCCCCGCCCAGGATGATCTTCCCGGTGTAGGCTTCCTGCTTGCCGCCATACGCGCCGTCCTCCGGTCTACCGGTTTCCTGTGCGTGCCAGCTCCACAGCGTCCCGAGCGTCAGGTTGCCCTGTCCGCCCTTCGTGAAGGTGTCTTCCCCCTGGACAAGATTTCCGTCTGCATCCTTGGTTACCTTGTGCATCACGCGCATGTGCGCGTTCTCCAGCTTCACATCCAGTCCCTCGTTCACGTCAATGGTGTCGAGGTCCTGCAGATAGAGCGCTTCCAGGTCTCGCAGTCTGGAGAAGTCATCGTCCTCTCCCTTGTTGCTGAACTCCAGCACCGCCGCATTCTCGTTCCAGCTCTTGCTCTCTTCGTTATACCCCACCGTGGAGTAGTCAGTCGTGTACCCGTCGGTGCCGCCCATGTCGCTCTTCAGTCCGCGCTGGTAGCCGCCGGAGAGAATGATCTGGCTGCCGGCCTGCTGCTGGAATGTGCTGTCCTTGATCGTGACATCGCCCGTGAGCACGATCTTCGTGCTCGCCGTCTGCTCCCTCAGGTTGGCGTTTTTCCCGACCAGCAGGTGGTTGCCGGCGGCATACACTCCGCCTGCCACGCTGCCGCTCTTCAGTTCAATCTCAATCGCTCCCTGAGTCGGAGTCGTATCCGCCGCCTTCTGCGCGCGGCGATAGCTGCCGCCGAAGATGTAGCCCTCCAGATCCGTGCCGGCCAGGGTAATTTTCACGTTGCCCAGCGCCAGAGAGGAGGGCAGGTCCGTGTTGTCAGAGTAATGCCCGCCGAACACATTGCCGACGATCGTGCCGCCGTTCAGATTCACGTTGATCGACTCGCCAAGGATGATGGAGTTGCCCTCGGTCCCGTCGCTCGTGCTGCTGCTGTAGCTGCCGCCCACCACATAGCCGTTGATCGTGCCGCCGTTGATGGTCAGGTTCGTACCTCCGCCGATCTTCAGAGTGTGACCGCCGGATGTCCCGGTATCCACGAGCATACTGCCCGCCACGATGGCCAGCCTGTCGCTGCCGGTCGTGCTATTGAAGTCGGTCGTCTTCGCCGAAATCGTGCCGCCTTTGATGGTGACGTTCGTGCTGCCGGTAATGATGAGGTCTCCGTCGGCTTTTTCATCTTCCATGTATCCGCCGCCGATGACGATGCCCTTGATGCTTGCCCCTTCGCTGATGGTCACCCTCGTGTCGCCGTCGATGGTGTAGCTGACGTCCGCACCCCCCTTGTCAACCGTTTCGAGCTTGACGACGTTGCCGCCCACCAGCTTGTAGTCTCCCAACTCCTCAGAGCCAAAGCTACCGCCCTTGATTTCCAGCTCGCTGTCTCCCGTCTGGCTGTAAGTCCCCAGACTGTGGCGGTAGTAGCTGCCGCCCGCCACAAAGCCCTCCAGGTCCGCGTCGCCGGTGAAGAGCCCCGTCTCCTTGCTGCGGAAGGTTCCGCCGTCAATGACAAGTTTGGTCGCCGTTTCCTGGCCATCCTTCAGTCCGTGCGTGGTTCCGGAACCTTCCGCCGCCGTGAGGCTGACGTGGCCGCCCACGGCTCGCCAGTATTCCCCGCCGTTCAGGTGCACTTCCGTTGTGCCGGTGAATGTCCCGGTGTACACCGCGTTCTCCGGTGGCGTGATGTGTCCGTTTTCCATCCGGTAGTTGATGCCGCCGAACCAGAAGCCGCCTGCTATGTAGTTCTGGAAGGCGCCACCCTCAATTTCCACCATGGCGCTGCCCTCGTACTCCGCGGTCTCCCGAACATTGGCGTCCACCCGCGTTGCGCCGTTGATGCCGCCGCGGAAGGTGACCGCCTCCCCTCCCTCATTGGTCCCTTTAACGGTGATGTGCGAGGCAAAGGAGTGCCCATCTGTCGTGCTGATATGCTCATCTGTGCCGTTATACTTGAAGACGGAGGAGCGCGCGACGTCGCTGGACGTCCCGTCCGAGGCGCTGTAGTTGCCGCCTACGATGGCTTTGTCGAAGGTGTAGTCCTGCTCGCTCTGCTCGTACACGCCCTGGTAGCCCGTGAGATCAATCGTGATCGTGCTGCTGCCGACGAAGGTCGGTGTTCCGACCCCGTCCGGCGTCAGCCACACGTTGCCGCCCACGATGTGCGAGAAGCTGACGCCCTCGATGTCCTTCATGCCGCTCGCTGAAGGCGTGGTGAGGACGGTGTAGATGTAGATGTGCGAACTGCCTTCAAATTGGCTGCCGCTTCCGGCATTGGTAAGCGTGCTGCCGCCGACAATCCCGCCCAGAATGACGCTGCGCCCTCCATCCTCCAGTTCGTACCATTTGGTGTCGTTATGCATGACAAAGTCGCCATTGTCGTCGATCTGCGCTTGTCCTTCGTAGACGGAGATGTAGGTCTGATTCTTGAACGTGGCGCCGCCGGCGCTCATGTGGTTGCCGCCGATGAGGAAGTCGATCGTGCCGCCCATGACCTGCAGGTGCGTGCTGCCTGCATAGCCACCCGCCGTGCCGGATCCAACCTCCCTGAAGGAGCTGCCACCCACCAGCATGTGGAAGCGATCCTTCTCCGTCGCTCGGGTAGAGAGATAGACAGGGGCAGTGAGGGTGTCCGCCGAGGTTAAATCGTTGTAGAGCTTGCCGCCGATGATGGTGAGCTTGGTGTCCTCTTCCGCGCTGCCTTTCTCAAGGCGCAGGGAGATTCGTCCATTCAGATCCATCCAGGAGCCATCCACCAGTTCATCCTTTCTCGCAAGCTGGAGGGTGTCATTTTTGGAACCGGGAGCAGCGTAAGTATTCCAGAGGCCGTTGCCGGGGTTATCCTTGTCGTACCAATAGGCGGCGTGGGCGCTCACGATCTTGTTGTTGGGACCTTTGCCTTTTTGACCATCCTTGTCGCCTGCGCCATCGTCCCATGCGCCGTCCCAGTACCTCTTCGAGTCAGAGTGCGAGAGCAGGGAGAGATACAGTCCTTTTTGACCGTTGTAGTCCTTCCACTCCAGCTCCGGCGCGTCCTCATCCCAGGAGAAGTACTGCGCAAGGTCGAGGTCGCTGTAACCTTCCTGCTTAACGATCTCGGTAGTTCCGGTGATGCCGAGGTAGAGGCTGCTTTTCTCATCCCTCAGATCGTCGGGATCGATGTTGCCGGTGTCAAGTTCGACGACCATGCTCAGCCCATGCAGAGCGAGCAGGAGTTTTTCAATGTTAAATTCCACACGGTTGTCCGTGTTACCGACCATGGTGTTGTCGTAAACAAGCCGTGGCGATTCTCCCTGATTGGTGAAGCTGAGGTTGGTGATGTTCAGCGCGCCCCCCGTGTAGCCCATGAAGAGTCCCTGACCCCCATCCAGCTTGAGTCCGCTGATGGTAAAGTCTCCATTTCCGCCGACTTTTTTCAGGACAGTGCTCCCGCCGCGCAGGGTGACAGCATTCTCCTCGCTGAGGGTGATCTTGCCTCCCGTACCTCCCGAAGTGATCTGGGAGACGCTTCCTTCCGTCGCGCCGAGTTGCAGCTCGCACTTGTCGTTGACGCTTCCCGTGATTTCTCCGGTGAAGCCGTTAATGCTGTCCAAAATGATGGTGCGTCCCTTGTTGTCCCCATCCATGCCGGAAAGGGCCATACTGCCGCTGCCTGCCAGGGCTTTGAATTCGTAGAGGCGCGTCCCGCCGCCTTCGCCCCACTCAATGCTCCCGGCGCTCGCTCCCTCCAGGGTGAGAGTGCCCAGTTGGAAGTTGGCATCGGCATCTCCCACGCTGTCGGTGATCTTACCGCCGCCTGTAAGCGTGATGTTGGTATCGGTTGCGTTGAGTTGCGCCCTCGCGATGTCGAGAGAAGCAGTGCTGCCGCTGACTTTGAGGCTGTCAACGCTCCATGTTCCCGTGCCGGCGGCGATTTGCAAGGTGCCTCCCGTTACTTCAACGCTTGGGGTTGCCAATTTGTCTACTTGCAGCATGCCCGCCTTCACACTGATGGTCGAGTCGGCCTCGCCTGTCAGGCTGCTGAAGAATTGCGTGCCGGTTCCAGCCTTTTCGAGCGTGACGCCACTCCCTACCGTGAGAGCGCCGGAGCCCCAATCCCAATCAGGCGAACCAAGTGACTCCTCTCCAACGCCGTTGACAGTGAGCTTCGCACTGCCATCTCCCCCCTTGGTGAGCTCGCCATTGCCGGCCATGACAATGCCACCGACGCTCAAGGTGTCGTTCTCAAGCTGGAGGATGGCAGTTCCTGAGGCAACGCCAGCGGCACTAGGAGCAAATTCGAGCATGCCGGTGAAACCGGAGCTGCCTTGCCCGCTCCATGTAAGAGCCACGGTGTTCCTGTTTTTTACCTTGGAGTTTTGAACTCTGAGTGTGCCGTCGCCGCTAAGCTCGCTCTCGCCTTCAATGACGTTGGCATCGCCATCTTTCGCTTCCTCAAAGGCGAGGGTACTCTCAATTTTAATGTTGCCCTTGATAGTGCTGGAGATGAGCGTCTGCTGACCATTGGTGGCGACGTCGAGTGTGACGTTTTCGCCAATGGTGTAGTTGCCTGCCTTCTTGCCGGCTCCGTCCAGGGTGAGGGTAACACCACCCTCAACCTCAGTCTTGATGGTTCCGCCGATGGCTTCCCAGTCAGGGGTGAGGCCATTGGGGTTTAAGTCAGATTTGGTGCCGGCTGCGATGTTGCCGCCGAGCCAGCCGATGCTGCCGTTGCTCGCCAGAGTGACGGTGTTGGCATTGGCAAGATACAGTCCGCCAGCGAGATCAAACCCTTCTCCGTCTCCTCCGCTCTTGCCGAGAGTGACGTTGACGTGTTCTCCGGCCCAGCCCACTCGCAGTTTGTGAGTCGAACTTGCCTTGAAGCTTTCGATGACGATTCTCCCCGCACTTTCCGCTTCACTGCTGCTGCCCGTGATCGTGCCGTTGCTCGCCGTGAGATCGAGTTCCTCGATGGTGAGAGTTGCCCCATCCGCTACGCGCACCACAGCATTGGTGGTGCGTTCTTTCATTTTATTCTCGAGGAGATCAGCATCTCCCGTAAAGACGACAGTCCCGATGGTACCCGATTGGCAAGATGTCGATCCGAAGGCAAACTCCGCCACGGGACTGCCTCCCGGTGCTGTCGTGGTGGCTGTCACAGTGACGCTCTGTGCGACGTAGTTGTTGCTGCTCGGCTCTGCCAGCCCCAGGATGGATACTGTGCCTTCCTGAATATCAAAACTTCCGGCTTTGATCTTTTCGCCGGTACTCACGCCCACCATCGTTTCGATATTCAACGCGTGGGACCCCGTTTTGGTAAGCTTGCGCGCGGTCCCATTATCATCGCTCAGTTTCAACGTCTCGGTGATGTTGAGCGAATTGCCGAAAGTTCCTATGGTAGCGTCATCGCTCACGACGATGTCCCATCCGATGGACGGAGAAATGGTGCTGGTTACATTAAGGGCCCCGCCGTCAAGGTACAGGGTGTTGTCCAATCCTCCACTCTTATTTGTAAATCCTGCAGTATTACTGCTGAGCCCCAGAGTGCTCCCCTTCTTGACAACAAATTTTTTCAGGTGCTTTTCGAGAACGCCATCGAGCCCATTGTCAGTTCCCTGCCACTTGATACTTAAGTTAATATTCTCGATTTCCAAAGTGTCCAGGACATCACTATCTGTTGCTGAATCAAACAATCGCCTCAAAATGGAAAAGGCGCCTGCATATTCCGCAGTGCCTCCCCCACCATGGAGCACAACGACGCCGCCACCGTACACGTAGTCACTGCCAACAGAAGAGGCGCTCGCTTTGTTGCCCCATGCGTCGTTGTTCTGATCAAACTCAATCACCAGCTTGCTGCTTCCCTTCACCTCGACTGCGCCGAAATGCCGCATCGTGGTGTCCTTCTTCTTATCGGTAAAGTGCACGGTGGTTGGCGTGCTTCCATCGCCGATGGTAATCCCCGCATCGTCGCCCTGAATGGCTCCGAATGTTACCGTACCCTTACCTCCGATGACATGTTTTGTTCCTCCCTCACTTGTTTTCCCGGTGAGGGCAAAGCTCACGCCGCTGAAGTTTGCCTCTGCACTGTTTTCCAATGCCAGGTCTCCGGAGAGCTGAACTGCTGCTCCGGTGCCACTGTAAGTCCATGTCCCGCCACCCACGGTGATCTCCCCGGAGTTGACTGTTCCGGAGACAGTGACGGCTCCGCCACTCTCGAATCCGTTCTCACTCGTGGTGAACTTAACCTCGTCCCCATTGGCGAAATAGTCTTCCACTGATCCATCGCGTTTCCACGTGGTGTTCTTGTCTTTGTCTGCCCATGTGCCGCCAGAGCTGCTCCATGTGAGGACCACACCGGCTGCGTGCGAGACGGTGAGCTGACCCTGCGAGTTGAGTTGGAGCCGGAATCCTTTCGCCTGGAGAGTATTATTGATCGAATCATCAAGCCTGACGCCTGCAAGCAGTTCGTCTGTTACACCCTGACCCGTGAAGAGCTGATACTCCGACAGAAGGTTGAGGTTGTTCAACCATTCAGTTGCATTGAGACTGATGGTCAGGTCGCTCAGGCTGGTGACACCATTCCCGAGGGTGATCTGCCCACCGGTTGCTCCACTCTCACCCGCTCCCTCGTTGATGGTGACCTCCAGCTTGCCGCTGTACGCTCCGCCCGAGAGCTGCAGAGTGCCCACTCCCACCTTCGCCGCCGTAGCCCCGTCGCCAAAGGAGACCTGTGCCGCCTTGAAGTCGTCCCCTGTTTTTCCGTCGAAAATCAGCTTCTTGCCACTCCCTAGCTCGAGAGCTTTCACGGTCCAGGCACCTTCAACCTCAACGGTCCGATCAGTCGCGCTGCCCGTACCTCCGATAGAGATTGTCTTGATGGTTTTCGCAGTTGTCTGATCCTCCGCGCTGTTTGTCAGCCTCAACTTTCCCGAAGTTTTGTCACCGTCATCGGCGAGTGTGATCTTGCCAAACGATGCAGAATTGCGCAGCTCAACCACGCCTCGCTGCACTTCCAAATCGCCGGTGGCGCTCAGGTTGCCTCCCAGAATGAGTTCGCCACCGCCCTTCATGGTGACCTTGCCCTCTCCGCTGAGAGTGGCAGTATCTGTCAGTTCTATAGAGCATTTTCCGTCGATGTCGAATTCCAGACCTCGTGTGGCATTTATCTCCAACTCGCCGTTAAAGACCATGTCGGAAGGTCCTGCCCCGTCGCCGAAGTTAGGGTCGCTGATACCCGGTCTGGTGACCTTGAATCCTGAGTAGCCACTCACCTTTTTTTGGAATTGCAACCCCGTTGTAAAATTGCCACGGTTCTCGTCGGTTACATCAATCACAGTCAGCACGCTGGATGAGTTCCCATCCCCAAGACGTCCTGTGACGTCCCCATCGATCGTCAGTTGATATCCGCCTTTCCCTTCCACTGTTTCCAGTCCGCTGATGTTTGCATGAATGGTGGCCATCCATCCCAATTTTGCGTACAGGGGATTCCCATTCATCTCGATCGTCGCTCCGTCCTCGTCGCCGCTCCCCATATAGAAATCTCCGCTTGTGTTTTGCAAAACTAATTTCCCCGTCTTGATGCTTAAGGCGCCTGTGAAGGAACTCGTGTTACTTTGCTGTAATTTATTAAGAGTCAGCTTACTGTTACTATCTGACCCATCAAATTCAATTGTACCCGCACCTGACAGCACCATAATATCTTTTCCGAGTGTGAGGTCGGCGCCCTGCAGCTGCAGGGAGGTATGCTCACTGACGGTGATACTGTTGATGGTCCTGGCTCCGCTTCCTTTCAGGGTGAGAGTCTTGACCGGCTCCGAATCATTGGTAAGATTAATAGCGTTGATGGTCGTCTTTCCATTGAAGGTGATTTCCCCGAACCCTGAAAGTGTGCCGAGGGTGGCGGTGTTGCCAAAGGTGAGTTTGGATGTGCCGCTTTCGCTTCCGATCGTGGTCGCCCCGGTCACGGTGATGGGAACGTTGATCGTGTTGCCCGTGGTTGTTCCTCCGGTGACGGTCAGAGATTCAGCGTTGATGTCTGCATTTGTGGTTCCCTCATCAGAGAAGGTGTAGCCATTTCCGAAAATCGTCATCGTCCCCGGGTTGACGCTGCCGGAGATCGAAACGGGGTGGTCGCCTGTCTCCGAAAACACGACGCTGTCGCCCTCCAGGAAATAGTACGTGTTGCCGCTTGAATCACTCTGCTTCTTCCACGGGTGGGTATTGGCATCTCCGTCGCCCTCTGTCCATAGCGTCGTGCCGTCCTGGGACTCACTGCTCCATACCAAAGTCTCCGCCCCGCGCTCGATGGAGATGACACCCTCGGCGCTCAGTTTGAATTTTTTGCCATCCCCTGGCTTCAGGATGCTGCCTTCCGTTGGGGCATCCTCCGAGTTCAACGCATTTTCAATTGCTTTACGCAGGGATGTGTCCCACCCGTCCGCCATGAGCTGGTAGCTCCACCCGTCGTTCAGAGTCGCTGTTCCCGTGAGGAAGATGCTGAGCCCCGTTAAATCAGCCCCGTTGGTTGCCAGAAGTTTTCCGCCGGTTGCATCGTCCACGGCAAAGCTCAAATATCCCGTGAATGTCCCCCCTTCCAGAGCCAGCACGTTTCCACCGGCGACCCCAACCGCGGTGATGCTACTGTCCTTCTTTCCGAACGCCAGGCTGCCGCCCGCCTCGACGTGCAGCGTCAGCTTCTTACTTGCCTCGATCTCCACTGCATCCAACTGCCACCTGCCGGTGATTTTCGCCGCGCTGTCCGCAGTTTCCACCTTGATCTTTTTGAGGACCTTGGCACTACCCGTATCCCCGGCGAGGACAAGCTGATATTTAGCTTCCGCCTGATCTGAAGTAGTATCATTGCCACGCAGCCAATCACCGCAGATGGTGATGCCGTCCTGCATGGTTGAGGCATCCGCCCTGAGTTCTACGCGACCGTATTTGCCTGTCTCATATTCTTGCGCGGTACACTCCCGTACTTTGATGCCTCCCGTGTGGGTGATGGCGTCACCGACGATGAGAGTGCCGCCTCCCGTGAGTTCGAGCGTTCCGGAGCCTGCCAATCCTCCGTTGGCTGTGAGCGTCGCCCACACGGAATTAAGGTTGAGCTTTCCTCCCGATCCCATGTCGAGACTGCCACCGATGACAAACTCGCCAAGACTACCACGATTTCGCACCTCAATGCTGTTGTAGCCCGACACATCGCCTGTGACCTCCAGATTGCCTGTGGAACCACTTTTTTTGTCCTCAGCTCCTGCGGAAGTGCCGCCCACCAGCAGGCTACTGTGCGATTCGCCTCCTTTCAAGTTGGAGTTCACTTTCACCGTGCCCTGACCTTGATTCAGGATGAAGAGGCTGGCGGTAAGATCGCTACTACTACCACTCACAGTGAGTTCGTCGCCTTTTCCGGCTCCGGCGTACAGGTTGAACGTGCCGTCCGAAGAGGAGAGGTTCGTCAGTGTGAGTTTGCCGGAGGCAACGCCATAGGTGATTCCGGAGGCAGTGAAGTTATAGCCTTTGCTCAGGTCGACGCTTCTTGCCTCCTCCCCGCCTCCGACCCAGTAGAATTTGGTATCAGCCAGGGCGGTGATAGTTCCCTCGTAGCTGGAAAGCGCCCCAAGGGTGAACGTGCCGCCTACTGTCAGGTTTCCTTTGCCCGTCAACTTGCTCACCGAGCTCGTTCCGGTGAAGGTTTGGACAGCGTTACTCTCAATCTGCAGGGTCACCCCCTCGCCAAATTGCATGTTCGCTGCGGTAGTTCCCTCACTGTCGCCCTTATTACTAATCTTCACCGTGGCGGCAGTTGGAGAGTCCTCTCCGGTCGCCACAGTGAAACTGGCCCCTGCAGTATCATTCTCCGTTTTCAGCCCCTTCACGTCAAAGGTGACGCCGTTTGCCAACTCGATGGCAAGGCGGTTGACAGTAGTATTCCCGACGTGATCGAAGGAGAGTACCCCTTTGTAAGCGCTCCCACTTTGTGCACCCACGTTGCCCGTGATTTTCAGCGTCCCCCTCGAGTTATTTACCGTGCCAATGATGAGGTTCCCGGATCCCTGCATGTTCGACACCGACAACGTCGACTCCGTCGTACCGCTCTCCAGCACAATTCGAGTGTCCTCGACCACATCTAGGTATCCCGAAGTCACAAATTGCCTCTTCATCCAGAAAACGACATGGTCACCATCATAGCTGTCGCCTGGGATACCCTTAGTTGTAACGTGAGTTGCTCCTCCCAGGTGGAGGTTGGTTGCGATCCCGGTGATATCGACGTCACCATCGAGCTCTACCAAAGCTGTATCGTTAATCCACAGGTTGTCAATGTGAGCAAAGAACCCCGCAGACTGGACTTGAAAGTAGTTGTTGTCTCCACTGTCATCTGAACTCCTCGACAGCCACAGATCGTCCAAATGCAATTCGCGACCCTCACCGAGCTTAAGTTTTGCCGACCCGCCAAATTTATACTTGGTCAGTTTTAATCCTTTGAAAGTTGTGGATGAAGTGTTGTGAAATTCGTAAGCGTAACCGGCAGCTTTGGTCCAATCGAAATACTCCTTTTCACTCCAGGGTTTGCCGCTACTATCAAGATCCACGTCCCTGTTCTGAGTTTCACTCGAGTCGACGTAAAGATTCTCAGCTCCATTCTCTGGCCACTCCTTTGGTCCGAAGTCCGTCGCCATGGTCACTTGCTGAGCGAGGACGAAGGAGATGAGGGCGCCTGCGGGTAGAGAGGCGGAAGAAAGGGTGGAGGGCAGAGCAAAAGCTACCGCGGCAAGGCAAGCCATAAGAGCCTTGCGAAGACCCGAAGGAAGATGCAGTTTCATGAGAAGATAAGAGAAAGAAAGCCCGCGCGCGGGACGCCTTCCGTCTTCGGCGTCCCCCACGCTCAGCATGCAGTATACGGATTTGTAATCCGCGGTTCGCCAAATCGTAGCAATATATTGGTTTCCAATACCTAAAAATTTTATGTCTCCCCAAATTCCTTACGATTCCGGGGCGTGATGCCAAAATGCAAAAGTCTCGAAAACCTTGTGGTTAAGAACTTTTTTCTTTCCAAACGTTTTTTTGCTTGCACCGCGGATTACAAATCCGCGGACACATGGGATGAACCCTTTCATGTACCATGGACCCTCTCATGTACCATGGACCA
>CANQGG010000055.1 GCA_947601655.1 uncultured Akkermansia sp.
ATTAATATACCCTGCAACGAACCAACTGGCACCTTTTTTGTGCCTGCGTCTTGTTGCATTTAATTTTGCAATCCACATCGAGCCTTGGAAGCGAAGATTTGTATTGCCAAAACAGGTAGAAAGGTGTAGAATGCGCCGCCCTCTCCGCGAGGGGAGGGAAACCAAAAACAGAAACCATGATGAATCCCGAGATTTTATTTTGGATCGTGCCGGCCGCATCGGTGATCGCACTGTTGTTCGCCGCTATTTTCTTCTTCAACATGAGGAAGGCTCCGGAGGGGACGGACAGGATGAAAGAAATAGCCGGGTACGTGCGAGAAGGCGCGATGGCGTACCTCAAGCAGCAGTACAAAATCGTGGCGCTCTTTTTCGTGGTGATTGCCGTCATCTTCGGAGTGATGGCTTATTTCGGATTGCAGAACAATATCGTGCCGGTCGCTTTCCTGACGGGCGGCATCTTTTCAGGCCTCGCCGGCTTCATCGGCATGAAGACCGCTACCTACGCCTCGGGACGTGTGGCGGAGGCCTGCCGCGATGAGCAGGACGGCTTGAATCGGGGTCTGAAACTGGCTTTCCGGTCGGGCGCGGTGCTCGGACTGACGGTCGTGGGGTTCGGGCTGCTGGATATTTCCGCATGGTATCTGATCCTGGACAAGACGGGATTGGTACAGGGGGAAGGCATCAATAAGCTGGTGGAAATCACCACGATCATGCTGACCTTCGGCATGGGCGCGTCATTGCAGGCCCTTTTCGCGCGTGTGGGCGGCGGCATCTACACGAAGGCGGCGGATGTAGGCGCGGATCTTGTGGGCAAGACCGAGTTCCACTTCAACGAGGATGATCCCCGTAATCCCGCCACTATTGCCGATAACGTCGGCGACAATGTGGGCGATGTGGCCGGAATGGGGGCGGACCTTTATGAGTCTTACGCCGGATCCATTCTGGCTTCTGCGGCATTGGGTGCAGCGGCGGTGGCTGCCGCAAAGGGTACGTACGAGCAGGGACTTCAGATGGTGATGGCACCTATGATTATCGGCGCCGTGGGAGCCATTCTCTCCGTGCTGGGCATCTTCATCGTGCGTACAAAGCAGGGCGCTACGCAGAGCCAGCTGATGGCGGCGCTGAACCGCGGCATCAACTTCTCCGGCGTTCTCATCGCCCTTGCGGCCGCGGGTGTCCTCTACCTGTTGGGAATCGAGAACTGGCTGGGTCTCTGGGGTTCCATTGTGATCGGTCTCGTGGTAGGCATCCTCATCGGCAAGGTGACCGAGTACTACACGTCTTTTGAATTCAAACCGGTGAAGTTCATCGCGGAGAATGCCACAACCGGTCCCGCCACCGTGATTATCTCCGGTATCGGCGTCGGAATGATTTCCACTTGCTGGCCCGTGATCTTCATTGTCGCCGGCACGATTGGCGCCTACCTCTGCGCCGCAGGAGATCTGGCTTTCTCTTCTCAGAACCTCAGCATGGGTCTCTACGGCATCGGCATCGCCGCCGTGGGCATGCTTTCCACTCTGGGTCTCACCCTCGCAACGGATGCTTACGGCCCCATCTCTGACAATGCCGGCGGCAATGCCGAGATGAGCGGGCTGGGTGAATCCGTCCGCTCCCGCACGGATGCGCTGGATGCACTTGGCAACACCACCGCCGCCACCGGCAAGGGCTTCGCCATCGGTTCCGCCGCCCTTACAGCTCTTGCTCTTCTCGCCTCCTACATCGAGGAATTGAAGATTGCTGCCGGTCGTCTCGGAGATGCGGATATCACGCTGAGCGCTTTCAGCGGAGCCATAGGCAAGGGTTACGAGGTGGCAACGTGGGGGATTTCAGAGTTCATGAGCAAATTTGAGGTGACGCTGATGAACCCGAAGGTGCTGCTGGGTATCTTTATCGGCGCGATGCTCTCCTTCCTTTTCTGCGGTCTCGCGATGAATGCCGTGGGGCGCGCCGCCAAGAGCATGGTGGAGGAAGTGCGCCACCAACTCTCTGATCGGGATGTGCTGGAGGGCCGCAAGAAGGCGGACTACGCCCGCTGCGTGGGTATCTCCACGCGTGGCGCCCAGCGCGAAATGATCGTTCCCTCCCTCATCGCCGTGGTGGTTCCCATTCTTACCGGTCTTGTCATGGGTGTGGCGGGGGTGTTCGGCCTGTTGGCAGGCGGTCTGGCCGGTGGGTTTGTATTGGCGGTGTTCATGGCGAACTCCGGTGGCGCCTGGGATAATGCCAAGAAGTTTATCGAAACGGGCGATGCCGAGTTCTGCGGCAAGCACACGCCGATTCACGACGCTTCTGTTGTGGGCGATACGGTGGGTGATCCCTTCAAGGACACCTCCGGTCCCTCGCTGAACATCCTCATTAAACTCATGAGCATGGTGAGCATTGTCACCGCCGGTCTGAACATTGCTTTCTCTCTGCTCTGAAGAAAGCAAACTTTGTCAGCAAAGTTTTCATTGAACGGTCCCTTTTGCCGTGCGCGGCGATGGGGATCGTTTCTTTTGGGGGAGCAGCGCTGCTCCGCCTTTCTCTCTCAACCGACAGAGCGAACTACCGCCCGCGAGAGGAGAGAGCGGGTGAATTCCCTTAATCCCGCATGTTCCGGCAGAGAAAGAGAGGGATCCCGCTCAAGGATGTCCGTCGCCAATTTGTTCGCGCGGTAGATAAGTCGCGTGTCACTGAGCCACTCCGGAAAATGCACCCCTGCAAGACCGCTCTGCGCTGTCCCAAGGACATCCCCGGGACCGCGCAGTCGGAAATCCTCCTCGGCAATTTCAAAGCCATTGCAGGTGCGGCAGAGGGCTTCTAATTTCTCGCGGGAAGGCTCTCCCGGCTTTGCGGCAGAAAGAAGGATGCACCAGCTCTTGTGTGTACCGCGACCGATGCGCCCGCGCAGCTGATGCAGTTGAGAAAGCCCGAATGAATCAGCATTGTTGATGATCATGATGGTGGCATTGGCCACATCCACCCCGACCTCGATGACTGTGGTAGCCACGAGGAGCTGGGTGCGCGCATCGCGGAAATCGGTCATAGTTCGTTCCTTTTCCTCCGGGGTCATGCGACCGTGCAGAAGACCGATCGTGAATTCCGGGAGGAGTTCCTGCCAGCGTTTGACCTCAGCGGTAGCGGAGGCACGATCGCTTGCCTCACTTTTCTCGATGAGAGGGGAGACGATGTAGGCTTGCCGACCGGCGGACAATTCATTGCGCAGGAAAGAGATGATGCGTTTCATGCGACCGGGATGGCGCAACGCTGTCACGACCTCTCCCCTGCCCGCCGGCATCTCATCGATCAAAGAGACATCCAGGTCCCCATACAAGGTGAGAGTGAGCGTACGCGGAATGGGAGTGGCGGTCATAACCAGCAGGTCAGGATGTTCCTCCGCACTCACAAAACGCTCGCGCTGAGCCACTCCAAACTTATGCTGCTCGTCGATCACGGCCAAACCGAGATTGCGCGGTCTGTTTTTTTCGTAAAGCAGAGCATGCGTGCCGACGAGCAGGCGGGGATGTTGTTCATCCTCTCTCTGCGCCATCTGCGGATCATCCATAATGAGGTCGGAATCAGCAGCTCGCCCCGATGTACGCAGAGAAATGCGCAGATCGGTTCCCTGCAGAAGACGGCAAAAGTTCCGGTAATGTTGCTCGGCGAGGATCTGGGTCGGCGCCAGTAAAGCAGCCGTCTTTCCGCTCTCAACACAGAGCAGCATGGCGCATAGAGCTACGAGCGTCTTCCCACTGCCCACATCTCCCTGGAGCAGGCGATGCATGGGAACCGGCGCAGCCATATCCGTCCGGATTTCCCGAAGGCAACGCTGCTGAGCGGCTGTGAGTCGAAACGGCAGAGCGGCAACAAGCTCCCGCAGATAATAATCCGTCGTGGCTGTAACGAGACCTGTCTTTTCGCGGATATTCCTCCTGTTCCATGCCACGGCAAACTGCCGCCCGAAACACTCCGAAAGGGCCAGCCGGAGACGTGCCTTGTGAGCCGTTCGTTCGTCATCGGGAAAATGCAGGTCAGCCAACGCTGCCGCAAGGGGGTACCCCGGCGCAGGATCATACGGCTCCTTGAGCGAGCTGCGATCAAATTCTTTCAGAATTCTCCATACGATACTGCGGTAGCTGCGCGCAGAAAGACCCGAAACGCTGCGGTAGATGGGAACAAGGCGATCCGTATGAATCTTCTCCTGCGCGGAGAGAGAGCCCCCGCCGGGCAAGGAAACGGATTCGCCGAGGGCGGCGGCGGCGAGACGATGCCCGGCATCCTCATCCTCCAGCACCTCAAAATCGGGGTTGCACATGACCCACTGTCCGCCCTGCGAACGCAGCTTGCCATACACTGAAACCTGCATACCTGCGGCAAGGAGCTTGGAAATGTACGGCATATTATACCAGCGCAGCAGGATACGCGCTCCGATGTCTCCCTCCTCCCCGGCCCCCGCAACGAGCTCGTAAAAGCGCGTGTACGAGAAACGCCACGCTGCGCTGTAAATACGAAGCTGGAGACAAGCGCTTTCGCCGTTTGCCAGAGAGCTGAGAGGAGCGCTGAAACGACGATCTTCATATCGCCGCGGCGGCACGCGCAAGATATCTTCCACGCAGTTGATATCACCTGCCTGCAGCGCATTCCGCTCACGCGCGGTCAGAAAATTGATCTCTTCAAGCTTGGTGTCGGCCTGCAGCATGCGGTCTCACTTCCAATCAGCATATCAGCGGTTCGGAATCCCGCCGTTGATGCAGCGGAAATAATAATCTACACGCGAGAGGAACCAGCCCCACTTCGGTCCCGGACGCCCGTTCGACAGCAGAGGAGTGGGGCAATTCTTCCCGGTCCAGTGATAATGCGGCACCACGTGGCGCAGGTTGATGCCGTAGCGTTTCATCAATACCGCCGTGAGCTTCGCCGCCCGGTCCCAGGTCCGGAAGTGATTGTGTCCGCGATTCTCACATTCACACATTTCAATGCCCAGCGAATGATGGTTCCCCGCCGCATTCCCCGCATGCCACCCGCTTTCGTTAAGCGGCAAGTTCTGCACCACCATGTACTGATCTACCGTGAAATGCCAGCTGCGATTGGAAAAAGCCCCGCGGCACAGCGCCCGGGAATGCTGCATAGCCGTTGCCGTCGGCGAGTGATTTGCCGTGCTGTGAATCGTCAGGAACGTCGGACGAATTCGTTTGGCCGCCTGTCTCTGCCGGGAGCGCGATGGAACCATGCGAATCTTGATGTTGGCCTCCCGTGCCAGCTGCGTCATGCTTCGGGGAACTATCGGACTCGCCGACGGCTGGAACTTAAACAGCCGGGGCGAGCGTGGGTAACCACCCACCTGCTGTTGACAGCCGTCGGCCAGCATAAACAGAAGACAGCCCGCCACCACGAAAAGACAGCTCCTCAACATGGCTGCCATTGTGTCACAGAGTCCCGCTTTTTGCAAGTATTTCTTCGGTCTCATGTCAGCGCCCCGGATACGGAGTGATTGCAAGTCTCCTCTTCGGAGAAGGGCAAGTGAGCCCCCGCTCCCCCCCATGATTGATCGGCAAACGAAGGCAGCAACGCAGAAAAAACGGTTAATCGCGCAGATGCGCAGCAGCCAGACGCCCGTACGCTGTGTGCGGGAATTCCTTTGCCACTCGTTCACGCAGTTCTCTGCCTTCCTTCTCGTGAGCCCCTTCCCGACACAGTAGCACGGAAGCGCGCCACAGCAACATCGCCCGATCATCCCGGAGCCTCACCCGCGAGGCTCCACGCTGCAGAGCATCCGCAGCTCGTGAATTGTCGTGAGCTTCCTGCTCCAGCGCGCGCGCGAGTTCAAGCCAGGCACGAGTGCGCGAAGGATCGGACATGACGAGTTTTTCCAGTTCCGGGATGAGGTCAGCACGATGTTGTGAAAAAATTTTGGCCGCGAGGGAGGCTATGGGATCGTCTTCCGGGAAGTAATTGCCGGCGTAGAGGCGCTCACTGATAGCCTGCGCCCAAATCGGCAACAACCAACGCTTGAAGATGATGCCCTGAATGATAGCCATTACAGCCAGTCCCCCCAGCAGCATGGCAATCGCGTGTAGAGTGTGATGACCAAGCTGAGGTTCGACAAAAAACAGCGCCCACCCCGAAAAGACGTAAAGAGGCGTGAGTCCCACGATGAGCTGTCCCAACCGACGCATCATTTCTTCTTTTCCGGTATATCGTCCATCTCCAGGTAATCAAGAGCGATGGTCCGGCGGTCATTTTGCGGGTTGCGAACCTCCATCTTCATTTGCTTGAAAAACCATGAACCATCGGAAAGTCTCTGCACGGAGGTAATGGAAAAACGCTTCCTGAGTTTGCCATCGGCGCCATAGCCATCCACTTGCCACACCGTGCCGTTCTCTTTGTCGATCCACATGCGCACGGTCGTAAATTGTCCGACGCCCGGGGAGGGGTTTGCCGCCTGCACGATGAAGCAGTCCCGTCCCTTGATGCGCGAATCTGCGGAGTCCGGCAGAATGGTCCCTCCTTTCCAGTAGAGAAAACGCAGAGAGAGGTCCTCGTAGGTGACGTCAGTCCCTGCGATGTTTTGCGAATAGTTGGCAGGGGACATCACAATGGCCTTCCCGTTGTTCACCAGCATGAGACGAACTTCCTTGCTGCCAATGTGCACGTCAAAGCGTTTCCATGCGTCACCTTGCTTGTACTGGAAGGCAATAGTATCGCCCCGGGCGCTCAAACTGAAAGGAACGCGCGTGGATCCCTTGCGGATGGAGCCAAGGACATCCCGACTACCCTGACTCGTGAGCGCCGTACGCATCTCCCTGAGCAACTCATCAGCCTCCCCCGGCACCGCATTCCCCACGCTTACGATCAACAAACCGAGGACAACATATAAAAACTTTCTCATCTGCTCGAGTGTAGCATACCCGGTCTGCCGTGGCAAGCGTTCTGAAAGGTCAATCGCATGAGGGAAACAGACAGGAGACTACACGGAACAAGGACGATTACTCCCCTGCAATGCACATTGTCGTTGTGTCATAATGGAGATTATGCTTGATTCATTTTGGAAATGTGGTAGAAGGAATGGAGCGACATACTCCGTGACATAAAGACATGGAGCGCGGACGAACAAAATAGCAATCAATCTGATCATGGACACACAAGTCTCCGTACTCTGCGATTACGCAGCCGATTACCAGGGAAAGCTCTGCGTACAGGGCGCATTTGATACACTTTTTGCGCGCCAATTCCCGGTTGTACACCCCATTTGCTCTCTCGCATTACGCCTCTGCCTGGAGGCGGAAGATTCCGGGGATCACAAATTGGGCATCAGCATCGTGGATGAGGATGGCGTGGCTCTGGACAAAGAGCATATGCCGATTGTCGGCGATCTGAAGGTCGCGCTGCCGGAAGGAACGGCTTTCCTCACCCGCAACCTTATCATTAATTTCCAGGGACTGAGATTTGAAAAGACAGGCACGTACTACGTGGATGTGACGCTGGATAGTGAGCTGCTGTCGCGCACTCCATTGCGTCTGGTGCAGGTGCCGGCTGAGAATCAGCCTGCCGAGCAGGACGCTGCGCAAGCCTGACGTGTAGCGCGTGCACTTTCAGTTTTCTCAAACCCGGGTGCGGGGCATTCCCCTGGCTCGGGTTTCTTTTTCGTGAGGAGGCGATCGCCAGTCAAAGGAGAAATCGCACCGGCATGAAACGAATCAGCTGCATATCACATGGAATTTCGATGACGGGCTGTTTGTTCGCCATCCTGTCATTTCCTGCGACGACCGCGGCTCAGGATTCCATCATGCTCAGTGAATCGGCTCAGGAGAGGCAACGGACCGGCACAGACCCGGGAGATGCGTACCTGAGCGCGTACCGACTTTGCCGCGAGGCGAAGGAGCTTGCCCAGCGTAAACGCTACAATGCCGCTCTGCGCAAGGGACAGCAGGCGGAGCGAATCCTTGCCACCATCGTGCGGGACCATCCGGGCTGGAAAAAGAATTTGCTGGAAGTGCGTCGCCGGCTGCTTGCGGAAGATATGGCCGTTTATCAAAGCGAGGCAAAAAAAAGTCTCCCGAGATCGGCAGATGGCTCGAGGGAAAAGGAGGCACGGACGGCTCAGGACTTGCAAAAGGAATTGCCGGGGGCTTCGCAGCAGGGTAGAGGAGGCAGACGGGAAAATAATCCTGAATACGACAGACAAACGTCGCCCGGCACACCGCGCTATGAGCCAACGGAACTTCCAAATTATGACACGACAGATCGTCGTCTCTACAACGCACTGGCACGCGCACAGGAAGAGTGCCGTCGAATGGCGAAAGCGTACAGTGAGTTGAATACGCGATTCAACGAAG
This sequence comes from uncultured Akkermansia sp., assembly GCA_947601655.1. Classification (GTDB taxonomy): domain Bacteria; phylum Verrucomicrobiota; class Verrucomicrobiia; order Verrucomicrobiales; family Akkermansiaceae; genus Akkermansia. The sequence continues at coordinate 8,316 of CANQGG010000055.1, forward strand.
TGCAAAAGAATCTGCTCGTCACGCAGATGGAAAAAGATAACTACAAGGAACGCTACGAAAAGTTGCGGGAGCAGGTCGCAACCGAGCGCGCCGCTGGCAACAGCGTGGTGGATTCCCTCTCTCGCCAGCTCGAGGAGATGACAGCTAAGTACCGACAGGCAGAGGATGATTGGAAACAGGCTACCGCCCGAGCCGATGAGCTGGAGAAGCGGCTGACCCTGACTCAGAAAGAGCTCGAGCGTGTGACCTCCGAGCGTGATGTGCTGGCAAACGAGAACGAAAAGCTCCGCGCCGTCGTCGAACTCAACAGCCCGGAAAAAACCAAAGCGCTACTGGATCAGAATTTAACCCTCGCCGAGCAGCTCAGGGCAGCGCAGGAGAAAATTGAGCAGTTGGAGGCACAGCAGGCAGGGGCGAGCGACCAGCAGGCCGTGCTCGTGGATGAGTTGGAAAAGACCCGTGCCGAGGCAGTTCGCCTTCGCGAGGAGTTGCAGGGTGTCTACGATGAAAACATGGGCTACCGGCGGCGTATCTCAGAACTCACTGAACAACTGAATAACCTTGAGGCGGACCTTGCTGTCCGTGAGAAAATCTCTTCACCCGATCCTGCGCTGCAGGAAGAAATTCGCCTTCTGCGCGGCGTCATTGAAAAACAGCGCAGCGCCATCGCCATGCAGGAGCAGAGTCGCAAGCTGCTGATGGAGACGTACAGCAAGCTCAAGAACAATGATCCGAATGTGGAGGAGGCTCTGCGGCGCATGCAGGAAGAAAGCAATCCCGGACTCACCGAATCGGAGCACCGCATGCTTGAGGATATCCGCCGCGCGTTCGCCGCTGAAAAACAGCAGCAGGAAAAGCAACAGAGAGGCCCCGATCCCGAGCAAATCGCACGCACGCAACTTGAAGCCCGCACGCTGGCGCGTCTCGCTCAAACCGCCTTTGAACGCGAACGTTATGAATCCGCCGAGGAGATGTACCTCACACTCTACGACCTGCAGCCGGACCGTGTGGCGGGTCTTGTGAATTTAGGCACAGTGCTGCTCTACAATGGCAAGAATGAGGAGGCTCTCACCTACCTGCGACGTGCCATGCAGCTATCGCCGAAGCTGCCTATCATCTACTATCTGACCGGCATAGCGCTTTACCGCGAAGAGCAATTCGCTGAAGCTCAGGCGATGTTTACGCGAACTGTGCAGCTCGATCCCGGCAATGCTGAGGCCTTTTTCTACCTTGCCAATATCGAGAGTCTTACCGGGGAATTGCGACTTGCTCTCAAACACTTCGCCGCTGCGGTCAAAATCGATTCCTCTCTGGCGGATGCGCATTACAACATGGCCCGTCTCTATGCCGAAACGGGCAGGCTGGCAGATGCCGCACGCGCGTACGACCGTGCCGTGCACGACGGCGCTGCGCCCGATATGGATCTCGAACTCTTCCTGCGCCAGAACAATGCCTCAGAAAAACGTCCGGGAACGGATCTGGTGAGTACTGTTCACCCAGAGGAAGAAGCAAAAAATCTGCCCGTTCCGAAAGATATACCGAGCGGAGTCGACGATGCCGCGGAGCCCGACAAGGTGCAAACAGGGGCGACAACAGAAAGCGTGGCGACTGCGGAAGAACCGCAGGATGAATTCCTCCTCATGCTGGAAAAGACGGCTCAGCCCGTCGAAGCAGCCACGTCTCCGTCATCCGCCGGAGCAGGTCACGAAACGGCGCCTGGACGCTTTGCAAAAATTCGCATCAAAACGCGGCGTGGGCTTATCCCCTTGCGCCTGAAGCGTCCCGAACCTCACAAACTCCGCACGCGCGGGCAGGAGGCAAAATAGAAAACAAGAAATGTCCGGGGCAGAGCGCGCGGCAGGAGCTGAGGGCGGCTCTCCATGTGCAGCCGAAAGCGTCGATGTTCTCGTGTCTCCATTTACGCCCATTATTCGGAGAAAAATCCATCAAAAACACGTAATATCAACATATTTTAAATTTTAAATCCTCAATGAAAATCATCTCTCCTGACGCGATTGCTCTGGCTCCATGGGGGAGTAAAACTTGACGCAGTGGGGAGAAGCATGGTAGAGTGAAGGCATGAGTACAAAGTTCACTTGGGCACTGCGCCCAATGAACGGAAGTGTTGACTTCGGAACAGAGCTGAACGAGGAGATACCTTTGCTGATGCGCAAGCTGATGGCCCAACGGGGAATCAGCGGAGCGGCTATGGCAAAGCGGTATCTGCGACCACGTCTGGCGGATCTGGGGGATCCTTTCGTAATGGATGGAATGGAAGCAGCGGTTAATCGTATTTTGCAAGCAGCAGATGCGCGTGAGTACGTGTGTATTTATGGGGATTATGATGTGGATGGAGTAAGCTCAGTGAAGCTTTTGCACGAGATACTTACGGCGTACGGCATAGAGCATTCGGAATTCATCCCGATACGCACGCGCGAGGGCTACGGACTGAGTCGAAGGGGGATTGAACGAGCATTGGCAAATTGCGCTCGCAAACCGAATTTGCTCATCACGGTGGATTGCGGCACTTCTTCTGTGGATGAGGTGCGTTTCCTGCAGTCACAGGGAATTGATGTGGTGATTCTCGACCATCATGAAGGAGGCACCCGAGGAAGACCCTGCGCGGTAGCCATCGTAAATGCCAAACTCGAGACTGACAGCTCGCTCACTTACCTCTGTAGTGCGGGCGTTGTGTTCAAGCTTGCCCATGCTCTACTGAAGCGTCGTCAGTTGGAAAACTTTGATTTGAGGGAATATCTGGATGTTGTGGCAGTGGCAACTGTGGCAGATATCGTACCTCTGGTGAATGAGAACCGCCTGCTTACTCGCGCCGGACTTCGCCTCGTGGGTCATGAGCGCGGAAACCTCGGTTTGCGTGCGCTGGCTCAGATAACCGGCATGCGTGCCGAAGCCTCGGCAGGGTTTGTCTCCTTCCGTATCGGACCGCGCATCAATGCCGCCGGTCGCATGGATTCACCGCAGGAAGCTCTGGAACTGCTTACCACGCAGGATCCGCATCGTGCCATGCAGCTGGCCGCCAGCATGGAGGAACACAACAAAACCCGCCAGGCGGAAGAAGAGCGCATCCGCCAGGAAGTCATGCAAATGCTGGATCAGGACTTCGACCCTCTGCGAAACCACGTGATCGTACTTGGTTCGCGTAGCTGGCACCCAGGGGTTGTGGGAATTGTTGCATCCGTCATCATGCGGCGCTACAGCAAACCCACCTTTATCATTTCTGTGGATGAAAATGGAGTCGGGAAGGGATCCGGACGCTCCATCCCCGGAGTGTCACTGGTGGAGGCAATTCACGCCTGCGCCGATACCCTGGTGGCGGGAGGGGGACACGATATGGCAGCCGGTCTGGAGATCCGCGAGGAAATGATACCCGTTTTCCGTGAGAAATTTGAGGCATACGTGCGCGATCATGTGAAACCTGAACTGATGATACCTCGTCTGCATATTGACATGGAAGTACGCTTTGACGAACTCAATGCGCAGTTGCTGGACAACTATTGCCTTCTGGAACCCTTTGGAAACTCCAATCCCCAACCGGTTTTCATGAGCCGACGCGTCATGCTTTCAAGCGCACCGCGGCACCTGGCGGGCAATCACCTGCGGCTTTCTCTGCGCCAGGGAAATTGCGAACACTACGCCATGTATTTCAACGCCGGAAGCCTCACCCTCCCGGATCCCCCGTGGGATATCGTCTATACCATCGAACGAAACGTGTGGCGTGGTCGCGTCTCCCTTTCCATCACCATCCAGGACCTCCGCCCTTCCCAAGACGCAGCATGAACCTTTTCCGCCCCCAGCGCAAAGTTTCCAAGCCGGAGCATGGCGATTGGCGCCTCCCCCTCGAAAAACCGGCTGAAGCGGAACATTTGCCGCCGCACGAACCCACGGTGTGGCGCAAGATGCACATGCGCGCGCGCTACCTTCAATCTATGCCGGTGGGGGCAGATCAGGCGTATGATCCGATGGAATCTGTGGAAACGGGCGGGCTCGTCCCTATCTCCGGGTGGTTGCGTTTCGGGAGGCTCATGGTAGCGTGGTTCCTTTTGCTGCCCCTTTCCGTCCTTCTGATCTATGCGCTGCTGCTGCATTTGTACCGTGCCGGGGATACGGTGGGGCAACGCGATTTCTGGCTGAGTGTGCCGGTGTGGTATTCTCTGCTCGGCGCCGGGTCCTTCATCTCGCTCATCGTGGCGCGCATTGCCACACCGATCCTCGTGTATATCTACGTGCTGGGCCACGAACTCACTCACGCCCTCGCCGCCATCATCTGCATGGGCAGAGTCCAAACCCTGCGTATCGGATTGGATGGAGGATACGTGGAGACGGATACGGACAACCTGTTTATCGCCCTCTCACCGTATTTTGTGCCTCTGTGGATGGGCTGCTGGATGCTGACGCTCTGGTGCTCGAATCTGGCGTTCCCTTTCCCGGAGTGGGAAGCTTGGTTCTATGCCGGATTCGGTTTCTGGTGGAGTTTTCACTTGTACTGGACAGCGTGGGTAATCCCTCGCGAGCAGCCGGATATGCTGGAAAACGGCTTGCTCTTTTCCCTTCTGCTGGTGATGATTCTCAATGTGGGCATCCTCCTAGCGGTCTTGTACTGCTTCGGATTGCTCTCGCCGACCGTATACGGTATGGATTTCCTGGATGCCGCACAGCAGCTCATGGACGCCTTATGCGATCTCGTGAACTGGATTCGGCAGCTCAGTTTCAGTTGAATCAGCTCCCGCCGTGCAGAGGGAGAATATGACCCCTCTGCAACCTTGTCCCCTCCCCTGCCCCATTGAGGGCCGCTAGGATGTATCCGGGCGACATCCCGCTCCATGGTTCTTTTTGCCTTCCTTCTGCGGTAGCTGCGGATACGTATTTGGAATACGTATGTCAAGCATTTATTTGAATTTTTTTACCCTTCTTTTTCAATAACTTAGCAAGATGTGTCAAACTCTTTAATTTCAAAAATCAGTTTGCTTGCTTTTGCATAATCGTTCATCATCAACACCTAAAGCACTCGCGGATACGTATTCCAAATACGTATGCTCCCCCAGAGGCGTAGCAACGGTGAAAACCGCGACACAACAGCCTTTCCGAAACAAATTTAATCCTATCACACATCATGAAACTTCATCTACCTGTTGGATTGCTTTCAGCCCTCATGGCAGCGTTATGCGTATTACCGGCGTTTGGCAAATCCACATTTAGTAAAGAGTCCTATACCAAAGAGGAGTATCCAAGCTTTACAGATAATGGCGAGGGTGTCTCGGACGGAGTTATGCATAAGGGTTATTACAAGAATGTGACGCTTACCATCGAGAAGGAAGGCGATGAGGACACCGAAACGGACCTGAAGACCGAGGGTACCACGAATTTCTTCGGAGATAACAACATCATCAGTGTTGGGGAGGGCTGTTCACTGGAAATAAGCAAGAACGTGCAACTTGGTTTGCTCGACTACAAAGTGGGAACGCAAGGAACCACAACGATTGATTTGAGCGGAGAGCTGAAGTGGAGTAGCGATTATCCCGGCGATACTCCCGGCGATATCAGTCAGCATCTGTTCAATTTGAGCGCCGTCAGTGGTGGCGAGCTGACAGCCAATATCAACATTCATTCCGGCGGCAAGCTAAACTGCACCCCCGGAGAGACCGGCGGTCAGCTTGTCATTTCGCATGTGGGAAATACAGGGGGCAGCGATGTAGCTCACATGAACACGAACATCACCGTCGAGAAGGGCGGTACCTTCTATGCGAAATCTGTGGTTGTCGGTAGAGTATTTGGTGAATGGTCCAAATGCACAACGAGCCTGACGCTTGATGGTGGTGTTTTTGACGGGATATGTGATGATGAAGCCGGCTCGAAAAACACATTGGGGCAGGTAGTCGGAGATTATCAATGCAGTTTGGATACGTCTGTCACGGTTACGAATGGAGGGCAGTACAAGGGCGGTGACAACTCGATCATTGCCAATACAGCACAAAAGTTGCCGTTCGGCGTGGATTACTGGGAGGGAAAAAATGCGGGATCGATCGTCCAAATCAATGTGGACGGCAAGGACAGCACGTTTTCCACGGGAGGCAGTATTGGCATCGTCTCGAAGGGAACTTCCTCCGGCGTCACCATCAACGTGACAAACGGCGGAGAGTTTGTCCTGCACTCGAAGACCACGGGCGGGGCAGCCACGGTGAATACTTCTGCGGTGCCGGATCAGATAGGAGAGTGCTCCACAATAATCACGGTTAGCGACGCCGTCTTTGCCATTGAGGGCGCAGCTACCATAGGCATGAAAGGGGTTTCTGAAGCTTCGATCACCATCTGCGGAGATTCCACCTTCAAACTGGATTATACTGATGAAGAAACCAAACCGACGGCAATCTACGCCGATGTCGTTATGGAGGGGGGAAAACTTGAGCTGTCGAATAAGGCCCTGACAAGCGACTACCAGCAAGCAGCATTCCAACGTGGGGTCTTTGTCCGCCCCGCCGTTTCGGATACTCCGGTCACGGTGGATTTGGGGGGACTGGACGCATCGCTGGTAAACCAGGTTCAGCTCACCAACACCGGTGACAGAGTTATTGGACTCATGAAAGGTACCACCCTCACCTTGCACGAAGGAGACGTGATCAAGGTATCTGAGCAAAACGCAGGAAGAGGAGAAGGAGCGCTTGAAGGCAAGCAAGTCATCCTGCAATTCGGAACGGATGCAGGTGACGCCGGTGAGCAGAGTATCGTGGATGTAGCGGATGGTGTCCAAATTAAATTGGATCTCGATGGAAAACAGGTCGCCGCCCAGAAGGACAAAGTCACTCTGGAGGTCTGGCTCACAAACGGCAGGTTGAAAGGCGAGGATTCCGAGACCTGGGCGGAGGAGCACTTCATACTTGGAACAGGGTGGGGATTGAGTGTCGAGAGCTGGAATGCCGAAGAAGGTAAGCTCATCTTGTCCGGCAAGAGCAATATATGGGATGCGGTCGTTGACGGAACTGATGTGAATGCCGAA
>CANQGG010000056.1 GCA_947601655.1 uncultured Akkermansia sp.
TTTTATTCCGTGTTTTATTCCGTGTTTTATTCCGTGTTTTATTCCGTGTTTTATTCCGTGTTTTATTCCGTGTTTTTATTCCGTGTTTTTATTCCGTGTTTTTATTCCGTGTTTTTATTCCGTGTTTTTATTCCGTGTTTTTTAATTCGGCTTGCTCCCGCTTCGCAGCTTCGCGCGCAAGCGCGCAAATTTAATACATGGTACACGGTACATGGTCCATGGTACATAAATCGTTGGTCCATGGTACATGAAGGGGTCCATTTCAAAACCTTTCCGCTCCCAAAAGCGCGTCGCTTCAGAAATTCGGCTTGCTTTCGCTTCGCAGCTTCGCGCGCCAGCGCGCAAATTTGATACATGGTCCATGGTACATCGGTACATGGTACATCCAAAATGGTCCATGGTACATGAAAGGGTCTATGAAAAGTTTCTAAAAAAAAATTCGGAGAATGATTTTTTGTCTTGCCTTGGCCGGGGAAATCGGGTAGGATGCAGGACAATCACTCGACAGCGCGTGCGCGCGCAGCCGTGATGGTTTTTTTCTCTTTTTCTCTTAATCCAGTCTCTGCTTCACAGCGATGAAATTGCATCTTCCTTCGGGTCTTCGCAAGGCTCTTATGGCTTGCCTTGCTGCGGTAGCTATTGCTCTGCCTTCCACCCTCTCTTCCGCCTCTCTACCCGCGGGCGCCCTCATCTCCTTCGTCCTCGCTCAGCAGTCCACGGCTGTTGCAGAGAATTTGAACTGGAGTGGTGCGGAAGGCAGCAACACGTGGAAAAACGGAGCTGTGGAAGGCGGCTCCTCGCCGTGGGGTGGAGGTACAGCTTTCAAGGATGGCGATGCGGTGACGTTTAATTTGTCGGAAGAGAGCAACACCGTCACGGTTGAGGGCAATGTAAATCCCTCCCGGATGACTCTGGAAGGCGAGGGAGGCACATTCACAGGGACAGGTACAATCGTCTTCGGCAGCGAGGTTGTGCTGGACGGAGGTGCAAAGTACACCATCGAATGCTCCAATATTCAGATCGCTTCTTCCACTGCCATCATCGGAGAGGGAGAGTTGACGCTGAAAGGACTTTTCGAAAACCCCACAGGTAAAAATGCAACTCTCGTCATTGGCGATGGAACTACCGCGACGAAGGTGTATCAGAAGTGGGCCTATGGCAGTAAAGGGGTGGACCATCGTATCACAGACATCCAGATCAAGGCAAACAGTCTGCTTCAGTTTGCGGGGGAGGGTCATGTCGGCGGACAATCGGAGGACCTCAGTTACTACATCGGTACTGATGCCAAACTGTGGGGAAGGGGAACTGTCGTCTTGTCCGGAACCACTGATGGATACTATACCGGTCCCGGTAATCTCTGGGCGAAGTGTTTCTACGGCGACAGCCCGGATGCCAATAAGACACTGGCGCATCTGATCATCGGCACGAATGATGAGGGAGGGCACCAGTCGCACAATTTTCATAATATTGCGGACTTAAGCCCCATTCGCAAGAACCTGCGGATGATTGAGAAGCTGGAAGTGTGCGCTGGTTCGTCGTTGGTCATCGGTCAGGGGAATTCCGCCAATCTTCTGGCGTACGATGCGGACGTGGCGCGCCCCGAAGGTTGGACTAATACGCTCATCCTGAATGGAAACGGCAAAATTACGGCGGATGGCGACTATGCGGCTTTTCATTTTATGCCTACTGCCGTCGGCGGTCAGATGGACTGGAACCTGGAGTTGGGAAGTGATGCGACGATCGGGGTGGCGGGAGTCGGACGCACATACACGGTAGACGGCGCGTATGATGGACAGGGGCATACTCTCACTACGGAGGGCGCGGGCATCCTCGATTTCGCAGGGAGTGTTACAGGCTTGAAACTGAAGTTGAACGGGGACAACGGGAGTGGCATTGCGCTGGGACAGAATGGGAGCACCATCGCATCGCTCAGCACGGCTGCGGCGCACACCTACACCGTGACCGCGGATGCTGGTTCCACCTGGACAATCACGCAGCTTGGTGAGATCGGCGCGGGAAGTACGCTGACTCTGGGAGGCGCAGGGAACTTCACCATTACGGAAGGAACCCTGTCTGAAGCCGGAGGCATGCTCCGGCTGGAGGGTACCGGGAGCTACAACGGCTCGATCACGCTGGAGGGCAACGGCAAGCTCTACGTCGGCTCCGGGGCAAATGTTGGGGCTCTTACGGTCAAGATCACGGTGACCACTGAGAACGCTGCTGATCCCTTCTATTTCCTCGATCCGCTGGCCGCGGGCAGCAAGCAGGTGAAGGTAACAGTTGACGGTCTCGGAGGCAGCTATGCCATTGGCTGGTCCGGCGACAAGATGGTGGTGAATAACAAAACAGCTCAGGGAGACACCACGGTTCCCGGAACATTTGACGGACCGTTGGTGTCGGAATGGGAGCAACCCTCGAATCAAAGGCTTGGTTTAAAAGACAACAACAATAAACAATTCATTGCTAGTGACGGAGAGAATCAGGCGTGGCTGTTGGGAGGGAGAGATGTGGCATGGAACTTCACCGTCGGTGAGGGTGTCAAAGGTTTGAAATTCCTCAAGGATGGATTTATGGATGCGACGCCGCTTGGAACTAAGGACGCGTTCGCTTGTACTCTGGATGACCTGTGGCTCACCAGCAGCACAGCTTCCGTGGGGGCGAATGATAAGGGTGCCTATTTCGATCTCCTCGGGAGCGAGCAGTGCGCCATCAAAGATATCTGGGTCAACGACATCGCACTGGCAATTGGCTTCCAGGGCGCAAATACCGGTGGAAGTCAGCCGCATAAAAACAGTTACAGCACAATCGTCGCTGATTCTTTCAGCATTACTTCCAACTTGCACCTGGGGAGCAATTCCTACCTGACAGGTCTTTTTGATGGCAATGATGCCTTGAAAAATCCCACGCTCTACATTGCCAAAGAGACTACCACGATGGGATATCTGGAGATGGTGCAGAGTGCGCTGGTGGTGCTTGGGAACAAGCTCACGGTGGCATCGCTGCAGGGAGCGGGGGATTTGCGACTGGCTGCTTCCGTTGACCCCGAGGGTGGACAACCTGCCACGTTCTCGATCGTTAACAATTCGACGGCGTTTACGGGGCATCTGGATCTCGTTTACAATACCGCCAGATCCGGCTGGCATCCGACCATTGAGTTGAAGGGAGGGATCACGCTCACGACGGCGGGCATACTGGGAGGAGAAGGCGGCGGAACATTCACCCGGGCAACGGGGGAAGGGGTGGAGCAGCAGGAGGCGACAGTGCAGGTGAAGCTGCACAACCCGGATGCGGTGCAGAACGTGGTGTTTGGGGAGGGAGTGACGCTGGAGATACTGGAGACCGGATCGCAGGCGCTGGGGGCGAATAGCAGCGTCTCCAAACTGAAGGGAGCAGGTGCGCTGGGTGTGGACGGCGCGGTGACGGTGCAGGATCTGGGCAGCAATGGAAGCGCGTTCACCGGCGCGGTGCACATGTTTGCGGGAAGCGCGCTTACCCTCGGGAAGGCGGAAGAGAGCGCGGGCGGCAGCCTGAGCAGCGTCGTGCTGCGCGGGGCGAGCTCCGGCATAGCGCTGAACAACGGCGCATGGACGCTCAAGGGTCTCTCCCTGCTGGATGGTGTGGGCGAGGGAAGGCTGAACCTGAGCGGGGCGGAAGGAGCCACGACTGCTTCCGTCGTCTTCGGCGGCAGCGGCGATGCAGGCGAGGGGGCCCTCGAGCTGGAGGGCGGCATCTCCCTGGGGCTGGGGAGCGGCATCACCGGCTACAGCGGCATGCTGAAAGTCAAGAGATCTGCGGAGAAGCCCAATACCCTTTACCTCAACGACATCGTGGGGAGTCTCAGCTCGACATTGAGTGGTCTCAAGATTACACTGGACACGACCGGAGGAAGCCTGGGGCTGGATTGGGCCGGCTTCCAGCTCTTCAGTACGGGTGATAATACCGCATTCACGGATGAGCAGCTTGCAGTGTTGGACAAGCTGCTGGAGGGCAACACGGTGGGAAACAACCTGAAGCTCGGCGTGCGCGCCGATGGAACGGTGTACGTCACCCGTGAGGTTCCGCTGGAACTCACCTGGCAGAACAAGGATGCGGAAAGTGAAAGCGACCCGGTCTGGAAGGAGGGGGACAACACCCAGTGGAAGCACGATACCGCAACGGATGAGGTCTTTGCCCCCGGGGACAAGGTCATATTCGGGGTGATAGACGGGAAAGCCGAACAGACAGTGACCGTGGACGGCAGTGTGCACACCGGAGGAATCACGGTGAAGGATGCCAACTACACCTTTAACGGGAGGAACAATGCACTCGTCAACCTCGCAGGGGGCCTCACTCTCAGCGGCAATGCTCAGGCGAGTTTTGGCGCGGATGTTGCCGTTGTCGTCGGTAACGGAGGCGAAGAAGACTTCAGCATCACGGGCAATGGCGTTGTCAGTTTTGCAGGGGATATGAATGGCTCGGCGACGAACGGAGGCAAGGTCGCCATTGGCAGCGGCTCTGATGCCACCGAAGTGCGACTGGAAAAAGTCGGCGTGCACCGTCTCGGCGAAGTAGAGGTCAAGCAAGGCAGCAAGCTCGTCATTGCGTACGCTTCTCCTGATCCTAACGGCACCATCGGCTCTCCAAACCATGCCTGGCAATCCGGAAGCGGGAACGTGTGGGGAGGAGGTTCGGTAGTTCTCAGTGGAAACGGCCCTGTGTGGGCATACAACGGTTCGGGAAGTATCTTGTATTGCCTGCTCGGAGGAAACTACACCGGAGCGAGTGCGGATGCTCAAACGATCAATCACTATCTGGATCACCTGTACATCGGTGACGGAACGGGAGAACTGACGCTGACGTTCAACAATGGGAGAGGTTCGGAAAATATGCAACTTTCCCTGCTCACGGTGAAAAACTTGCATGTCGCGGAACAGGCCGGTTTGATTGTACAAAACACAAACTTTTTCAGAATCCCTGGCGCCGTTGATGGATCCCACACCATCCTGCTTGCGGGAAACGGGAACGGAAGCGATACTATGCTCCATGCCGCGGCTCTTGTGCTGACAGCAGGCATCACCATTGACTGGAACATTCAGTTGGAGGACAGCGCGACCATTTGGGTGGGTGGTGATGGTGCTGCCAATAGTCCAAATAACGACACCGTTAATGTCACTGTTAACGGTGAATTCTCTGCGGAAGGGAACACTTTGACCAAAAAAGGAACGGGAACGTTGTCTATTTCCACGTTCGTCGGTGACAGTGACGGTACCAAAGCCGGAAGTTTTGTGGTGAGTGGTGGAACGGTGGAAATTTCGGGGTTGAAAGATGGAGGAAATACATACGTGGCAGGGACCGTGAATTTGGAGGAAAATGGGACCGGGACATTCAAGGTGAGCGGGGCGGGGAAGACGTATACGGTGGGGCAGGTCTTGTTCGGGTCCGGGACATCGAGCAACTCCAGCTTGAATAATTGCAACTCTTATTTATCGGCGGGGGCAGGAGCGACGCTTGTTGTTGCGGGGAAATCTGGTACGTCGCTGAATATGTCTGGAGGTTCGGGCTGGATTAGCGGCGGCGGGACAGTTGAACTGCACGGGAAAGTAGGGGGCGGTGACGGGAGAGTCGGGATCGACGAGAATACAACCCTTTACGCTAAGGCGGATTGGGATGACTACACAGGCGGGCTATACCTCAAGGGTGGAACACTGAAACTCGGTGGGGATGTAGCCGTAGGATGGATTGGCGGTACAGGTGGAGGCTACGGCGGCAGCATTACGTCTGATGGAGACAACGTCGAGCGCACAATCAAAATCGCTGGTGGCGGGGGAGTTGCTAAGGATATCACCCTTGGCGAGAGTGTTACGCTAAAGCTTGCCGCGAGCAAGAGCCAAAACTTCCAGAACCTGCAAGGTGCGGGAACCTTGGAGCTGGAAGGAGGCGCAGTGACAAACGTGACGGGAAGCGGCAACATCGGTAAAGTCATCAACGGCGGGACCATCAATGTGACGGGCGCTCTCACCGTTAACGGCGACTTGGTACATAAATCCGACGGAGTCATCAACATCGCAGCTGGGCCAGCCAACATCACCGTAGACGGCGGTCTTTACACCGATGGGGAGGCATCCTCTTCGCCTAGCGGAGTCCTGAAACTGGAACGAGGAAAACTTACGGTGAAGCGAGGCGAAGAAAGCAAAGATTTCGGCGGATACATGGAGATATGGAACGGCGCCGTGCTGGAGCTTGGCGGCACTGTCGGAGAAGGGCAGGGAACTGGATATCTCACCGTGGCCGGGTTGCATTTTGCGGAAGCGTGGACGGGGGCGACTGCGGAGAATACTCAGAAGGTGCAAGGTACAGGCACGCTGGAGCTGAATGTGAAGGAAGGGGGCACAGCCAACGGCAACACTGCAGGTTCCGGCATGAACCTGCAGCTGACCGGAAACGTCACCCTGAAAAAGACCGGGAAAGGCACGCAGAAGCTGACGCGTCTCACTGCCACGGGGGAAGATACCCATGTTTTGGTGGAAGAAGGCGTGCTGGAACTCACCGGCGCGATGGAGGGAAGCGCCTACACCGTTGATCTCCAGGTCAAGGATCTCCGGGTGAGTGGGAATGACGCTCAGCTGAAGCTCGTCATGAATGGACTGACGAGCAACGCAGGGATGAACAACATCACGCTGTCCAACGGCGGCACGCTGAGTGACGGCGTGGGTGGAGGAGCTGATGCTACCGGTAATTATGTTTCCTTCGCCTTCGGCTCCCTGACTCTGGGCGAGGGAGATGCAAAGATTGTGTACGGAGAAGGGAACGACGGCGGCGCCAACAAGAGGTACTCATTCACCTCCCTGAGCGGTACCGGCACACTGCACCTGGACGACAAGAACCTGGGAGGCAGCAGCGGACGCTGGCTTTCTCTGGGAGATCTCACGGACTTCAGCGGCACGATCAGCGGCAGCGTTGCTGATGGCAACCACCTCTACATCAACGGGGATATCACCACGGGAACGGCAGATGGCAGTATCTCCTTGGAGAACGGCGTGGACGGTTCGCCGGGCGGCGCAGTCGAGCTGTCGGGGGATACCCTGCAAAAGACGGGCGGCGCAGGCAAGATGACCATCTCTCGCCTCAGGCTCGCGGCTAATCAGGAGCTGAACATGCACTACGAGGGAGAAGCACTGGAGATTCAGAACATCGATCTCCAGCCGTCGGCGGTGCTGTACTACACCAAAAACACCACGAGAAACCTTGTCACTCTGGATATCGAAGGTATCAAGGGTACCTTGAACAGCTTCGCTGAAAACAATTCCACTGGTGTCGAGGACACGCCGAAGAAGCAGATCATCATCCACTACACAGAAGACGTTGACCCTGAAGTGACAGAATTCCTCTACCTCGGCATTACGGGAGATAGCTCGAAGTACAACCAGGCGGATCTGGAGAAATGGGCACAGGTGTTTGTGGAGGAAACGGACGGAGGCGATGCCATTGAGGATGGCATTGTGCTGGAGTGGGAGGAAGCAGGCGATAAAGACTACCTCAAGATTTCCCTCCTGACGCCTTCTCAGGCGTATCGGTACTGGGATTCGGCATGGGGGATTGATTCTTCCAGGGAGCCGAGCAACAAAGACCTCGAGAAGACTGTTGAAGCGTGGAGGGGCACCGACCTCTACGGAAAGAGGAACAACACTGTCGACTCCTTCACCCAGCTCTGCCTTGAGCTGAGCGGCGCCGACTCCGGAAAGTGGCAGAACCACAGATCCGCGCGCAGTATCCGTATTGAGCCGGGGAGGGAGCCCGATGAGCAGGGGGGTGGCAGCTCGAATCCCGAGACTCTGTTCACCATCATCGGCGGGAAGCTTTACTCCGGAACTCAGGCAACAGGCAGCACTACAGTCGAAGGTGGCGTTTACCTGAGCCTGTGGGCGAACGCGACGGATTACGTCCATATCATGGCGGGCGGCAGTTCATTTGCGAGTGACTATGCGGGCGACCCGGGGAGCTTCGAGGACGACACGCACATCCAGGTGCAGGGCGGCACGGTGGATTACCTCATCGGCGGCAACCACCTGAGCAGCAACGGAGCCAGATTTAAGGGCGACACGTACATCTCAGTCTATGAGGGCGGGCGACTGAGAGATCCCGAGAGCGGGGAGCTGGGTGAGACGTTGCAAGACTCCATGCGCAGCGCCGTGCGGGGCGGCATTGTGGGCGGCAGCACCATCACCAATAGCGTGGCATCAGAGGGTACAACAACGACGTACGACTTCGTCGGGCACACGCACATCAACATCTACACCGTTCTGCAAACCGCACGCGACACCTTGGCGATTGAGGGTAACACACGTCTTACGCACATTGTGGGAGGCAACGCGTGGGTTGTACCGGAAGGGAGCGGCACGACTAAGCCCACCTTCGCCGGCAGCAGCGAGATCGTCGTCGACCTCAGCGACTATCAGGCCCATTACGAAAAGCTCGTCGGTGGGGACACCTATGACCACTATTCTTTCCTCAAGGGAATTGTAGGCGGCAACTACAGCGCGGGAGACGGAGAAGGCGAACGCAGCACGGTCTTCCTCGGTCCGAAAAGCGGGTACGGGTCGCACATCACTATCACCGGGCACAGCGATTTCGACGAGGGGCACGATATCACCTTCTACGCGGGCGTCAACGGCGCAAGCCGCACGGACACCACCGGGACCATGACCACGGACTACACCGGCAGTACTCTGGTCGAGATTGACGGCGGCAGGTACGTCAACTACGTGGCGGGCGGCTTCTGGTTCGGCGGGGCGACGCAGGAGGATGACAGCGGGCAGGTAACGTCGATTTCGGGGCTCAACATCTCCGAACTCACGGGCAGCACGAATGTGGAGCTTGCATCCGGCACATTCTGGCGGGTGACCGGCGGCAGCGTGAACCGCTTCAGTCTGGAAGGCTCCGAGGGCACCCATACGGGCGACTCCACGCTCACCATTGAGGGAGGAAACTTCACGGATCTCAGTTCCGGCGTCGGCATTGCCGCGGGTGGCAGCTACTACGAGGGGAGCCACGGCGAGTACACGCAGACCGGCGCACAGACCCTCACAGTGAGCGGCGGCGCCTTCACGGGTACGCGGCTTGTCGGCGGCGATTACGCCGTGCTGAACGGGGCGGAAACGGAACTTACCGTCGAGGGCGACACGAACGTGACCATCAGCGACGGAGCGACCGTCACGGGTCTCGTCATCGGCGGCGGGTACATGGAAGATGAAGGGACAGGCGGAAGCCTCACCATCACCGGCAGCACGAACGTCACCATCAACGGCGGCACGATTTCGGCGAAGGACGGAGAGAACTTCAGTGATCCCGGCAGCGGCAGGCTGGCCATCGTGGCGGGCAGCATGCTTGTGGATACCGGGACATCCGGCGGTCACACTCTGAAGATCGGCGGAGATACGAACCTGACCATCAACGGCGGCACGATCACCGGCTATGTGGTGGGCGGCAGCTACAGCAGCAGCACGGAAACCGGGACGGGCAACTCCGTCACCCTCGGGGGGTCGATCAAGGTGAATCTGAACGGCGGCACGATCACCGGCAACGTGATCGGCGGGCACTACTCCAACAACACAACGCTGCCCTCCTCTCTGGCGCTGGGCAACGTGACGATCACTCTCGGCGGCGAAGATGAGGACCACGAACTGCTGACTCCGCATGTGAATGGCTATATCTTCGGCGGCAGCTATCGCCGCGCACAGAAGGCGGCGGATACGACTCCGACTCAGGGAGCGATTGAGATCCGCTTGCTGAGCGGCAGCGTGGCGGGCGGAGTGTATGCCGCCGGCAACCACCTGCTGGTCGGGGAAAACGCCAACCTGAGGGAGCGGACGGCGAGCACGAAGATCGTGCTCACGGGCGATGTCACGATCGAGGACAGCACATTCCAGCAGCAGGCCGGCAGTCAGATCATTCTCTCCGGCGGTTACCAGCGAGGACTGAAGGGCAGCGCGAACGGCACCAACGGATACAAGACTGACTACTCCACGGTGGGGTATAACGAAGGGAGCAAGAGCTGGAACGAGAATGCGGCGGTGCTGGAGCTCAGCAACAAGGGCCAGGACGACGCCTTCTCCAGACTGCAAGGCCTGGGAACGAGGCTCTATTTGCAGGACCTCGACACCATCGACGTGAACGAGGGACTGGATGTGAAGCTGGAGGGCGCGCACATGCGCGTGATGCACAAAGTCACCGGGGATGCAGAGGTCGACAAAACTAACCACGACACCTTCACGAAGGGCGGGAAGGGCAACCTGACGCTCGGGACGCTGTGGAGCTGGCACGCGCAGGAGGAAAGCGAGACGGTGGCGTACGGCGGCAAAGAGGTGGCCTACACCGGGAAGATTATCCTGGGCGGGGGCACGCTCACGCTCACCGGCGGCGGAAACACGGCGTATGAGCAGAGTCTGGAGGGCGGCCTGATGATCAACATGAACGAGCGACCCAGCGGCAATGCGGATCAGGCCTATCTGAAGGGCGAAAACGGTACGCGGTTCACCGGGCTTGGCCACGGACGAGGCGAGGGCGGGAAGATCGATCTTGAACTCGTCTCGAAGGAGTTTGAGTTAGGAGGGGATACCGGTCTCAAACTTGCCACCGGCGTGTACTACCTCGTGGATGGCCTGGATCTGGACGGCATCGATCTGGAGACGAAGACGATCGAAGATTACTTCCATCTGTATGGACTGGATGATCTCGTCGATAAGAGTTTGGAGCTGAATACTCAGCTTGCCATCCGCGACGATGACAAGCTCGTCCTGCGCGTCTACAAGTACGACACGACAGAGTGGCGTTGGAACGGAGGGAACGGCGACGGCAGCACCTGGGCAGCAGACAGTACCACGAACTTCACCAAGGAAGAGCTGGACAATGATCCTTCAACTCGCATCTACTACTTCGATGCCGGTGCGGCAGACGGCGAAGGCAAAGGGGAGCACATTGATCTGGTGGGCAATATCGTCGCCGATCAGGTCATTGTGGAGAGCGGCAATTACACCTTCAAGCTCAAGCAAGGAACAGGACTCGACGTCAACACGATCCAGGTCGGCATCAGTGATCCGGATGTTCCCGGGCACGGCAACAGCGCGGAACTCACGCTGGCCATGCCGACGAAGAGGGTGGACAAAGTCCTGCTCGAGGAAGGCGGCGTTCTCACGCTGGCGAATGACAAGGCCATTCAGAAGAAAGAGGGAAGCAAGACCGGCACGCAGATTGTCTTCCACGGCGGTACGCTTGCGTATGGGGAAGACGAAAATGGGCTTGTCCTGAGTTCCAGCTTCATGGACCACTCGGCCCAGGTGAGCGCCGGCGATAGCGTGGGTCCCGTGAGGATCCGCGTCGGCAATGAGGAGGGCGAGGTGGATAATGAGAACAGAGTCACGTGGACAGGTCTGGCGAAGGGCAGCGGTTCAAAAGAAGGCATCAGACGAGCGGTAGAGGAGGGCATCATCAAATCCGGACGGATGAACTTCACGCTCGATTGGGGGCTGGGAGCCTCTGGCAACGACTTCAAGGGGACTCTGGATGCGGAGGGAGGCACCCTCACGCTGAAAGCCACGCCGAAGAACGGCGGGAAGGATGCTGTCATTAACGGGGATAAGCCTCTGACGGCGGCGGAAGGCGCGACTGTCGAGCTCATCGCAAGCAACGGCGGCAGCCTGACCGTTGCACGAGGAGCCAGCGGCGAAGGCATCATCGCCATCGGATCCAAGGAGGGCGCCCAGGGTGCCTACAATCTGAACGCAGCGGTGGATGGTTACTTCACGGGGACCATCCGTCTGGCAGGCAATGCAGCAGGCAAGAGCGTTGTGACAGTCAACGACGTTAAAGCTCTGGGACGAGTGGCGGAAGTGGGTACGGAGGAGGAAGAAGAGCAAGACAGCGGCTCCACCCTGACTCTCGCCGGACGCGCCATCACGCTGACAGAGAAAGCCACCGTGGAGGTTCAGAACATCACCGTGGAGGGGACCAACTACGTCGGTGGATACGACGACAAAGCAGATGACATCAACAAGACGATCACCCTGAGTGCGGCCGGCAGTATCACGGGCAAAGCCGGAGACGTCCTCGCCAACGCTAAGGGCGGCTACGCGCAGACCCTGATCGGCGACCTCTCCAAATACGAGGGCGCCATCGTGGCGGGGCACGCTACCAGCGAGGGAAGCGGCGAATCCACCTGGACGCTTGAAGGAAAGCTGAAGAAAGATGGGAGTGCGACCATTGCTGCCGGACTGGCGGGCACAGGGAAGATCATCGTCAACTACACCTACGATAAAGGATCGGTGACGGGCAACGGGGTGAAGACCGTCCGACTCACCGGCGCCATCGGCGACAGCGACGTCACGAACATGGGCAGCACGGTTGGCATTGTCAACAAAATGAAAGACATCGCCCTCGTTCTGGCAAACAGCACGAACACGAGCACCGGAAGCCTCATTTTCCACGACAACGAAATCTGGCTGGGTGATGATCAGGGTGCCGCCAGATGGATGGGCGGCAAGCTTGAAGTGGACACCGAAGCTAAAGGCGGCACCTTCCGACTCAGGAACGGGGAGCTCAATGAATTGGCCGATGGTATCACCGAGAAAGGCGACGTCAAACTCATTGTCGATACCGCTCAGGGCGGAGCCACAGTTAACGTCGGCAAGACCAAGGGATTGCTCTTTGATGAAATCAACATCAACGCCGGCGGCAAACTGAGCGGCGTGGATGGCAACATCACCGTGGGCAGCCCCGAGGACCAGACTAGAATGCACCTCATCTTCACCGAGAAGAACATCGGCCCGGACAAGGGAGGCATCTTCACCGAGGATAGCATCGACGCAAGCAAGGGAGGCGAGTATCTTATCGGTTCCACCGGCAAACTCATTGTCAACAACACCGTCGTGGGCGATAATGAACAGGAGGAGAAACCTCTCGAAAATGATTCCTTCACTTTCGACCTGACCAACGAGGCTCTCTTCGGCGCGCTTAAGAGCACGCGCCAGCAGCAGGTGAAAGACCTGCTGGAGGGCAGGCGTGCTGAGGATAAACCAACCTACCTGCATCTGCTCACCTCCGATTACAAGCCGGGTAAGGATGACAACTTCAACCTGATCAGCTTCGCCAATCACAGTGACAAAGCTCTCAACGAGCTTCTTCGCAGCGGCAAGTACACAGGACTGCTGGAGGGCGTCGGCTTCACCATGTCGGTGGATGGGGGCGACCTCGTGCTGCTCGGTTCCTCGCTGGACATCTACATCGTGCTCAGAACGGAAGAGCAGGACAAGTACGGTCAGGGCGACAATGCGTGGGATGATGACACCAACAAGTGGTCCGACACAGGAGTGATTGCGACGAATGCCGATGCTCGATTGCTGAGCGGCAAGAAGGCCACCCTTTTGGACACGGGGGCGCACCTCGAGATCCAGCTCGACGATGTGAGAGCAGAGAAGAAGGGGGAAGAGGCTGTCGATGTCACCGTTAACAACCTTGTGGGACTTTCAGGATCGACGTTGACAGCGAGCGGAGGAGGCACCGTCACCCTCAACAATGCGAAGGCTCTCCGCTATAACGAACAAGAAAAGAAAGACGAAGAGTACGATCCCATGGAGGACGACCAATGGCTGAACAATGCCATCGGCGGCCAGGCTCCTCTGGATGAGCTGAAAGGTCAGGACACCGAATTCGAAGGGAGCATTGTGGGCGAGGGTAAAGAGACGTCGTTCGTGAAGAAAGGAGCCGGAACCCTTACCGTGGGCAAGGGGATAAATAGTGGTCTTCGGATCGATGGGACACTTACGCTCGCCAACGGCAGCATCGTCGTACACGGTGATGAGGACAGTTATCTTGGCACACTCGCTTTCGACTACGAGGAGGTCGAGGACAAAGATGGGAAGCCGGTGCCGCCTACTGTCGGCAAGGGCTTCGGTGTGGACGGCGGCATGATCAATGTCCACCACATCGTGGAGGGCGAGGATGCCGATGAGGCGGGCAAGGTGACCCTCAGCAGCGGTGGCGTCTTCGTCTACGCCGGAGCGGAGGAGGGTGAAGAAGAGGATGAGCCTCTCGTCTCCACAACCTTCACCACCGCTGAGGGTGGAGGCACTCTCCAGGTGGGTGCCGAAGGTGGTGAGGGAGTCACACTGACCCTCGGCAGCAAAGGTGAGAGTGAAGGGAAGCCGGCGACGGCGGCCTCCATCGGCGGCGGTGTGGACATCGTGGTGAATGACGGCAGCACGCTGAAACTGCAAGGCCAGGCTACGATGGATGCGGGACAAGTGGAGCTGACAGGCACGCTCGACATGAGCGAACTGGACGCTAATCCGGATGAGACCAATACGGCCTCTGTCCTTCACGGGACGGGTACGCTGGCAGGCGGCGGCACCGTCAAGACTAAGCTGACCATCACCGGCCGGCCCGACAGCAATGAAGAGGCCTTCAGCGGTACGCTGGCGGGCTCCGGCACACTGTCCGTCGCTGAGGATGCCGTAATCTACTTCGACGGTCTGAGTACGGGAGCCATTCCGGAGGTCGTCGACAAGTGGAACCTCGACGTGGCCAGCGGGGGCACGCTGGATGTGAAACTGAAGGAAGGGAACAAGGCCGATCTGGGCAATGTGACCCTGCAGGGCGACAGCAACTTCGTCTTCCGCTGCAATGGCCAGGCGATGGAGGATAACGGCAGTCCCAAGGAAGGCACGGGCCTTACAGGCGCCCTCAAGGTGGCGGGAGAAGGAGACGCCCGAGCGAACCTCACGGTGGACTTCGATGACTGGAAACCCAGCAATCAGCACCACAAGATCGTACTTGGCGGTCTGACGTGGGATGATGCGGCAAATGGCAGCAAGAGCATCGAAGAACGCTTCAAAGATCCGAAGATTACGGGTCGCGGAGCGCAGTACTTCTCGGGCTCCATCATTACAGGACCTGGTAACGTTGTCTTCGTGGAGCTCGATCACGAGGAGCAGAACATGTACAAGCACGC
>CANQGG010000057.1 GCA_947601655.1 uncultured Akkermansia sp.
GTGAATACCGACCAGATCGCCAACTTCTACGTGCGTAACAGCGCGGGTGAATCCGTACCTCTCAGCACCCTCGTGACCATCAAGGATATTGAGGATACGGAATTCGTCTTCCACATGAATAACTACAACGCCGCTCGCATCAATATCACTCCCGCCCCGGGCTATTCTACTGCGCAGGCGATGGAGGCGGTGGAGGATTGCTTCCAAAAGAATATGGATGCTACTAAGTACGCCATAGACTACATCGATATGAGCTTCCAGGAAAAGAAGGTGCAGGATGGTCTCGGTCTTGGCTCAATCTTCGCTCTCTCCGGTGTTTTCGCGTTCCTCATCATGGCGGCGTTGTATGAGAAGTGGACGCTTCCACTGGCGATTTTCCTTTCCGTGCCTGTGGCGGTGCTGGGGGCGTTCCTTGGGCTTTGGGCATTTGGGATTGAATTAAACCTTTACGCGCAGATCGGGCTGGTGATGCTCGTGGGGCTGGCCGCGAAGAATGCCATCCTCATCGTGGAGTACGCCGTGCTGCAGATGGAGCGAGGTTTGCCTCTCATTGAGGCGGCGGTGACAGCGGCTCGCCTGAGGTTGCGCCCCATCCTGATGACTTCCTTTGCCTTCATCCTGGGGTGTGTGCCGTTGCTGACGGCCGAGGGAGCCGGCGCTTTGGCGCGCAATGCAATTGGTGTGGTGGTGGTTATAGGCATGTCTATTGCAACAGGCGTCGGGGTGTTTTTCGTGCCTTGCTCGTTTGTGGCGATCATGAAGCTTTTCCGCAGTAAGGTGCAGAAACCGCAGCGTGGAGCCGATCCCGATGAGACCTTCGCCTATGCCAAGCTGGAGGAGGATGTTTGAGGTGGGTATGAATCGCGCGGCACGGAGGGTGCGCCACTTCGTGCTGAGTGCGTTGTCGTTTTTCTTTGCTTTTGCTCCGCTTTCCGCAGCGGAGCTTAATCCCTACGTCCTGCGTGTGGTGGAAGGAATGCCCGTCGGCGGTGGGTATGCCGCTGATCACAGCGCCGAGCAGCGTCTTGCACGTTCGGGTGTGGTGTGGCGGGCGCAGGAGCAGCGATTGGCGGTTTCTCCGCGCGGCGCTTTGCCTACGTTCTGTTCTGCCGCATGCTACATGGCGCTTCTGCAGGCGCTGGAGGCGTGGGAGGCAGAGCAGGGATGCCGAGTCTTTTCTCCCCGTGTATGGCAGGCGCTGCGCGTGGAGTGGCCACACCCGGATGGCGCTCTTTCCTGGGGGAGATTCAATGCGAATGGCCCCGGTTGCGCCGCGTGGGTGCATGATCTCGGAGCGGGCATCAATTTTTCCTCCCCGGATCTGGCGCGTGCCGGCGACTTCCTGAAGTTTTTCTTCACCGAAAACCTGGGCTCTGTCGAGCGAGGTCACCTCGTGATTTTTCTCGGCATAGAGAAATACAGGGGAGAATCTTACGTCCGATTCTGGTCTTCCAACAAGCCGGGCGGCTATGGCGTGCGCCAGCTGCCCCTCCGGTCTCTGCATCACCTTATCTTCACGCGCATTACCCGTCCCGAGCGCATCAAAGCTGTGACACTCCTTCCGCCGGTCGATTCCTGGCTTGGTGGACTGTTGCGCGCCTCGACGGACTGGAGTACCGTTTGCCGCCGCTGCGGGATCGTGAGGTGAGAACCTCTCTTCAGCGGGAACACACTTCGCGCAGCAATTGGATGCAACGCTCGTTTTGATCCCGTGTGCCGAAGCTAATGCGGATCCATTCATTCAGTCCATAGCCGGTCATGGGGCGTAGAATGACGCCGCGTTGGAGGCAGTAGCGGTATGCAGCCGTCCCGTCGCCTATCTTCACCAGCACAAAATTACCATGACTCGGGATGTATTCCAGCCCCATTTCGCGGAAGGCGGTTTCGTACTGCTGCATGCCGTCACGTACCACCCGTACCGAGCGTCTCAGATGCTCTTCATCACGAAGAGCGGCCGCCGCCGCAGCTTGTGCGAGGCTGCTTGTGTTGAACGGCGACCGTACTTTATGCAGCAGCTCGGCAATCGTCGGCGTGGTGATGGCATAGCCGATGCGCGCACCCGCCAGTCCGTACGCCTTTGAGAAAGTACGCAGTATTGCCACGTTGCGCCCCGCGCGAACATATTGCAGGGTGTCCGGGCGCTTCTCTGCAAAGTGGATGTATGCTTCATCAAACACCACTAGGACGTGTTCCGGCACAGCCTGCATAAAGGCGTCGATCTCCTCTTGCCCGATCATGGTTCCCAGTGGGTTGGTCGGGTTCGTGATGAAGAGTATTCGCGTGTCAGGCGTGATGGCGCGGAGCATGGCCGCCGTGTCATGCGTGTAGTCCGTCTTGTTTTCCACTTCTACATATTTCGCCCCGAACAGCTGTGTCATGAGCGGGTAGAGCGTGAAACTGTATTTTGCCGCAATCAATTCGCCGTCCGATTCCAGACAAATGTGCGCCAGTAGTTCGATGAGTTCACTGCTCCCCGCTCCCGGCACGATGTTTTCCGGTGCGAATCCGTGGAACTCCGCCAACTGTTCCCGCAGCGCTACCGCTCCGCCGTCCGGGTACAGGCTCACTCCCTTTGCTGCCTCCCGCATCGCTTCCACCGCCAGAGGAGATGCCCCAAGCGGATTCTCATTGGATGCCAGCTTGATGATTTCTTCGACCCTCATGCCAATTTCCTTTGCCGTCTCTTCAATCGGCTTGCCCGGCACATAGGCCCGTATCCCCATGATCGATTCCCGCGTTTTCATGCCCCAAGCCTACCATCCTCACTAAACTGTTGCAAGGATAATGTATTATGTCCCGGGGTAAACGCATTGAGATGTACCATGTACCGATGGACCATGTGAGGAATTTGGCGAGCTTCGCTCGCGAAGTTTTTTTGCATTAGAGAAAAATATGACATGATTTCAGGGAGAGGCGTCACTAATTGAGAAGCTTGCCGAGACCGATCAGGGACATTGCGACATCCCTGATTTCTATTCCATGTTCGCACCATCTGCGGAGGCATATCTTGTAATCATGCTTAATTCCCTGCACAATAATTTTAGCCGCTTTCTTTCAATAAATTTGGCATTTGCCTCTTTCATGGAGACAAGACGGTCCGAAATTTTCTTGCCTTCCGGGAAGAACAGGACTAGCATGAGAATGCTATGAAAAGAACTCCCTTTACCGACAAAAGTATTTTCGGGCAATATCCTGTGCCGCCGTATCAGGCACGCATGGGTGTGAGGAACGTGCGGATTCAGGAGGCGGCGGATGAGGACAAAGAGGACGAGTACAGGCCGGAGGGAGCCTTAGGACGGGTGGACATAGAAAAGGAAGAAACGGGAACAAATGGGCAGAGTGAGAGCGGGGAAACGAGCTTTGAGGTTCCCTATTGGGTCAATGAAAAAGGGGAAAAGAAGAGCCGCAACGCCATCTATACGGTTAGCATGTCGGTGGATGATTGGGGGACGGTGAGCATAGATGGGGAAGAAATCATCGACATGACGGAGGGGGTGGAACCTCCCGGAGAGTTTGGCGGGCACCAGCAGTGGAATGGTAGCAAGAGTATCGTTTTGGCATCGGGGACGCATACGCTGGGATATACCGCAAGAAACATCATCATGGAGTCCGGGCAGTCGAATCGTTTTTACTACAAAATTGTCGCGGAGGGAGCCTGGGAGGAAGACGGAGGTAAAAAGAAGGATAAATGCGCATGCTCAAGCGGGGCATGTTCAGGCGATGCCGGTGGGGAGGTGGCAGACGAGAGCGCCCGCTCCGCCGGCGTCGGGGACTCAGGGCTGGCGAGCAGTTCGGCGGGAACGAGCATCACGGCGCAGTTGGAAAAGGAGGAGATGACATGGAGCTGCAATTTCGGAGCGGTGCGCGGGCTGGGAACGTCTCTTGACGGAGAGGTGGAGATTCAAACGCGCAAATTAAATGAAGAAACAGCCCATGTCCGCCAGCTGCTCTATGATCACCCGATGGCCGCCCGCCTGAAATTGCCGGAAGACGGAGGCTTTCAACTCGGCGATCGCGTGGAGATAGAACAGGGAACGCGGGTGGTCGCTTTGCGAACGTATGCGGATGGACGTGTGGTGGCGGTCGGAGTGGATGCATTTCAGGGGAAGCCAGTTCTGCTCAAGGGAAACACGGAATTGAAGTGGCAGGACAATGATGGGCAGAAATGGACGTTCAGCCTGGAGGATGGGCGACTTCTGGAATACGAGGGAAGCAATGGCGTGATCATCAGAGATGTGAGCCGCTACCTGGAAGTGCGGCGTGGCGAGGAGGGCGAAATTCGTCAGATATGGAGCTATTGGGATGGACTGTTGCAGGTGGAGGACGCCACCGAAACCGGCTACCGCATTGGACTCTACACGCCTTCTCAGCTGGGAGGACGCAGCGAGGACGGAACCTGGCTCCTGACGACCGGCGCACTTCCGTTCATGAGTTTCGATATCGCGTACGAAGCAGAGGAAAATGCCCTGAGCATCACGGAGCACAGCACAGGACGCGCGGACCTGGCATACCGCTGGCAGCAGGATGAAGCCGAACGTCTGTGGGAGTTTCGGCGTGGCGAAGGCGCAGAGGCGGTGGTTGAGCGCAGCATTTCCCGGGAGCTTGAGAGCGATGTCCTGCAGCTCATCAGCGAAACGAGCAAGAATGGCGAAGTTGCCCGCCGTAGTTGTGAGGTTTATCAAATTGCCGGCGTGGGGTGGCTCTGCCTCACGCGCGTGGAGGGCTACGGGGAGGAGAATGAATCCACTACGCAATACGCATACGATGCCGTGGGCAACAACATCTCGTTGAATCGCTCGGATGGTTACTGGGAGGAAATGAGCTATGATGAAAGCGGACGCGAGATCCGCAACCGCAAGCCGTGGAACAATGAAGATACGATCCTCATCACGGAAAGCACCTATGCGAACAGCAACGAAGAAGCCTTTGACGAGAAACTCTACACGCGCACGCAATGGCTCTTACTGCCGGACGGAAGCCCAATGATTACCCTGCGCTATGAACGCTACGGTTACACTGATCAGGAGGATGGTCTCATTGAGCGCACGACAGTGCTCACCACCGGCAAAGCCATCACGGGCACACGGCGCACAATCGAGGAACGTTGGAAGGATGTGGCGGAGGCAGGGCGCGGACGCGGGCAACTGCGTATGAGGCAGGAGGAGAACGGCGTGCAAACGTGGTACAGCTACGAGAACACCACCGCACACGGCGCCATCTACACTCTGACGAAGGAAACGCGGGTGGAGGGGGAGCTCATTCCCGGGCAGAGCACACGACGGGTGGGCTACATCAGCCCTGAGGGCAACACGCTGCGGGAGGAGAATTACGTGCTCATCGGCGAGACGTGGCGCCTGACGGAGGGGGAAGACTACGAGTACGATGTGAATAACCGCCGCACTAAGACCAGGCGGGACAATGGGCGCGTCTCCACCCGGGAGACTACCTGCCAGGGAGCCCCTCTGCGCGAGACGGATGAGAACGGCATCACGACTATCTATGCCTACGACAGCGCGCGACAGCTCATTGAAATCACGCGCAGTGAGGTGTGCGATACAGACGGCGACTGCATCACGCCGGAGACCATTACGGAGTATGAGCGAGACGGCGCGGGAGGTGTCCTCCGCACGATCGAGCGCATCGGCGCGATGCAGCGCGAAACGCGCACAGAATACGACTTGCAGGGGCGCGTGGTGAAGAAGGTAGATGCACTCGGGCGCATCACCACCACGGCATACAGCGAGGATGGACTCACCACCACGACTACTACGCCCGGCGGCGCCACGCTCATCTCACGCACGACCACGAACGGAAGCCCGGCAGAAGAGGGGGGCAGCGGACAGCGTTCGCTGAAATACGCCTACGATTATGCCGATGGGGCACGCACGACCACGCTGTTGCCGGATGGAACCGTCATCGCACGCAGTGTGGTGAATGATTACGGAGAAACCCTGCTGGAAAGCGCAGCCACGACAGACAAGGAGGTGTTCATCGACACAGTGAGTCAGTACAATAACAAGGGGCAGCTCATCCGCACGCAGCAGGGCACGCTGGCGCCGACTGCATACGAATACGACAGCATGGGAAATCTCTCTCGGCAGACGCAGCTTCTGGATGAAACCGCCCCGCAGGATGCGAAGAAAAACGTGATCGCCATGATCACCACAACCCATGAACTCATCGATGGAGAGGTGTACGAGGTAGTTACTCAGCAGCGCAGCAATGCACAAGGCGCTCTGATTGCAACCACGCAGAAGACCCTCATCTCTCGTCTTTCGCCCACTGTCGAGAGCAGGGTTGTCTCGGTGGATATCTACGATCAAACATCCGTCTCATGGACGGAGTACGGACAGGGCAGCGAACGCATCGCCAGACAGCAGCTCCCCACAAGCAATATCACAGCCGAGCAGATCAGCTGGGATGGGTTCATTACTTCGCAAAAGGACAGCGCCGGCATCACTGCTCTGCACTCCCGCCGGTATGAGGAACACGGCTTGCGACTCATGGATACGGATGGACGCGGCAACACGACGACCACGATCACGGATATTGCGGAACGCCCCGTTGAAGTGACGGATGCCGCGGGAAACAAGACCACGTACGCCTACGATCCCGCAAATGACGATCCGGCGCAGATCACCGATGCGCTGGGCAACACGACGTGCTACGCCTACGATGTCCGCGGCCTGAGGATCGCCGAGTACGGCACGGGGATTCAACCCGTCGTCTACGCGTACGACGACGCGGGACTGCTGACGTCGCTGACTACGTGGCGCATGGATGAGCAGATTATCACCACCGATCCTTCGGGATTGGAAGGCGGCGACACCACGCACTGGGAATACGATGCCGCCACGGGACTGGAGGTGAAGAAGACTTACGCGAACGGGAAAGGCACAACGAAAGCCTACGATGCGATGAATCGCCTGTCCGCGCTCACGAATGCGCGCGGGCAACAAACCTTCTACACGTATGATGAGCTCACCGGCAATGTGACAAAGATTTCCTTTTCTGCCGCCGACACCCCGGAGCAGACGTTTGCGTACGATCTCCTCGGCAATTTCACGCAGATCACCGATGCGAGCGGTCGCCGCATCTATGAATACAACAAAGAAGGAACGCTGAAGTTTGAACGCAGTTTTTACGGGGACGCCACGTTTGCGGTGAATGAGGACTGGGATAGCTACGGACGCAGCGTCGGTTACCGGTCGCGCAAGTCCGGTTCAGATATGACGGTGGTGAGTTTTGCGTATGCGGCTGATGGGCGCATTGGCTCGGCGAGCTTCCGGCATGGCGGAGCGGAGAGGAAATTCACATACGAGTATCTGGCGGGCAGCAATCTGCTGCGATCCCTCGCCATGCCGAATGGGGTGACGCTCACGCAGAGTTACGAGGAGAAGCGCGACCTGCTCGCGGAGATGCTCTACACGCGCTCCAACAATGCGGGCAAGCTGTTGGAAGTCTCCCGTCGCACATATGCATACGATGCGCTGGGGCGCCCGACTTCCCGCACACAGGCCTACCCGCAGCAGAGCGTCAGCAGAGATGATTCCTTCCGGTACAATGATCGCTCTGAACTCACCGGTGCTACACTCGGGGAGGCGCCCTACGCCTACGCCTACGACAACATCGGCAACCGCATCACGGCGCAGGAGGATACTGAGAGTGTCACCTACGAGGCGAACAATTTGAACCAGTACACGCAGATTGACACGGACGGTACGGCGTTCGTTCCGGAGTACGATGAGGACGGCAACCAGACGCGCGTGCGGACGGTCACGGGCATCTGGAAGGTGCAGTACAACGCGCAGAACCGCGCGATACGCTACGAGTCTGAGGCGGATTCCACGCACGTCATCACGTGCGTGTATGACTCGCAGGGACGCCGGGTGGAGAAGAAGGAGGAGAAAGAAGGCGCCGCCATCAGTCACGTGCGCTATGTGTACCGAGGCTATCTGCAAGTAGCGGCCTACGATTTGTTCGCGGAGGGACTGCCCTCATTGTGGCAGATTATCTGGGATCCGACGCAGGAAATAGCCACACGCCCGCTGGTCATACGAGCGAACGGGGCATATTCCACGTATGGCTGGGACTTGACGAAGAACATCTGCGAGACGTATGCCGGGGCCACAGGCTTTCTCGTGCACCGCTACGCCTACTCCCCATACGGCTTAGTTTCCATTGAAGGCGATACCTCTTACCAACCCATCCAATGGAGCAGCGAGGTGTATGACGCTGAGCTTGGACTCGTGTACTACAACTACCGCTACTATAATCCACTCGACGGCAGGTGGACAAGGAGGGATCCGTTGAATCGTATTGCTAATAACGCTCGTTTGTACTCATATGTTGGTAATAAGGCTACCTTCTATACAGACACATTAGGGCTTTTATGTAACATTTCATATAGTATTAAATTACATCGACTTAAAATAGAAAAAGTTGATAAGGACGGAAATATTGAACATTTGACTACGGATAAAGTATTCTCTGGCAACAATGAACACAGGAATAATCCCGATAGTGTTGGGGATCCAGATAATGGTCCAATACCACCTGGTAAATACTATGTTATAGAACGTCAGAGTGGAGGACTTTTAGGAGAGATTCGTGAAGCAGTTTATGAATTCTTTTCTGATAATGACAAAAGAAAATGGTTGGCTCTAATTGCCATTGACAATAGAATTGATGATTCTACATGCATAAATGGGAAAGTACGCTCTTTATTCCGAATGCATGCGGGGTCGAAATCTCTAGGCTGTATCACTTTTATGGATAAGTCCGTATTTGAGGAAGTCAGGCAGTTTATTCTTGACACTGATTCAGAGACGGTAAAGAATGCCCAAGGAGGAGAGTATGTATACTATG
The DNA here is from genome assembly GCA_947601655.1 of uncultured Akkermansia sp. Lineage (GTDB taxonomy): Bacteria > Verrucomicrobiota > Verrucomicrobiia > Verrucomicrobiales > Akkermansiaceae > Akkermansia. Next base: position 8,869 of record CANQGG010000057.1, read on the forward strand.
GGATTTTGGAAGTTACTGCAGAATAGCTTCATATTTATTCTGAGGCTATTTATTAGATTGACGCTTTGTTTTTTTGCAGCATTACTCACAACGCTAGTTTTGGCACGAACCTTTCCTGACGACATTGTTTGGGAATGGGTTCCGGTTCGCATAGGAACATACATAATAAGAGTTTTTTTCCCTTCTATAGTTATTGATGGAGAAACAGCTTATGATGTTAGATTGTTAGATTATTTAGTTTTTTATGGAGGGAGCGCTTTTCTATGTTATTTGTTTCTTTCATACAAGATACAAAAGCGATAGACAATATAATGTGTGAATTGCAAGAACAATAGTAACGGATGAAAGACAGATAGAGATGCTCAACCCCAGCCACAAAGTCAACCGCGACCTGCTTACCAAGATGAGCTCCATCCGTAACACGGATGGCGGACTCGTGGTGCAGCGCAGTTACACGTACGACAAGCTTGGACGCCCGGTCACGCGGCAGACACTCCGCAGTGGCGGCGCTATGAATGAGACGTTCAATTACAACGACCGCTCTGAAAGCGCCCGACGGCTGGCAGGGCGATTAGTGCTTGCCTATGATGTGCCGGAAACGAAGCAGCTCTGAAAGCGCCCGACGGCTGGCAGGGCGATTAGACAAAAGCGCAGCTTTTGCCCCGAAGGGGCGATGCCGAGTCAACTCACCGACGCTGCACTCACTCGGGGAGGCTCCTCATGCCTACGCCTACGACAACATCGGCAACCGTATCACGGCGCAGGAGGATGCGGAGAGTGTTACCTACGAGGCGAACAATCTGAACCAGTACACGCAGATTGATACGGACGGCACGGCGTTCGTTCCGGAGTACGATGAGGACGGCAACCAGACGCGCGTGCGGACGGTCACGGGCATCTGGAAGGTGCAGTACAACGCGCAGAACCGCGCGATACGCTACGAGTCTGAGGCGGATTCCACGCACGTCATCACGTGCGTGTATGACTCGCAGGGACGCCGGGTGGAGAAGAAGGAGGAGAAAGAAGGCGCCGCCATCAGTCACGTGCGCTATGTGTACCGAGGCTATCTGCAAGTAGCGGCCTACGATCTGCTCGCAGAGGGACTGCCCTCATTGTGGCAGATTATCTGGGATCCGACGCAGGAAATAGCCACACGTCCACTGGCCATACGAGCGAACGGGGCATATTCCACGTACGGTTGGGACTTGACGAAGAACATCTGCGAGACGTATGCCGGGGCCACAGGCTTCCTCGTACACCGCTACGCCTACTCCCCATACGGCTTAGTTTCCATTGAAGGCGATACCTCTTACCAACCCATCCAATGGAGCAGCGAGGTGTATGACGCTGAGCTTGGACTCGTGTACTACAACTACCGCTACTATAATCCACTCGACGGCAGGTGGACGCGGAGGGATCCGGCCGAACCTGTCCTATTGGAGGCAGCGTACGTATATATGAAAAATTCTTCGCTTGTCGATTCTGATTATTTGGGATTACTGAAGCAGTGGAGTTCAATAACGTTCCTTCAAGCCTGGAGTCATTACCAGAACGGTCAAGGCGAATCTGTACAAATTAGTTTTGATTTGATAGACACGTCAAGTGTTTCTGTGGTAGAAGATTTTAAAGATGTAAAAGAATGGCTTGAGTCTCAGCGTAAGTCTTCCAAGTCATGCGAGAAAGCGGAAAAAGAGTTCGAAGATGCGAGAACAACATTTAAGACAACGGGACAAGCTGCTTTTGTTCTCGGAACGATAACGTTGAAATTTATTGGCAAAGTATCTGTAAAATGTGATTGTCATTATGAAGTAAATGGGGAGTTAAGAGCCTATGACGATAAATATGACTTCGATCAACACAAAGGGAAAGGCGAGTCTATTCGCAATGTAAAAACTCGTTTGGCGGAAATAATTCATGGGAAGGGTACTCCTTATACGATAGAAATACGTGGCGGAAGATCAGTTTCAATTCGGGGGGTAATATGAACATCAAGAGATCTTTTTTATACTTCGCAATCGGGAGTATAGCGATGGTGCTTCTCCACCTGGTTTCCGGACACATGCATGAGGTTATATGGGATGGCATAAGATCAGAAGCTTTGAAGGTGGAGATTTCAAGAATGAGCAAGGATGGAGGAACGTGGAAAGTGGTGAAGGAGGAGAGGACTGACAAGTTGATCGACGATTATAAAGTGCTCATTGATGGGCAGTTATACTCGATCAGATTGTACGGAAGCATGCTTGGTTGGGAATTTCATAAAATGCCTGAATCACGATGAAAAAGATTCCTTTCATTTATATCGTGCCTCCTCTGTCCATAGGGATATGGCTTCTGATTCGTTGGTACCTGTTTAAGGAGTGCAGAGAGGACGTCATTGTACAGAGGGAGTGGAGTCAGGTAACTTATGGGATATTGGTGATAGGGGTGCCATTATGTTGTTTCGAATCTTGCCTGGCGTTGAGGATTGGTCAATGGAGGAAGCAGACCAAGCTTGCAAGGAGCAAAGCAGAGCAACTGTGTGAAAAGCGCCGGAGTCACTCATTGTCCGAGTGTGTGGATGTATTCCTCCTGGTTTCCTATTTTCTTGTTTATTTGTTTTTTTCAGTCTGATCCCTTCAAAATGACAGAAGATAAAATATACCGAGTTAAATGCATCCTTCCATTTTTTCTGTTTCCACTTGTTGCAACATCAGTGGGAATTGTGAAAATGGTCATGGGTTTGTACGGGGGACTTGATGTGCTTGAGGATATGAATTTTTCCATGGCGACCGTTGCATTCTTTCTTTTTCCGGGGACAATTTTAGCTCATTGGGGAGAAAAGTTGGTGAAATCCGCCGTTGCCAAAAGCGTCCTTACGGTCTTCATTCTCTTGTTTGTATGCTTCCCCATGCTTTTGCCATTAATTGGGTCAATCTTACCCAACTCAGCTTTCTGCAAGGAATGGAGCATATGCAAGCTGACGTTAGCGGTAGAGATTCTCGTTAGTATTGTGGCATATGTCTTCATTATTTTCATGTTGCGTAAAAATTCCGTTGGAGTCAGAACTTAAACAATGACTACGAACGCTTAGGGAGGAAACCTCTCCTGAACAAGACAAGACGTGCAAATGGGAAAGCTGCAAAAGATCATGAGATTGGGCAATGATAGGAAAAAGGATTTCAGGCTTTTATGGAATGATATTATTCCATTTTTTGCACTGATATTTTCTCAGGCAGTGGGGATATTCATATTTTATTTTTTGGCCATTCAAGAAATCCTACGAGTTGGCATGGGATTTGATTGGGAGACGATATACCGTGTTTTTGGTCTCGCATTTCTTCTCGTTCTCGTAGGCATATTCCCTTTTACCTTTAGTCTACCATATGGTCGCTTTGATTCGGGATACATTGTTTCATTGTTATCATGTATTGTTGCGTTTTTTCTCCTTAACGGGAGGGTGCGAGAAAAGCGAAATCTTGTCTTGTGGAGTACCCTGACGAGTGTCGTTTTTCTTTTTACTTTCATATGCGTCATAAGCGCGTCAGTTTGGGATAATGAACCAGCGTCAATTTTTTGGTGGGAGTCCCAGGGAATGAATTTTAGACATGTCTCCTTACAACTTCACCGATGGAGAGAAGGAGCAGAGTTAACGGACGAAATCCGGTGGGGGACACGGTTTGTATGGCTCATCATTTTGGTAGCCTCCTACCTCATAGCATGGTTTGTGTACAGGAAGGTGTGGAAGAAATATGTATTTCCTGACAGGGAGGACCAGAACGAACCTATCGATAATCCAAAACCATCGGCAGAAAAGGGGAGTAAGCTGTGCCTGCGAATGGGCAACTGGTTGTTGATTCTGTCTATCGGCATTCTCGTTTTTGCCTGTTCGCAATGGGTGATGAGCACTGATAAATTGCTTTCGTGGTCAATCGTGCAAGGAGAAGTTGAGCGAGTGGAAAACGGATATGCCTATTTTTCTTACCGAGGGTACACCATCCGAAGTCAGCAAGAGGTGCAGCCCGGCAAATTACAGAAAGGGGATAATGTCCAGTTACTTTGTCGTGACTCCTGCTCTCCCAGAACAATGATTGAATATGACGAAAAGCTCCTCTACGACAGGCCTTTAAAATTAGCGAAAGTAGGGGGATGGACGCTATTGCTGAGTTTGCTGTTTATGTTTATGGGACACAAGTTATTCAAAAGAAAAGACCAACCTTGATGAGGCGTTCCTATCTATGAGAAGAGGGAAGAAGTTGATATTGAGTTCAGAAAATTCTAATTATGTGATAAAAAAACTGGTAGTTAAATGGGACTGCTCTTGTATTCCTAAAAAGAGTGAAGGGAGTCTGAGCATTAGCAATTCATGATTCCTGAGATATGTTAACGACACACACCGCGAGAGGGAAGTTATCACATGGATTGATGTTGATAACGAGCATATTTTTCTGTTTCGCAGGTTGCACATCGGTAAAAGAGGCAAGCCTTGAAATAAGAGAGTACAAAGAGGCATCCTTCAGGAGCTGGTTATTCTTCAAGGAGAGGGACACCTATTATTCGCCGCCAGCAATAAGCCGAGCCATTTTTTTGCGTCCTATGCCGGAGGAGGTCAAAGAACAAATTGGTGGTGATACAAAAGCGATAAGGTATTTTGGGGATAGATACTACGCCATACCCGGTCGAGAACCCGGCATCTGGTATCCCCCTCACGCCTGGGTCGGCTATCAGGGCAATTTAACGAGTCGGAAACCAACGAATTATCCTTGGGAAACGGATACGTTCCAAGATATCAATATCTTCATGGAAAAGCTTGATTTGAAAAAGTTTGCTAAGTTGATCTACGGCAATCAGCTGGGTCGAATCTTTTTCATGAAAGGAGAAAGAGAGATAAGCTTTTATACACGCCTTATAGCGGGGTATGTTCCCCCAAACGTGTATGTTCCTGCACGTCTTATAACGGAATCGGACTTAAATCTTTCGATGTTGATGAATAATATCGCCCTTCTCTTCCAACTTGAAAGGGACGGGTGGATTACTAAAACGGGAAGGGACTCGTGGCGATGGACAGCTCAGGCAAGAGCATTGAAAAAGGGTGAACAATCCACCCTCTCAGATATGGATATGCAGACACGGGATTATTTCAAAGCCCTAACGCTAATCACGGATGGTAATGAGTCACTGCCTGCCATACCCTGTCGAGTTATCAAAACGTGTGAGACAGTAGGTATGATTGATGCTGAGGTACGACTTATGAGAAAGAATGAGGGCTGCAACATGGGGCCGCTGCCAAAGAAAAGATATTTTACCATGGATGAGGAGGTCGGGTATTGTGTTTTATTGGGGACGACCTCATGCTTACAATCGAAGGGAAAGAAGCAGAGTTACGTCCAGTTGAGAGTCTTTGCAACGGACGGAGATATAAGAGGAACCTACGGCGTCAGCTTAGATAGAATCCTTCAGGAAGGGGGAATACCCAAACGCATATGCCGCATTATTTATGACAGGAAACGATGAGTGTAAATTGAGGAACAAAAGATGAAAAGGATATTATTGAGTGCTATTTTCCTATGTTCTTGTCAACCGGCATCGGAAGAAAAAAGAGTGCCTTGACTTCTACGGAACGAGGTAGTATGAATTACAAGAACAAAAGCTACAGATGACAGATATAGGGCGATGCTTAACCCAAACCACAAAGCTAACCGTGACCTGCTTACTAAGATGAGTTTTATCCGCAACACAGACGGCGGGCTCGTGGTGCAGCGCAGTTACACGTACGACAAGCCTGGGCGCCCGACTTCCCGCACACAGGCCTATCCGCAGCAGAGCGTCAGCAGAGATGAATTCCTTCGACTATAACAGACGCTCGGAACTCACTGGTGCTACACTCGGGGAGGCGGCCCCCTACACATACGCCTACTCCCCATACGGCTTAGTTTCCATTGAAGGCGATACCTCTTACCAACCCCTCCAATGGAGCAGCGAGGTGTATGACGCTGAGCTTGGACTCGTGTACTACAACTACCGCTACTATAATCCACTCGAC
>CANQGG010000058.1 GCA_947601655.1 uncultured Akkermansia sp.
TCTGCGGCTTTTCAGATGCCGATGTCGTCATACGCGATATCCGTTTTGAACCCTATGCTAACGTGACCTTCACGCCGCCTATCTACACCGCCCGCAAGCGCATCCTCACCTGGTTGCGTTCCCTCAACATCACCCCCATCGGTCGCTTCGGTCTCTGGGATTACCTCTGGAGCCATCAAGCGTTTAGCAGCGGGAAATCTATGCAAAAAAGGCGAGGTGAATAGAGGTACTTCCAATTTTACACAATATGAGACCCACAACCAGTGATATGAAATTAGGCAGACCCGCATCAGAAGAGAAATCCAGTCTGAAAGTATTGGCTCTTATCCCAGCAAGATCAGGTTCTAAGAGCGTTGTTGACAAAAATATACGTCCAATCAACAGCAAGCCTCTTCTTGCTTATTCCATTGAACACGCGCAAGCATCGGAAAAGATTGGTCGCATCATCTTGGATACTGATTCGGAAAAATATGCTGCTATTGGACGGGAGTATGGCATTGAAATTCCGTACTTGAGACCTGCTGAATATGCAACAGATTCTGCAACAGATATTGATGTTTTCTACCATGCCTTGTCTTTCCTGAGGCAACAGGAAGGATATGTCCCGGATATTGTTGTGCATCTCCGCCCTACCTGTCCCGTCCGCAGGGTAGAAGACATCAATGCGATGATTCAGATGCTTGTAGAAAATCCTCAGGCTGATTCTATTAGGAGTATTGCTCCTGCAAAAGAAAATCCCTTCAAAATGTGGACCATGGGGGAGGAGCATACTCTGCGACCTATTTCATCCGATATTCCGGAATGTTACAATATGCCTCGACAGGATCTTCCCCAGGCTTTTTATCAGAATGCATGCATCGATGTCACGAGGGGACGCGTCATTTTGGAGCAACACTCCATGACTGGGAAGAATATACTGGGCTATCCAATGCCATATAACTTCGACATTGATACAGAAGATGATTTAAAGCTCGTAGCGGACCTCATAGAAACACGTGCGGGCGCGAAAACATTTTGTGTAGATATTGATGGTGTACTCGCTGTTACCCCCTCTGATTGCGATTACACAAAGTGTCTCCCCAACCAAGAGTGTATCGGTGTGATTAACGCGTTGCACAAACTCGGAAACAAGATTATCCTTTTCACGGCAAGGGGCAGCACAATTGGGGGGAATTGGGAAAGTTTGACAAAGCAGCAGATGGAGGCATGGGGCTGCCTTTACGATGAACTGCTGTTCGGAAAGCCCACAGCTGACTTCTATTTAGATGATCATGCTCTGACTTTATCTGGTTTACGCAAGATGACTCAATACCTGTAAACGTTTTCACAAAAAAAATTATGATCAAAGATATCATTATATTCGAAATGGCAAATTCACATCAGGGTGATGTGGAACACGGACTCAACATTATCAAAGCTATGGGCACCATAGCAAGAAAGTATGGAGTCCGTGCGGCGGTTAAATTACAGTACCGGCATTATGATACGTTCATTCACCCTAACTTCAAGGAGAGAACAAATATCAAACACATCCCTCGCTTCATGAGCACTCGGCTCACAGATGATGCTTTCGATCAATTGATTAAAGCAATTCGTGCCGAAGGTCTATACACGATGAGCACTCCTTTCGATGAAGAATCTGTTGATCTGTGCCTTAAACAAAATCTCGATTTCATCAAAATTGCTTCCTGCAGTGCCAAAGATTGGCCTTTGTTGGAAAAAGTGGCTCGGTGTCACAAACCTCTTATTATCTCCACGGGAGGATTAATCATTCCGGAAATAGACGCTTTGTACGATTTCTTCCACGATCAGCAGTGTGATTTTGCTCTAATGCACTGTTGTGCAATGTATCCAGCTCCTCCACAAGGTCTACAGTTGGATATTATTGATAAAATGAGGAAGAGATATCCAGGGGTTCCCATCGGATACTCCGGTCATGAAGATCCGAATAATACCACGATCGCAGCCATGGCCGTTGCTAAGGGTGCGCAGATCCTAGAGCGTCACGTCGCCTTGCCCACCGAGGCAATCAAGATCAACAACTACTCCATGGCTCCGGAGCAAGCAGATAAATGGGTAGCTGCTATCGTCGCTGCCAGACAGGCCTGTATGTTCTCGGGGCAAAAGACTGTCCCTGTGGAGGAGCAGTCTTCGCTCGGAAGCCTGAGCCGCGGTGTGTACGCGAAAAAAGGAATTCAGAAAGGAGAGACGATTTCTCAGGAGGATGTCTTCTTCGCAATGCCCTGCCAAGAGGGGCAGCTCAAGAGTGGCGAAATAGGAGACGGACTTGTTGCTACGAAAAATTACGAGCCTCTCGATCCGGTGCAAGAAATTCCTTCTCCCAACAAGCGAGAGGATGCTCTTCATCAGTTTGTCTATCGCATCAAAGGTATGCTCCATGAGGCAGGCATCGCACTTTGCCCCGAGTGCACCCTTGAGCTCTCTCACCATTACGGGTTAGATCGTTTTGAGGAAGTCGGCTGTGCCATCGTCAATGTGATCAATAAGGTGTACTGCAAGAAACTCATCATTATGTTCCCGGGGCAACAGCACCCTACACATTATCACGACATCAAAGAGGAAACATTCCATGTGCTCTCAGGGCACCTTCATCTCGTGCTGGATGGGAAAGAATTTGAGCTGAAACCCGGTCAGATCAAAACTGTTCAACAACGAGAAAAGCATTCTTTCTCAGCTCCCGATGGAGTTATCTTTGAGGAAATCTCCACACACCACAAAAGGGCGGATTCTTTCTATGATGATCCGTCTATCGCCAAATTGGATGTCATGGTTCGCAAGACCATCCTTAAGTGCTGGCAAACAAACAATTTTTAAATCAATAATATGAAGGTTTCTGTATTAACACCTATATACAACCATAACATTCAATATGTTCGACAGTGCCTCGAATCTCTCAAAAATCAGACACTGAGAGATATGGAGTTTATTTTGATCGACAATGGGGCTAATCAGGCGTCCAAGGATTTAATCGAAGAATTTCTTCAAAAGGATGCACGTTTCAAGGTCATTCATCTAGAGAGAAATGAAGGCTACGGGAAGGCTATGAACGCAGGTCTTAACGCAGCGACCGGAGAGTACATCGGAATCGTGGAAAGTGATGATTTCGTCGGTCCCATTATGTACGAGACTCTCTATAAGATCGGAAAAGAAAACAATGTTGATTTGGTTAAATCTTTGTTTTCTTTCAAAGAGGAAGGTAAGGAGCTTAAATTAGCCCTTTCTTTCAAGCCCGGTCAATATAACAAAGCCCTCAAAAATTTGGATGTACCGGACTTTTGCTATAAATACGGTTCATACTGGTCAGCGATTTACAAAAGGGAGATGTTGGACAGACACCAAATCAGGTGGGAAGAGCAGCCCTCTCCCTCTGCTGAAGATATAATGTGGACACTAAAAACTTATTTTTTCTGTCGTAGTTTGTACATCACTCATCGCTGTTTTTACCATTATCGTGTGGATAATCCCAACTCATCCATTCGAGGGAAAGACGATAAAGTCAAGGGTTGTATGGATTTATATCTCAAATTGAACACGTACTTGGAAAGGAAAAAATATGAGATGCTGGACGAGTATTGGTACATAAAAAGTCGTCGCGAGTTTTTGAATTTTTGGTGGGCTTTTCAGGCTGGACATGTATCACTAACAAATTGGAGGCTTTTCCTACAGGTTGCAAAGCAATTAAGGTATAATTGGGAAGAAGGTCATGTTCATTTGGGGCCTTTGGAAACACACCTATACAAAAAACTTGCTTTTCATCCAATCCGAACAGTTGTAGAAAATGTGTTTTTGCGCAAAAAAAAAGGGGGCAATAAAATAAAGAATTTTTTCCTATTTTTACCATGGAAGATTTCCTGTTCTTTACCATCTGGCCAAGAAACGTCGTATTTTGGTGGATTGTACCGTGTCGAACGCTGCAACAAGGATGTAAGAAAGTATTTATGCGCTTTGCCGTTTTACAAGCGTGTTAAAAAATCTGGTTGTGAAGTAAGATATTTTTTTGGTATTCCTATGTATAGACGATCTCAAGAGTTAGCCGAAAATCTCCTGCGATCTATTCAGAGGATCGAGAGTATAGAGCGTGACATTGATACGAAGTTATACGCCCAATCTATACATCCTGACACGTTTGGAGCATATCTTAATTGTCATACAAACCAGAATGTTGCTGTAGTTGCTTGTGGACCCTCTGTGAACTATTTCAATGGGTTAAAAGATACTATCTATGTCGGAGTCAATCGTGCTTTTCTTATTGGCAAAATAAATTTGGATTATTTATTTGTTCAGGATGATTTGGAAGGGGAGCAAGAGGAAGCTAACCAATATGGGCATGGGAAATGTAAAAAATTTTATGGAATTATCCCACACGGGCGTTACATGAGAGTTCAGCAAGATCCCAATTCCTGCCATATACGGCGTATCTCGCTGGCAAACGTATCGCTCGCGAATGCAAAACAATACATATTAGCCGACTCTACGTATCCCTATTGGCCGTATGATATTTCGAAGGAAGCAATAAAGGATTGGGGAGGAACAGTTTTTTCCGCTCTTCAGTTTATCTTATATACTAATCCCAAACGGATCTATTTGATTGGGTGCGATTGTACTGATGACCGACATTTTTATGGAGGCAGAAAAGAAAATTTCTCCTCTGCCAAACGCTTTTGGCTCGATTTTTTAGAGTATAAAAAACGAGAGTTCCCACATATTGAACTTGTCTCGGTCAATCCCATCGGACTGCGCGGGCTCTTCCGTGACGTATACTCACGAAGTTTCGTTCAAAATGACGCATCTTTATCCAGAATGCCAGTGGAAGTATTAGACGATTGATGTACAGTTTATTGAAACTAAAAACAACAAAATTTTTATGGATAAGATTAAACTGATTTTGAGTTATCACGACGAGTGTACTCCGCTACAATCCGATGTATTACTGCCGATTCAAACAGGATGTGCTGTAACTGCAAAAAGATTTAATAATATGCTCCATGACGATGAGGGCGATAACATTTCGGAAAAAAACGAACGATTTTGTGAACTAACAGCCCAGTATTGGGCATGGAAGAATTATGATAGAATCGGAGATCCCGATTACATCGGCTTCATGCATTATCGCCGGCATTTTATGTTTGATGGCTGGAGAGGAAAAAGAGAAAATGTTTGGTTACCTAAAGGAGAAGTATACAAAGTGCCTTTCATCAGTGCAAAATATTTAAAACATCTCAAGAGTAAGTACGTAGAAAAACAACTATCGCAAGCCGATGTGTTGATTATTAAACCTTATGATGTTCGATATATGAAGTCGCCCAGTTTGCGTACACACTATGGAACACTTTTGCCTGGACAGGAAATCAATAATTTCGACGTCATGATAGAAACAGCAAAAATGATGGCGCTGGAGTATTTGTATGAAATCGAAATGTTGGAGCATGGTTCGCTTCAATGTTTATGCAACATGTTTGTAATGCCGAAAAATCTATTTTTCGAATATAATCAATTTCTCTTCCCTATTTTATCAAAAATAGATTCCTTAATCGATAGTAGTGGAAAATCAGGGCATTCATTGAGATTCATTGGTTATTTAGCTGAATTTTTATTTTCTGCCTTTATTTTCCATGTCCATCGACAAGGGAAATATAAAATTAAAGAATTACCCTGTTCATATGTTCTCAATCGAGGAGAAATTGTACTACATCCGCATATTGATCTTATGAAATACTACATTCTTGCTAAATGTTGCAGAGAAAAGATATCGAAAAAATACACAGAAAAATATAAAAGGATAAGAAATCTTCTCAAGCAGGCAAAATCAATGAAAGTGGAGGTATAGTATGACAAAAAGAATTTATAGTGTCGAATTTATTCGGATTATTTTGGTATTTGCAATTCTGTGGCTTCATAGTTTATTATCTTGCTCTGAGTTACTGGCAAAATATCCATTTCGCGGAGCGCACATGAATCATGCCGTAGAATTTTTTTTCATTATCGGGGGATTCTTTCTATATAGAAGAGTAAATTCAAACCGTTCCTCCTGTGAACTCATTTGCAAGACATATTGGAGGTTCCTTCCTGGACTTCTTTTTGCTTTTCTTCTGACTGTCTGTACAGGAGTACTCCCTTTTTCACACATTTTCATCCTGCTCTCCTTAACCGGAGGATCTGGTCTGGCAGTTCCTTTCATTGGATCATCTTGGTTCTTGAGTGTGTATTTTTTATTCACATGCTTCGCTGTCGGTCTGTTTAGATGTAATTCCAAATTGGGTTGGACTGTTTTGGGTGTTTGTGTATACGCGGGTTTAATGCTGCATGAGCATGGACAAGCCTTAGCAGGGGGACCAAACGGCCGGCATGTCAATGTACTTGACACATACTACAACATCATAGGCGTTTTTTGCACGCGAGGGATTTATAGCATGGGAATTGGGATGATGTCTGCGTTTCTCGCTCTCAAGACCAATCATCTAAAGAAGAGGAGTTTTCGTTATGCTTGTACGGTCTTTGAGTTATACGCTCTGCTCCATTTTTTCATCTATTTGTTTGGAAAGTCATCATATGGATACATTGAAATACAAGTTCTTTTTGCTCTCCTGCTTATTTCTCTTTCAAATTCTCTGGGCTACCTTTCTTCTTTGATGAACAAAATACCTTCAATTTCAGTAGTATCTCGATACTGTTTTTCGGTATATATCATGCATGAAGTTCAGCTGCATTGGCGAGCGCATTTTCTACCAGAATTCAAATATATTGATGGAGCTATATTTATAGTTGGGGGGGGGATTGTGCTGGGCGTTCTTGAATACCATTTAATCGAAAAATTTTTAGTTCCGAAATTAACTTTATACTTTAAAAGACAATGATTTACTAGATATGAGATAATACCGTTAAGTTTTATCTTAGTTCCGAAATTTCTGTCATATGCTACACTTGCCCTACCAATTTACAATTCAGCCATGAATAATATCGTTAAGCTCTACATTAGTCCTGAAGTACAGGAGCCACATCCGATGATGTTTGCGGATAAATTTATTGTACCTGAGAAAATTACGAGTATCTTTCATCGGCATAGAAAGGCACTGATCGTACCTGGTGCAAACAAGCGTGTTGGAACATGTCTTATTTCGTGCGATGGGGCATTGATTTTCGGGGCAAGAACTCCACAGGATACGTTGGATAGTTTGTTGCTCCAAAGAGAAATATCATTTCTGGAAGGGGAATTTTTTTGTTTGATCAATTGGACCTATTCCGAATATTTCCATTTTACAGTAAATGCGATCCAATCGATTCTTGTAGCTTTAAAACAGGGGTTTGATCTTAGGAAGCGTAAAATCTTAATATTTGAAAATTGTCCTGCGTATGTGTACGAATACCTACACCTCCTTCAAGAGTGTGGGTATCCGCTTGAATATATGGAAATTCCAGATGACAAGATCACTCAGTGTGAGGATTTAATCTTCCCCGTCCCACAAAATTTATTGACACGCGAGACGGTGGAACTTTTTACCGAATTTCGGAATAAGGTTTTGAACCGACATCCTGTAAAAACCACTTTACCGAGCCAAATATACATCAGTCGTAGTGATGCTAAAAACGGGAGGATTATTGTTAATGAAGACGAGGTAATGAGAGAGTTGGGAGATTCCGTCCAATTGGTTCGTCTTGGAGAAATTTCTATCATCGAAAAGATACAATTATTTTCTTCGGTCCGACAGGTCATAATGACCCATGGAGCGGGGGGAAGTCATCTCGCTTTTTGCTCAGCAGGAACCAAGGTAGTGGATATCATGAATGACAACGATTGCATTGATTATTTCTCTTCAACTGTTGATTCTCTCCGTTCCTTTTACTTCGGTATTGTTTGCAAAGCTCAGATGCATAACAATGTGAAAATTGATATTCCTCTTCTAAGACATGTTTTGGAGCATGAAAATAATGTTTCACACAAATATCCGCTGTACGAATTTAAATATCACGAACATTTAGAAATGGACTCTGAAGAGGCCAGAATAAGCATTGAAAGGTGCAAATTAAATCTCTTACAATCTTCTCCCGTCCTGAAATTGCATTATCTTATTAAAGAAAGAATAATTGATGACGATACCCTCCTTTTCTTGTTCACTAACTTCCCTGGGGCGAAAGATCGGTTTGAAGCAGAAAATATGTTTCTTGTCTTCCTGCAGATTGCACAAATTTTACACAAGAAGGGAGCTTTTGAACACGCTATTCAATTTTATGAAAGAGGACTAACTTTACCTCTGCAGGCCTTCAGTGCGCTTCGTGTGAATTGTTTGGAAGGACTATTGCAGGCCAGTTTTGCCCAAGGACAAAAGGAGACAAAGAAATATTTGGATCGGTATGGGGCAAGCTTCATGGTTGAGACTTTCCGACGGTTTGCTAATCAATTTTCTATAGACTGAAAGTGTAAGTTCATCTCTATCTAGAAGAATAACCCTTATAGTGAGAAATAACAATGGTTTTTTCATCAGTTCTCTTCCTGACGATGTTTCTTCCAATTGTGTTGGGGCTTTATTTCCTAGCGCAGGAGAAGATGCGCAACGCGGTGTTGCTGACTGCAAGCCTGATCTTCTATGCCTGGGGTGAACCTAAAGCTGTCATCGTGATGGTGGCGTTAATCGTCCTCAGTTATGTTGTGGGGCTCGGGATCGAGAAGTTTCCGAAGTACTCCAAATGCATCTTGACGTTCGGAATCCTATCCAACCTGTCGGCGCTTATTTACTATAAGTACTGGATGTTCTTACTGGAGAACATCAACCTTTGTTACTCCCCCCCCCCAATATCTGTTATTCCGAAGATCGCTTTACCGATAGGCATTTCTTTCTACGTCTTTCAGATTCTCTCCTACCTGATTGATCTGTACCGCGGGCAGGTTGCCGCCCAGCGGAACCTTGCTTCTCTGGCAACGTATGTGTCTCTCTTCCCTCAACTGGTGGCGGGACCGATCGTACGGTACGAGACCATTGAGAAGGATATACAAAACCGGTCAGTCCGTTACGAGCAAGTTTACCAGGGGCTGCGACGCTTCGTGATCGGTCTGGCCAAGAAGGTGTTGATTGCTGATCAGATGGCATTCGTCGCCGATACGGTTTTCAACTCGCCGGTCAAGGAAATTCCCACCCTGTTTGCCTGGGTTGGCGCGCTGGCATATACCCTGCAAATCTACTACGATTTCTCCGGCTATTCCGACATGGCTATCGGCTTGGGCAGGGTGTTCAATTTCAAATTTCTGGAAAACTTCAACTACCCGTACATCTCAAAATCCATCTCCGAGTATTGGCGTCGGTGGCATATATCAATGGGGAGCTGGTTCAGGGATTACTTGTTTTTGCCTTTATCACGCGCTCTATCACTTTCGAAAACCTATGCGGCGCTCTCTCGCAAGATTGGGCGCAAGAGAACAAACATTTTCCTGACGGCTGTCGCACTCCTGGTGACATGGTTTATAATCGGATTTTGGCATGGCGCCGGGTGGAGCTTCATCGTGTACGGGCTTTACAACGGCTTTTTCATCTTTGTGGAGATACTAACGGGGTGGAATAAGGAGAGCAAGAGTCCTTTCGTCAACCTTATCTGCCATTTGTATACCATCTTGGTTTTCATTATCGGTTTCGTCATCTTTCGTTCCGATACGTTGGACTATGCCTGGCAATACATCAAGACCATGTTTGGCGATTCAAACGCTCCACTGAACAGTTTCTACAAGGCAACGGAGTTTTTGACTTACAGCAATGCGATGATCTTCATCATCGGCTGCATTCTGTCCACACCGCTGCTTGCACGCTGGTACTCCAAGTATGAAGGGACGAAGATTGATGCTGTTGTCATGCTGGTTCTTTTTATCGTGGCGTACGTGTTTGCGATCACATCCACGTTCTCTCCCTTCATCTATTTCAGATTCTAGTATGATTATACGAAATCAAGAAATACAAAGATTTGCTCGCTTATCCGGCGATTATAACCCCGTGCATGTGGATGAGCAATACGCTCGCCAGACCATGTTCGGTGGGCAGATCGTGCACGGTGTGCAGCAGGTGATGCTTTGCCTGGAGGAGTTCGCGCAGCAGATGCAGCATCCCGTGTTCATTACGGGTATCAAGGCAGAATTTCGTCGTCCTCTGTCCGTGGGGGAAAACTTTGAGATTGATGTGTCGTCGGAGGCAGCAGAAGCAAGAATGAGTGTAAGGGAGGGAGCAGGAATTTTCTCCAAAGTTAGTCTTCAGTATGAAATGGTAGAGTCAACGGGAGTTTCTTCAGAAGAAGCAGAACTGACGCAAAAGCCCACCTCCCCCAATCGGGATGTCCCGGTGACATGGGAGGAAAAGACGGGATATGATCCCGAGCTGTGCCGCGAACTCTTCCCCGCTGCCGAGCGTATGATCCACGCGCTCAATCTCGGCGTCTTGCTCGCATCGACCCGTATCATTGGCATGCGCTATCCTGGGCAGGATTCCTTGTTTCGCGGGTTCAATCTGCAATTCTCTCACCATGATCGAGAGGGAGGAGCGATGACCTGTACGGGGGCACCGATGCAATCGCTTTTTGGGGAATGCTCTGTCAAAGTCGAGTCGGAATTTGTGCGAGGTGAACTGAGTGCCTTTTTCCGTCCTCCCGTCATCCAGTACAATCCCATCTCTGTGCTACTCAAGAAAAAACTGGTTGGCGACTTCTCCCGCCAGCGCGCTCTTGTGGTCGGCGGCAGCCGAGGCATCGGTATGCAATGCGCGAGGTTACTCGCAATCGGTCGGTCAAATGGGGTATTAGTTACCTATAATAAGTCATTTGATAACATAATCAGTCTTCTCGATGAGCTTCGGGACTGCGGTTGCACGGCGGAAGCCGTGCAGCTAGATGTCGTGCAGCCTGCAGCTGATTCGCTGGAGAAGATACGAGCCTTTGCCCCTACACACCTTTATTATTTCGCGACACCGAAAATAAGCTCAGTCATAAAGACGCTCAACCAAGGAAAGTTTGAGCGATTTTGTAACTGCTATATATTTGCATTGAATAAGTTGATTGATGAACTGAAACCTCATGGGTTAAAGGGTGTTTTTGTTCCATCATCAATAGCGATTGATGAGCTTCCCAAGGACATGGTGGAGTATGCGATGGCGAAGGAAGCGATGGAATGCTGGGGGCGTGCGATGAATGCGGACAAGAAGAAAGGGGTGCGTGTGTATATGCCGAGGTTTCCACGAATCCATACCGCTCAGACCCAGGTGCTGCTGCCTGTGGAGGCGGCAGACGCCGAAGACATCTTATTCCCTGAAATGCAACAATTCGAGAAAGAATCAACCTATGAATGACCTGCTCAATCAACTGCAATATCCGACCGATCCGGGGCTTGTGTTGCGGAAGCGCAACACGATACGTAAGCTCCTATTGGAGACCGGGGAGAAGCGAGCTCAGAAGAAAATCGCTATTCTCGGAGGCTCCACGACGCATGATATCCGCGAGATCCTCGACCTCTGCTTGCTCTATAACGGTATTGAAGCGGAGTTCTACGAATGTGAGTACAACCAGTACTACGAGGAGGTCATGTTCCATAGCGAAGAACTTAAGAGCTTCCGGCCGGATATTGTCTGGTTCCACACCTCCTACCGTAATATCCTCCACACCCCTGACGTCCGGGATACCCGGGAAGAGGTGGAGAAGAAGTATGAGGCGGAGATAAGGCGTTTCCGGGAGATATGGGAAAAATGCTTGGAGGAACTGGGATGCACTATCATTCAGAACAACTTTGAATACCCATTCTACCGTCTGCTGGGCAATAAGGATGTGTCGGATATCCATGGACTTACCAACTTCATCCAGCGGCTCAATATGGCGTTCTATGAGTACGCCCGGAGCCACGAGAACTTCTACATCCACGACCTCAACTACGTAGCGGCAGATTATGGGCTATCCCGCTGGCATGATTTATCAGCATGGTACCTGTACAAGTACTGCTGCCGCATCGAGGCGATTCCGTGCCTGGCGCACAGTGTGGCACGTATCATCAAGTCTCTCTACGGGAAGAACAAGAAGGGCTTTGTGCTAGATCTGGACAACACGCTGTGGGGAGGCATCGTGGGGGATGACGGTGTGCAGAACTTGGAAATAGGCTCGGAGACCGCCTCTGCACAGGCCTACCAGGAGTTCCAGCAGTATCTGAAAGCACATCAGGGGCTCGGCGTGCTGCTAAACATCAACTCCAAGAACGACCGGGAGAACGCGCTGGCAGGGCTTGCTCATCCGGAGGGGATCTTAAGGGAGGAGGACTTTATCACAATCAAGGCAAACTGGAACCCTAAGAGCCAGAACATGGTGGAGATCGCGCAGGAACTTAACCTGCTGCCGGAAAGTCTGGTGTTTGTGGATGATAACCCGGCGGAGCGCGAGATTGTGAGCACGCAGGTGCCCCATGCCTGTGTGGTGCCCATCAGCTGCCCTGAAAACTACATCCGTGAGATCGACCGGGCAGGATTCTTCGAGGTGACATCGCTGTCGCAGGACGACCTTGCCCGCACGCAGATGTACAAGGCAAATGCACAACGCGTGCAGGCGGCGCAGAGCTTTGGGAATTACGAGGATTACCTGCACTCGCTGGATATGAAGGCGGAGATCAAGCCGTTTTCGGCGGTGTACATGGCGCGCATTGCCCAGCTCACCAACAAGTCCAATCAGTTTAACCTCACCACGAAGCGGTACACCCAGGCGGAGATTGAAGCCGTTGCGGCCGATCCAAACTGTATCACCCTCTACGGCAAGCTCACGGATAAGTTCGGGGATAATGGGGTAGTGAGCGTCATGATCGGACGCCAGGAGCAGGAGACCCTCCATATCGAACTGTTCCTCATGAGCTGCCGAGTGCTGAAGCGGGGAATGGAGCAGGCGGTGATGGACGAACTCGTACGCCGCGCCAGGGAACGAGGGATTACCCAGATCCGCGGCTACTATTACCGTACCGCCAAGAACGGCATGGTTGCTGATCTCTACCGCACTTTCGGATTCACACTTGCGGAAACACGCGGAGACGATACCGTGTGGAATCTGGATACGAAGAACTACAAGAACCTACAATCAATCATAACCATCGAACACTAAGATGAACAGAGACGAAATATACGCCAAACTGACGGAGATATTCAAGGAGAACCTTGATCTGGACGAAATTGAACTGACCGATACGACCACGGCTGATGACGTGGAGGGGTGGGACTCCCTGGCACACATCGGCCTTATCGCCGCCATCGAGCAGGAATTCGGCTTCCGCTTCGCCATGAAGGAGGTTGTGAACCTGCACAACGTCGGCGAGATGGTGGACCTCATCCTGCAGAAAATACAGTAAGCTCTCGGGACCTTGCACCATGAAAAATTGGCACCAGAAATTGTTCATCCTTGCGATTGCCCTTTTGCTGGCTTTACCGATGGTTTACATGCTCGGCGTGAAGGATAATACCGTGTTAATTGGTGTCGAACCGATCACAGAACTGCCGAGTCTCCAGGAGAAGTCTTGGGAAAATCGTACTTTTCAGCAGGATTTTGAAAGGTGGTGGGCCTCGCATTTCGGGTTTCGAAAAGTAGCGCTCAAAACAAAAAATACCCTCTACGATTTGGTCAATTTGAACAAGATCCATGCTGGGTTTTATGGAAATATTATTGAAACAAAAAGTCATAATCTGATTGGAAAAGCGGAGATCGCGCAACTCTGCGACTTACCGTGCCGCCAAAATGAAGCTCTTCTGGCCCCCAAATTGCAGAGATTGGTGCGTACTTTGCAGGCTGATAACCGCCAAGTGTTGTTTGTGCTGGGGTCAACAAAAGCACATATCTATGAAGAAGAAATACCAGCGCGGTTCAAGTTTTTTGCCCACAAGAAGTTTGATGTTTACCACTATTGGGAAAATCTTTTAAAGCGACTCAACATCCCATATATCAACACGGTACCGATGATGAAGGGGATGGCAAAGAAAGAGGGCTATGAACCCTACTCGCGTACGGGAACACACTGGGGAGCATACGGGGCTGTCCGCGTGACGCAGGAAATTCTCAAAAAGTTGGGATTGGAGGCGCCGGTCATACAGAAAATAACAATAGGGAAAGGAACGCCCTTCGGCGAGCGTGAGGCTGCCAGTTTGATGAACACGTTTATCGCGTATTTGCCTGATGAACGTTATCCCCAAGTGACGCTTATGCCGCCGAAGAAACCTATCAACAAAAACTTTGTTCTCATCGGTGATTCCTATACGGGTTCGTTCAAAACAGCGGTCATACTCAATAAATACGTGAGCCCGCATCGTCTCTTGCAGATTGCCAATCGCTTGATGAAGGACGAAGAAGTCCCTGCTTTTTTTAATAATAAAGACGTTTATCTCTTTGTGAATTCGGGGATAAATTGGAATCATCCAAGGGCATCACTGTTCCAAAATATTGATACGATCCTCAAAAGGATGCCGACGCATTTCATGCGCGATTGGCTGCGGGATGAGCGTGGAGGTTTCGTCTCGACCGACAAGTCCCGCATCGTGATCCCCAACGTGGATAAGAACGATATAATGCTCAAGTTCACTACTTCTCAGGTCGGCGGAAAACTTGTTGTGAACGGCAAAGAAATCGTCATCGATAAACAGCAATTCGAAACGGTCTTGCCGGGGAAAGATACGGATGGAAA
>CANQGG010000059.1 GCA_947601655.1 uncultured Akkermansia sp.
ATCAACGGGGTTGATCCGGATGTAGAGCGTATGGCAGAGTTTATAGCCGGCGCCATGGAGAGCAATCCGGCAGTCGCTCACCGGGCTCTCGCCGCCGTGGCAGGCAGCACGCTCACCTCAGTCTCCGCGGCGCAGAGCGCTGCCCTGCGCAACCGGATGGGCCGCGTGCGCGACCATGCCCTGCAGGCCGCCCGCCTGCGCTGCGCCGGCAATGCCGACGAGGCAACCGCCCAGCAGCGCCCCTGCAAGAACTCCCACGTCTGGGTGGAGGGTACAAGCTTCTTCTCCGAGCAGCACAGCGTCGGCGATGAGAGCGGCTATCGCCTCAACTCCTGGGGCGGCGCCGTAGGCATCGATGCGCAAGTGGATGCCCACTGGAGCGTCGGCGTGAGCCTCTCTGCCGGCTATGGCGACCTGGAGGCGCATGCGGCGGATGACGCCAAGGGAGATCTGGATACCTACACGGTGAGCTTCTGGAGCCAGGCGAAGAACGGCCGCTGGGGCAACACGCTGCTCTTCACCCTCGGCACGAATGAGGCGGATCTCAAGCGCACGGTGAACTACGGAGCGGGCAGCTACACCGCCACGAGCAACGCGAGCGGCAGCAGCCTGGGGGCGATGTGGGAACTCACGTATGACTTCCACCCGGTGAAGGAGAACAAGAGCAACATCCTCCAGCCGCTGTTCAACGTGGCAGTGATGCACACGAGCATGGACGGGTTCAGCGAGAAGAATGCGGGGAACGTAGGTCTTGCCGCAGAGAAGCAAACGCGCGACACGATGACGCTGGGTCTGGGACTTCGCTGGCTGGCGGCGATCAACTCCGCGAAGGCAGTCAACCGCACGGTGAACACGGAGGTGCATGCGAACGTGGCGCAGGACCTGGGAGACCGCCGGAGCGTGGCGAACGTGGCGCTGCTGGCAGATCCGAACTTCACGCAGAGCGTGTACGGCTCGAAGACGGGCAGCACGGCGTTCCAGTTTGGCGCGGGAGTGAACGTGCCTGTGACGCCGAACTCGCAGATCTACGTGAACGCCGGCGGCGAACTGCGAGAGCACGCGAACGCATGGAACGCCGCGCTTGGCGTCCGCATGGGCTTCTGACGCAGGGAACAATCTTCACCGGGGATGTGTCTTCGATCCGGGAAGCCAACACCAACACACAAATCAAATCCATAGAAGACACGGCGCCGCTCATTGTCATCCCGGCAGTGAGCGGCGCTATTTGTGATATACCCCCCTGAACAAGTAAGACCAATGCAAATACGTTTGCCGCATGCACTTATCCGGTGCCAAACGTATTTAGAAATCTGCTATCTTTCACCGTGTGCCGGCAAGACGCTTACTCCCATGTTTACTCGTTTCGAAATACAGGAAAGTATGCAGGAGCCACTTGACTCTGTGACATGCTCATGTTAGCCTAGTAGCATGAGAGGGATATGCCAAATCATGATTTTAGCATCGGCTCTGCTCCTGGTTTCTGGTTGTGGAGACTGGTGGCAGATCAGTCAGAAACAACAACCGAGTAAGACATCCCCGAAAATTCCACCGCCCCTTTATCTCGGCACCGTCCAGCAGGTCTATCCCTCGCAAAAATTTGTCCTTCTGCGGATCGTTGGTCCCATGCCTTCCCCCGGCACTACCCTCATCTCTCACCCGGCTGATGGCTCCACCTCGCGCATCGCTAACTTGCATGTCTCGGAAGACAGTTCTCCACGCAACGGTGTACTTATCGCTGATGTGCGTTCAGGCGTTGTCGCTGCTGGTGACCGCATCTTCCTTTACCGAGATATTTCCTCCTCCCCTTCTACCGATGCTGCGCCTTCTGTCAACACATCTTCAACGGATAATTCCCCGCGCTACGTACCGCCTGTTTCTGCCGTTCAACGCACCCCTGCATCAGACATTTCGCAGCAACCTCCAGTCTCTCCCTCTCTCCCGGAAACTGGGCAGCCTAGCGAGATCTCGGCGACGGAGGAACCGGCAACATCTCAATCCGAGGATTCAACTTCTTCGCCCGATCGTTCAGATTCCCTTCCTGACCTCCCTCAGGAGGAGGTCCCTTCTTACATCAAAGATATTCCTGATGACGTCACCGGGTGGAATTAAAAACGGTCTTATCCCCGCTGTCTACCGCCGTTATCTGACCATTTTTCGGGATTCCTCAATGTCTGCTCCTGCCGTCATCCCAGCCGGATTGGCTGTGGCGCCGTCGAACTTCTTCCTCACGTTTTTCAGCTTCAATTCGAGCCTCTTCTCTTGCCTCAGCCTCAGCTTCATCCTCATCGGAGGCATCGTTCTGTTCCTCCGGAATATTGGCTCCCTGCGCTTTTTGCTTGAGCTCTGCTTCGAGACTTGGTCGAATCTCATTGAAGAAATTGCGCACAATGGCAGCCGCCACGTGACCGCCGGAAATTCTCTGGTGTGGTCTTCCTTCGTAGAGGGCGGCGTAAGCATAGCGAGGTTTGTCAGCCGGCAAAAAACCGGCGAACCAGGCAAGACGACAATCGTCCGACGGCCGTCCCCATTGCGCCGTCCCTGTTTTGCCTGCGTTGGAAATCCACCCAAGTGCCGCGCGGCGTCCCGTGCCTCCATCTACCACAAGTCGCATTCCCTTGCGCACCACGGCAAGCGCAGAGGACATGTCGGTGAGATTGCTCTGTACCGCCGGAGTAAATTGGTACACCACATTCCCTTCCGGATCAAGCATTTGGCGAATGAGTTGCAGCTTTGGGAGATAGGATCCGTTAGCGATGCCAGAAATCGCGTGGGCCACTTGCAGCGGCGTTGCCAGCAACGCGCCCTGGCCAATCGCCATATTCGCAGCATCCCCCGCCATGAATCCACGTCCGTAGTTGCGATACATCCAGGCATCATCTGGTACGTTCCCTGCCTTGTCCGCTAAGGGAAGACCGGTCGTGCTGCCATAGCCGAAACGGCGGGCAGTTTCACAGAGGCGCGCAGCGCCGATGCGTGGATCGCGTGTGGCTGCCACCTGATACATGAAAGGGTTGTTAGAGAGGACAATGGCTCCTACGCAGTTGAGGTTGCCGGCGAAAGCGCTATGGTTGCGGAAGCGATGGTTGCCGATCATGATGCTCTGCGGGCAGTTGATGATCGTGTGTTCATTGATCACGCGGAAGCGCAGGGCAGCTGCCACTGTGATAGTTTTGAAGGTCGACGCCGGAGGATACACTCCAGCAAATGCGCGCGAAACAAGCGGCGTGCTTTTATCCATCCTTAACGCATCATAGTCTTTTTGCGAAATAGAGGGAATGAAAGCGTTAGGATCGTAGTTTGGCACCGAAGCGAGCACAAGTACCTCACCTGTATGCACATCCACCATCACGAAAGCCCCGCGCCCCATTGTGTTTTCTCTCAAGGTCTTCTCCGCAGCGCTCTGCCATTTCATATTCAACGTGGTAACAAGCGTATGACCGGGAGAGGGATGCACCTGCAGCTCATCAAGCATTTTGTTACCCTGCTCATCGAACATTAGACGCCAGAGGCCAGGTCGTCCGCTAAGCTGCTGGTTGAAGATTTTTTCCAGCCCGAAACGCCCTTCTCGTTGCTCAAAGATGGGATCATTGTGATTGATGGGTCCTGTTGGTAGTTTTGCCGGGGATCCCGTATAACCTAGAATGTGGCAGGCGCTCTCTCTCGCCGGATACAACCGCAGGTACATGCTCATGAGCCGTCCATGCTCAATCCCTTTCACTTTTTTTCGAATTTCCTCAGTGAGCTTCTTCTCTCGCACGGGCGGTCCGATCGGTAGGGCTAGCCATCGCCGGTTCTTATAGTGGCTCAGTAGTTGTTCATCTGTCTTTTCGCTCACCTTGAATCCCACCTCTTCAAATTTTTGCATTACTTCGCGCCCCACGCGCACAATTTCCTTTTCATCTGCATTGATGAGCGTGCGGTAATCAAGCGCTGGCTGCCAGGCCACTTCCGAGCATGCATAGATGTTTCCTTCCCGGTCCGTGATCATCCCACGCGGCGCCGGGATGGTCAATGACATCGTGCGTGCGTTCTTTCGCGTTTCGGCATATGCTACTCGTGACGGATCTCTTTCTCCCTCGCCGGCATCCGCCCGATCGGTATCCGGTATTGCTGTAGGTTCCCGGGTTGTCTCCTGGACAGACATCCCCCCCCCCTGTGTTCCAGGTAAGGACGTTGCTTGAGATGGCTGTTGATCGTCCGCCCACTCTGGCACAGCGGCATCCTGCTGCACGCCTTCCTGTTGAGCCGGTACGCGATCTTCACCGCCAAGCTTCACAGTCTCGACTACCCCTTCTTCCTCATCCGCCGGTACTGCACTCATATCGTCCGGCAGATTCAGCTCCGCCGGCGGTGGTAAAGGAGGTACGGAGGAATTTGTCTCCTGCGCTTCACAAAACACAAGAACTGCCAGTACAAAAGCCCCCCGGAGCAGGGAAAAGCACGAACTGGCAGCCTGCGCCCGCATGGTAATAAAAAGGAGAATACGATAAATCCTATGCAGTACGCAAAACGAGGTGAAAATCTTACAGCTTGCTCAACTCTTCCACGGCCTGTTCCAGAGACGCAGCATCCTCGATGGAAATTACTCGTGCTTCCTTGCAGATACGCGCCATCATACCCGCAAGCGTTTTGCCGGGCCCCATCTCGATGAAGAGACGCTCCCCTCGGTCGGTAAGGTCCTTCATGCAGGAAGCCCAGCGTACTGAACCGCATACTTGCGAGGCAAGCACCTCGCGGATGTCCTGTATGCTTTGCACCGCTCGCGCTGCAAAATTGCTGTACACGGGCACGCTCGGCATCTGCATCGGCGTTGCCTCAAGTTCGGGAACAAGTTTTTCCTTTGCTCTCTGCATGAGGCGACTGTGGTACGCTCCCGCCACATTGAGCTTCTTGGCGAGTTTAAAGCCCGCTTGCTTTGCGAGCGCAACAACCTGATCCACTCCCTCTGCTACGCCGGAAACAACCACCTGCCCTGGACAGTTGTAATTTGCCACATCTACCCCGCAGGAAGCCGCGAGCTCTTGAGCCGCTTCCTCGCTGCCGCCGATGAGAGCTGCCATCGCTCCAGGCTCTGCTATGCAGGCCTCCT
This sequence comes from uncultured Akkermansia sp., assembly GCA_947601655.1. Taxonomy (GTDB): domain Bacteria; phylum Verrucomicrobiota; class Verrucomicrobiia; order Verrucomicrobiales; family Akkermansiaceae; genus Akkermansia. The sequence goes on from CANQGG010000059.1 coordinate 5,090, forward strand.
CCATGAGAGCCCCACGCTTCTGCACAAGCCTCAGTCCATTCTCCATGGTCATCGTACCCACTGCAGCATGAGCCGTAAATTCTCCTAAACTCAGCCCGGCTGCTGCTGATGGCTCTATCTGCACCCTCTCGCGCAGAAGTTGATTAATCACCAACCCGTGCAGAAAGAGAGCCGGTTGGCAGTAGCACGTGCGCGTCAACTGCTCATCCGGTCCGTTAAACATCACCTCTGTCAGAGAAAACCCAAGCGCCTGATCCGCTGCCCGCATCATTTCGCGCGCGGTGTCAGACACCTCGAAAAGGTCTCTTCCCATTCCTACCTTCTGAGCGCCCTGGCCGGGGAATATCAGTACGGCTTTCATCAGTTAATTTTTCAGTCTTTAGGTTTTACTACCGCTATCTTCCCGGATCTCTGCATCATTTGCACGTCGTAATCCTGCATCAAATTTAGAAATCTCCTGAGCCGGAATTCCCCACCGGAAATCTCAATCGTCAGCGCATCACGTGTTGCATCCAGAACCTTTGCTCCAAAGATAGTGCACAGTTCCAATATCTCCTGCTTCTTTTCGCCAAACATTACCCGCATCAGCACGATCTCCCGGTAAATCGTTGCCTGAGAGCGGAAATCAATCACCTCCACCACATTCACAAGTTTGGAAAGTTGTTTGATAACCTGGTCCAGTTTTTCACCGTGTTCATTTACATCAATACTCATACGCGAAAACTTCGGGTTTTCGCACGGCGCCACATTCAATGAATGAATATTATAGCCACGACCGGAAAACAACCCCGCTACTCGCGAGAGTACGCCGAATTTGTTCTCTACCAGCACTGATATTGTGTGCGTATGTCCTGCTTCCTGGTTCTCCCGTTCCATAACGTCGTGACTCTACCATATTCCTGCCTCTTTGGCAACGACAATCCATCACGGTGATTTGGAAATTCGAATTTTGGATATTGAAATCGTGAGTGCTTCCCTTATTGATGTATCCTCTTCAGTACTTCTATGCTTGTGTTCCTCGACGGTTCCCATGCGTTCGGTTTCGACATGTTGAATAGCGAAATGGAATACTCTCCCGTGATTGCCTGTCGCCGTCCTTTCTTATTCTTGACTTGTCTGCGCAGAGGTGTTAAATTCCCGCCGCGCGGCGGACGAACGGGAAGAAAGAACCCCGGATTTTCTCGACGGCGAACGCAATTTCCGGTCATGAAATCACCACACATATTTTCTTCAGAGTCAGTGGGAGAGGGTCATCCTGACAAAGTGGCAGACCTTATATCGGACACCGTTTTGGATGCCTGTTTGGAGCAAGATTCTGCCAGCCGTGTGGCGTGCGAGACATTGGTGAAGGATGCTCATGTTGTTCTGGCTGGGGAGATCAGTACGACGGCGCAGTTGGATTTCGATCAAATCGTCCGCAGTACGATTCGGGAGATCGGGTACGGCAGTGCGGGAGACGACCCCGTCTTCAATGCAGAGAGCGTCCGGATTTTGAATTTTTTGACGACGCAGAGTCCGGATATCGCACGGGGGGTGGATGCCCGTGAGGCAGAGGGGAAAGACGGCGCAGAACAAGGAGCAGGCGATCAGGGTATCATGTTTGGTTTTGCAACGAATGAAACACCGGAGATGATGCCGGCTCCGGTGATGTTTGCCCACCGCATTATGCAGGAGCTTGCCCGTGCGCGCCACACCAGGGAGGTTGATTGGCTCCGACCGGACAGTAAGAGCCAGGTAGCCGTGGAATACGGTGAAGATGGACGCCTGACGCGCATCATCAACGTGGTGCTTAGCACCCAGCACGCTCCGGATGTCCCGCTTCAGGAGATTCGTCGCTATTGCAAGGAGCTGGTACAACGTGTCCTGCCAGCCGATCTCTTACGATCTGATACTGAGTTTTTCATTAATCCAACAGGGCGTTTTGTCGTGGGAGGTCCGCACGGAGATTCTGGGCTGACAGGACGCAAGATTATCGTGGATACCTACGGGGGCATGGGACGTCACGGTGGAGGGGCGTTCTCCGGTAAGGATTGCAGCAAGGTGGACAGGTCTGGAGCGTACATGTGCCGCTGGGTTGCCAAGCATATTGTGGCGGCAGGGCTGGCAGAGCGCTGTGAACTTCAGGTGGCCTACGCCATAGGCAAAGCAGAGCCTCTCTCCGTGATGATTGATACTTTCGGTACTGCGACAAGTATAAGCGAAGAGGAAATTACGCGGCGGGTGCGCGAGATTTTTTCCTTCAAACCGGCAGACATGGAAAGCGTGTTGGGACTGCGGCGGCCCATTTTCCGACGTTCCACGAATTACGGGCATTTCACAAAGCCGGATCTGCCGTGGGAGCAAATGGATCCTACGCGTTTGGAGGCTTTGAGGAGCTGAGATCAGTGCAATTGCGAGGTGTGGGTCCGACGCCTCGGGAATTTCCTGGCAGAGGAAGGTTTCCATGGGGAAAAATTAGGAGAAAGGCGGGACGAATACTTTTCGGAGAGGAAGACCTCCCAGGAAGCGAATTTCCAAGTGCACTGGACATGATAGCCGCAAGTCAAACTTGACATGCAGCAACTTTATCCGCCATAATGCAGGGTATGGAAACAGTCACCAATTTCACTTTTGATGTGCCTACGCGCACCTTTTTCGGCGCAGGATCTCTGAACTCTCTCCATACTCATCCTCTGCCGGGCAAAAAGGCGCTTGTTGTCATTTCTAATGGAAAATCCACCCGCGCTCATGGGTATCTGGATCGCACGTTGGAGCAGTTGCATCAGGTCGGCGTTGAGGCGGTGGTGTTTGACAAAGTTCAGGCAAATCCTCTGAAGGCGACGGTAGAAGAAGGAGGAATGTGTGCGAAGCAGAACGGCTGCGATTTCATTGTGGCGCTCGGTGGTGGGAGCTGCATGGATGCAGCCAAGGGTATTGCTGTGATGGCGACGAATGAGGGTGATCTGTGGGACTACATCGTGCCGGGCACCGGCAAGGGAAAGCCCATTGTGAATACCCCTCTTCCCATTGTGACGATTACTACGACGGCCGGCACGGGGTCGGAGACCGATTCCGGAGGCGTGATTACGAACCCCGAGACGCACGAGAAGACGGCAATTTTCGGATACGACCTTTTCCCTAAAATCGCCATCGTTGATCCTGAACTCATGCTTTCTGTGCCGCCCAAGTTTACGGCTTATCAGGGGTTCGACGCTCTTTTCCACAGCACGGAGGGCTACATCGCTTCCACTGCCAATCTCGTCAGTGATATGGTTGCCATCACGGCTATTGAGAATGTCGGTAAGCATTTGGCCGCCACGGTGCGGGACGGCAAATCGATCGCGGATCGTGAACGGGTTGCATTCGGTAATTGGCTCTCCGGCGTGCAGATGGTTGTCGGCACTTGCACAAGCGAGCATTCGCTGGAGCATGCCCTCTCTGCTTACCACCAGGATCTGCCGCATGGGGCAGGGCTTATCATGATTTCACTCGCCTACTACAAACACTTTATCGATCGCGGAATTCAGTCGGAGCGCTTTGTGCGTATGGCGCGGGCGCTGGGAATGCAGGATGCTGCCGCACCTGCGGATTTCCTGACGGCGCTGCGCAAGCTGCAGGAGGACTGCGGCGTGGCAGATCTCAAAATGAGCGATTACAACATCACGCCGGACGAGTTTGAAACCATGGCGCACAATGCGAAGTCTGCCATGGGCTGGCTCTTTGACCATGACCCTCTCCCTCTCTCCATTGAGGATTGCGTGGCCATTTATCGTGCTTCCTACCGCTGATGGTGTCGTGATTCGCCGTGCCCAGCCAGAAGATGCCGCCGCCGTGGCGGCTATCTACCGCTACTACGTTGAGGAAACGACGATTTCTTTTGAGCTCGTAGCGCCGGATGAAGAGGTGATGCGCGGTCGTATTCTTGCGATCGTGTCTGCTGGGTTTCCTTACTACGTTTGGGAGGAAGGAGCGCCGGATGGAGAGAAAGAAATTCTCGGCTATTGCTGTGCGCACCCATGGAAGGAGCGCCCTGCTTACGCCGATACGCTGGAGACGACTTTGTACCTCGCTCCTGTGGCGCAGGGACGCGGCATCGGTCGCGCCCTCATGCAGCGTCTTATCACGGATTGTTGTGCGCTTGGGGTGCATGCGCTCATCGCGTGCATCACGGCGGAGAATACACGCAGTTGCCGCTTCCATGAGCGCCTTGGTTTTATCCGCGTTTCGCTCTTCCCGGAGGTAGGGTACAAACAGGGAAAACGGTTGGATGTTGCGGACTATGAGCTCCTTTTGCATGCGCGGAAAGTTCCTTGACCTCAAGTAACTTGAGATTGTATCATGATCATTGCTATGAAAAGAGCCATTTTGAGCAGTGTTTTGCTTTCAGTATCACCTTTGCTGACGTTTCTTGCTGCTGCGCAGGAGCAATCAACACCCCCTATTATGATGAAAAAAATTACTCAGACAGCCGGCCGCGAACAGCTCGGGGATTTCGCTCCGCAGTTCGCTCATTTTAATGATGATGTTCTCTTCGGAGAGAATTGGAATAATTTGGATCTGCCCGTGAAAACGCGGTGCATGCTCACAGTGGTTGCATTGATGAGCCAGGGTGTCACCGATTCTTCACTCGTCCACCATCTGCAGAATGCGAAGAACAACGGCGTCACCAAAGAGGAGATCGCCGCGCTTATCACGCATGTTGCCTTCTACGCGGGGTGGCCAAAGGCGTGGGCAACCTTCCGCCTGGCGAAGGATGTCTGGGCTCCGGGTGCTGGCGACGCCCCCGCCGCGACGCCGAAGCAGCAGCATGCCGCCCGTCTCATGTTCCCCATAGGTGAGCCGAACAATGCCTTTGCCAAGTACTTTATCGGTCAAAGTTATCTTGCCCCTGTTTCCTCAGAGCAGGTCAAGATATTCAACGTGACTTTTGAACCCCGCTGTCGCAACAACTGGCATATTCACCGCGCTGCCAGGGGCGGCGGTCAGATGCTCATCGGCATCGGTGGCCGTGGATACTACCAGGAGTGGGGCAAGGAGCCGGTCGAAATAAAGGAGGGAACGGTGATTCATATCCCGGCCAATGTGAAGCATTGGCATGGCGCCGCTCCCGATAGCTGGTTCTCTCACCTCGCCATCGAGATCGAAGGTGAGGAGACCTCCAACGAGTGGCTCGAGCCCGTTACCGACGAGGAATACAACAAGCTCAAGTGAGGTTGTTGTTTATCGGTGAAATACAAATTTCCATGCGTTTTTTGAGTGGGTGAGGTCGAAAAGCCTTGCGCCGGGGGATCCCATCAGCTAGAATGTCCCCGCTTCCTCTCTTCTTAGGATGGGTGGCAGAGTGGTTGAATGCAGCGGTCTTGAAAACCGCCGAAGGGCAACCTTCCGTGGGTTCGAATCCCACCCCATCCGTGGCAAGATGTTCAAAAACAGCGTATTATCCCGAAGAGTAAGAGATACCGTAGAAAACAGAGGCAAAAGCCAGACGTGAAACTTCACAACATCATCCTGGTTCGTCACCACCCCCTGGCTCTATGAAACTACTCCTTGCTATTCTCAGCACAAAAAGCGGTTTAGCCACCATCGTCATCATCATTCTCTCCTTCTTTGTCATCACCTCCGACTTCCTTTTCCCCTTTGCGATCCACTTCCTCAATATGCTCGGCTTCCATCCCGACAAAGTCGCAGCAAACAGGCTATTGTTCATTGCCGTGCTCGTCGCAACCGTGCTGATACGTATCATAGCCGCGAAAAGGTCGGAAAAGAAGGACCACCGCAACTGCGTCTACAAATAATCCCTTCTTTTGCCATTACAACATTCTAACAACTCGCCATAATTAATTAACCTCGACGCCGATTATCCCCATCCATCACCAAAAATGTATTCTTGTGCCTTGGATTATTTGTGGGTAAGCGGCAGACAAATTTTTGTCTATGAAAATAGATGGAGGGACGTGATGATTACTTGCTATAGAGGGCGCGGATGGAGTTGAGCACGCAGAGGATGAGGACGCCCACATCCGCAAAGATAGCAAACCACATATTCGCGAGGCCGCAGGCTCCGAGAGCGAGGCAGGCGAACTTGGTGGCGAGAGCGAAGGTGATGTTCTGGCGTACGATGCGCATGCAATGGCGGGCGATTCGGATAGCGAGAGGAATGCGCAGTGGGTCGTCATCCATGATCACGACGTCGGCGGCTTCAATGGCGGCATCGCTGCCGAGAGCTCCCATGGCAATGCCGACGTCCGCCCGGGCGAGAACAGGGGCGTCGTTCACACCATCACCCACAAAGAAGAGGCGTCCGATATTCTTCCGCATGAGTTCTTCCACTTTTTCAACCTTGTGAGCGGGCAGGAGGTCGCTGTGCAATTCATCCAGGGCGAGTTTGTTCGCAATGGCTTCCGTGGCGCGTTGGTTGTCCCCGGTCAGAAGAACTGTTCTCTGGATTCCCAACGATTTGAGTTGTGCAAGAGCATGGACAGAGTTCGGCTTGAGGGTATCCGCGATGAGGATGTGTCCAGCGTAGCGACGATCAATTGCGACATGAACGAGCGTGCCGGAGCAATTGCAGGAGGGGATGGCATCAATGCCCTCCTGAGCCATGAGTTTAGTATTGCCCACGGCGACGCGGTGACCCTCTACTGTTGCGGTGACTCCAAGACCGTGTAGATCCTGTACATCAGTGACATCGGAGCTTTTTACCGGTTTCTCACAGGCGCGGCAGAGGCTTCGGCTGATGGGGTGTGGGGAGGCGCATTCTGCCGCTGAAGCGTAGCGCAGGAGCTCTTGCAGGGTGTATGGACTTTGGTGGGTGCCGACCACTTCGAAGATGCCTTGTGTGAGCGTGCCCGTTTTGTCGAAAACTGCAACACGGCACTCGGCAAGAACTTCTATGAAATGAGCTCCCTTGACGAGGATGCCGGCTCTTCCTGCCCCGCCGATGCCGGCAAAGAAGGAGAGAGGAATACTGAGAACAAGCGCGCAAGGACAGCTGATGACAAGGAAGATGAGGGCACGGTACAACCACGTGGACCACGTGGAGCCATTTCCCATGCACAGCTCTACAAGAGGAGGTAATAGCGCCATCACCAGCGCGGCAGTGCAAACGATGGGCGTGTAGAGACGTGCGAAACGTGTGATAAATTGTTCGGATTTCGCTTTGCGCGCCGTAGCGTCCTGCATGAGCGTGAGGATTTTTGAAACCGTGGATTCGCCGAAAGGATGTGTTGTGCGTACGCGCAGTAATCCCCGTAGGTTGATACAGCCGCTTGTAATTTTATCTCCTTCGCTAATTTCCTGTGGCATGCTCTCGCCCGTGAGTGCTGCTGTGTCCAGGGTTGACTCCCCGGATACCACTATTCCATCCAGTGGTACCTTTTCTCCCGGTAATACCACGATGATGCTGTCGGGCTTCACTGTGTCCGGCGCTACGGTATCCCATCCCCCATCTGCGTGCTCCGGGTGCGCAATGTCCGGTCGTATATCCATGAGCGACGCGATACTGCGTCGACTTTTGGTTACTGCGCAGCTCTGAAAAAGCTCCCCAACTTGGTAAAAGAGCATCACCGCAATTGCCTCGTTGTAGTCTCCATTCCCCTCGTAAATCCCAAGACCGAATGCCCCCAGACTTGCCACCGACATCAGAAAATTCTCGTCCATCAACTGCCCGGCCAATAATCCTCGGACTGATTTTACAAGTACATCGTAGCCCACCACCAGATAGCTGAACGCGTATGCTATCAACTGACACCATCCGTCTAATTTTACAAACTGCAATCCTGTAAGAAGAGCTCCGGCGACTATGATACGCACCAGCGTTCGCTGTTGTTTTCTCGTCATTCCCTTTTTTCCCTGCTCTGTTTTCATGGATGATAATTAAGCTATATAATTAAACAAACAAACAACCATACAAAGAATATACTATCTGAAAAGAGCCGTCAAGGGAGAAAGAGAGAAAAGTGGTGGGAAGAAAAAGCGCTTGACACGCGCGCGCACGCGCGTATAATGCGCGCGTATGAGCGAAGAAAAGACGACCGGGCAACCTGCTGGGCAGGTGACAACGGAGGCACAGCAGGAATATGGCGCAGCACAAATAGACAAATTGGAGGGACTGGAAGCGGTTCGCAAACGTCCGGGGATGTACATAGGAGATCCGGATGAACGAGGGCTTCACCATTGCGTGTTTGAGGTGCTGGACAACTCAATTGACGAACATTTGGCGGGATATTGCACGCACATAGAGATCGTGATCCATGTGGGCGGGTCAATTTCTGTAATCGACAATGGACGTGGTATCCCGGTGGACATCCATCCGAAGTTTGGCATACCTGCAGTGGAGTTGGTGCTCACGAATTTGCATGCCGGTGGTAAGTTCGGGCAGGGAGCGTACAAATACAGTGGTGGGTTGCACGGCGTAGGCGCCAAGTGCGTGAACGCACTGTCTGATTGGTTTAAGGCTGAAGTGCGGCGCGATGGCAAGAGGCATGTCATCACTTTTGAGCGTGGCAAGACCAAGGATAAGCTGCATGTGGTGGGAAGTTGTCCGGAAAAGCAGACCGGTACCACTATCACATTTTTGCCGGACCCCACTATCTTCACCGATACGACAGAGTTCCAGTTTGACCACCTGACGCGCCGTTTGCGTGAACTGGCATTCCTGAACCCCGGACTTGTGATCGAACTGGTGGATGAGCGCACCCAACCGGAGCAGAGGAGGGAAACCTTTTTGTACAAGGACGGCATTCGCGAGTTTGTACGTCAACTTGGCGAGAACAAAACGCTCATTACCCCGGAGCCTATTGCTGTGTCCGGTGTGCGCCACATTGAGGTGGAGTACGACGGCAAGACCATGGAAGATGACGTCATTGTGGACGTGGTGATGCAGTACAACGACAGCGATCGCTACCAAGTGCTCTGCTTTGCGAACAGCATCTTCAACGGCGACGGCGGCACCCATCTCTCCGGCTTCCGCAGCGCACTTACCCGTGCCATCAATCAGTACGCCAAGAGCAACAACATGCTCAAGGACAAAGATCCCAGCCTCACCGGCGATGACGTGCGCGAGGGACTGGTGGCGGTCATTTCGGTGAAGATGCCCAACCCGCGTTTCTCCAG
>CANQGG010000060.1 GCA_947601655.1 uncultured Akkermansia sp.
GTGGCAAAACCGGGAACCATCTTCCGCAACCCGTTCGGGAAGAGGGAAACAATATCACCACGATAGGAAAATTCAGCCGGTGAACCAAGGGCGTCACCGGCCATGAACGCACTCCACAGTCGAGACGAAGAGAAAAAAGAGGACGCATGCATGAACCCATTATACACCCGTTTTCCACGGTGGGATAAAATTCATCGCTGATTGGTAAAACCCGCTACGAATGCAGTCTCACAGTACGGGTAGAAAGGCAGGACGGATTGCGGGAGATCGTGAGCCACGTGGTGTCAGGAGGCATGAGAGAGCCATCAAAGCGGTCTGCCCACTCCACGAGAAGTATCATACTTGAGGATGCGTCCAAATAATCTTCCCAGCCAATGGAGGCGGCTTCCTCTACCGAGCGGAGCCGATAAAAATCGAAGTGCGCGACGGGAATGCGAGCGGCAGGATGCTCCAACACCAGGCTGAAAGTGGGACTAGCGGCGGGAGTGGGAGAACCGAGACCCTCGAGGATTCCGCGGATAAGACAAGTTTTGCCGGCGCCGAGATCACCGACGAAACCGAGAACATCCCCCGGTTCCAAAAAATCGGCGAAGCGCCGACCAAGGCAAAGCATATCTTCTTCAGAGACAACAGTTTCAGCTCGTCCGCAAAAAAAATTATCTGCGTTTTTCATGATTTTAATAAATTTTACTTGTCAAAGGAGAAGATTTACCTATAATGTGCCAGTCCGCAGCGGCGGGCGCAACAACAAAATTAGAAAATTATGGCATACGCAGTATTTGCATCCGGCAGCAAACAGTACAGGGTGACTGTGGGTGACGTGGTGGAAGTGGATCGACTCCCCAACGTCGAGACGGAAGGAGAGGCAACGTTCGACCGCGTGCTGATGGTTGAGGATGCCGAGAACGTCAAGGTAGGCACTCCCGTGGTAGAGGGCGCCAGCGTGAAGGTGCAGGTGCTGGACGCTGAGGCCCGCGGTCCGAAAGGCATAGCATTCAAGTTCAAGCGGCGCAAGGGATTTCACAAGAAGAAGGGCTTTCGGGCAGCGCTGACCAAGGTAAAGATTACGGAAATAATCGCATAATTATTAACACTTTACAGAATTCAAGACATGGCACATAAAAAAGGACAAGGCTCCGTACGTAATGGGCGTGATTCGCGCAGCAAGCGGCTCGGCGTGAAAAAATTCGGCGGTCAAACCGTTGTAGCGGGCAACATCATTGTGCGCCAGCGCGGCACCAAGTTTCATCCCGGCAAGGGCGTGGGCATGGGACGTGACTACACGATTTTCTCGCTGGTGGATGGACGCGTATTCTTTGATCGCGAGGGACGCCGCGTGAATGTGAGCGAGGAATCCGCCGTGTAAACCGAGTGTCGGCTCACTGGAACCGATTAATTTTTCACGAAGCCGCGCGGTGAAAAACCGTGCGGCTTTTTCATGAATAAAACATCGCACAAGCAAGTTGAGTACGCTGAACACAGGAAGCGGCTTGCCAGCGGCGAAAGGGCATGATAAAATGCAAAATATGAGCCGTTTGGGAAGAATACTCATTCTGGTGGTCTTGTGTTTTCTGGTGGGATGCTACCCGCCGCCGGAACAGTATCCGTACACAAAATTGATTCATACGCGCCGCGAAACGCTGCAAACTCATCTCATGGAGCTCCTGCCCACCGGTCAAAAAGACCTGCCGGCAGCGAAAGAAGAAGCAAAATGGCTGGCGGATACAGCTTACAAAGCGGCTGCAGGCATCTCGCGCATCAACGGTAGCCATTTCCCCGGATGGTCCGGGAATGCTCTGATCAACACGCGGTTGCAGGACCGCGGCCTCTGCTGGCATTACCAGCACGACATGTACCGCGAATTGAGGCGGCGCCCCCTGCACTTTTTCCGCATCGGCTGCTGTGTACGCGATAAAGCCCACCGCTCTGAACACAATTGCGTGTATGTGGCGGCAAAGGATGGGACCTGGCCACACGTATGGGTGCTGGACGCCTGGCTCTGGAATGGGCGGCTGAAAGTGAGTAAAGGTGAGGAGCTGGATCCTGATGACTGGGCAGATTTGCCGGAAGTGACCGACACCCTTTCCCAATTTTACACAGAGGGACACAACTGGCCGATTGAGCACTGGTTCATGGTACGCGGTGAAGATGGAGTCTACTCCCGCTTCAACACGCCGGGAATTGAAAGATCCAAGCAGTTCAAAAGCATGAACGCCAACATTTCTCGCGGTTACAGGGAGCACCCGGGCAAACGGACAAATTATTAACCGAAAGCGCCCTGACCGGCTCAAAAGGCACGCTGAGTGCGCTCCAGAATGAGGCGGAAGCCAACGGTGGGGCTCCGGTAATCTGCCGGACGAGGGGTGCGAATGCCGGTAGAGAGTTGTGCAGGGCGAAAGGAAGTGTAGTCCCCGCCGCGAGTGACGCCGTAGTGTCGGAAAGCGAAACCGACAGGACCGCCGTATTCATCGCTAACCCATTCCTGCACATTGCCGATGAGATCGTGCATCCCCAGCGCATTCGGGGCAAAGGAGCACACCGGCGCCAGGAAGGGAAACTGGTCCGAATAGTGCTCAATGGTATATTGCGGGGATACGTACGGAAGAGCGGAGGTATCCGCAAAGTTTCCGGCCCCGGGAGGAGGAGGCCACTGAGCACCCCAGGAAAAATGCGGCAAAAGGGAAGAACGCACACGTTGCGCGCGCTCATAGGGAGATTTACCCTTCTCCTCCTTGATGCCGACTAAGACGCTCCACTCCTCGTCTGTGGGGAGGCGATACTCATCCGAAGGGCCGATGATACCCGCCTCCCGCTCCTGGGCCGTGAGCCAGCGGGCAAAGTGCTCAGCATCTGCTCGGGAGACGCCAACAACGGGATGATTGGCCTCCTGGGCAAAATCCGTGGGAGCCGGCATGGCAGAGCCTGTTGTGGCAACAAATGCGTGATAATCTGCCATGCGCACCTCTGAAACGCCAGCGAGGAGGGTCGGAGAAAGAGGTCGGAACACGAGTCCGAGACTATTCACCCATTCCGCACCGAAAGAAACGGAGTTGTTAGCACGCAGAGAAGCATTGATGACGAGATTTTGCGGGGATATCCCGCTGTATCGCGCCGTGGCGTAGCCAGGCTTCTTAAACTCAATAAAATACGGAGCTATAGGAATACGAACTCCCTGCAGCGGAGTCACTCCTATGGGGCGCCCGTTCAACCACACTGTCGCCCCAGGCGGCGTCGTATGTAAGGAAATCGGTGTTTTTTGCACCGGCCGTGTCACGAGACGATAAGCGCATGCGCCATCACGCGCGGTTCCCGGTTCCGGCAATGCGACGAGGGTGTGGTCGTACCCCAGCAGTCCCTGCGCTTCACACATACGCGCCAACCACAGGATATAAGCATTGATGCCGTCGGGCGTCGTCCGCACGTATTCACCCTTCTCTCCGACGGCAGAATAAGTCAGATCACCGAGCGAGGGAGAATGGCGTAAAAATGTTTCAAACTGCTGCACGGTGACAGGACTGAGGGCACGGTGCTCCCCGCTGTCAGCACGATAGGTAGAACCCAGAGCATCCTGCCAATCCTGCCCTCTGCGCGGTGGGCGGTAAGGCTGTAGGTCTCCCCCCAACGCCAGGAGCCCATGCTCCGGAGCGATGGCTGAAATCTTTTTATCGGCATAGCCTTCCTTGCGCAGAACGAAAGAAAGCCTGGCTTTCGGTCGCACCTCAATCGGTCCATAAGGTGTCTCTTCCACATAAGTGCCATCCTCAGTATAAATGGAAGCGCCGGCAGGTACAGTAGAGATAAATACGAGACCGGGTTGTTCCTCGCGACCATGCGGAGTCACTGCGCCGACAATCCCTTCACGCACCGCCCGCACGAGATTCGTCCTGAGAAGAGGGCTGAAACATGCCCCCCCGGCGACGAGGGAAATGAGCAGCAAAAGCACAAGAATCCCCCTTGTCCGGCGCGAACGTTGCTCATCCCGCGTCACACGGTGCATGGGGGCATACTGCCGCAAGGCATCGAGCTTTTCCGCCAACACACGAGCCGAAATAATCGTGGTCTTCTGAATGCGAGGCTCTGCAGCAGCACAGATAATCTCGTTGAACTCCAACCAGCGCTTATGCGAATCGCCCTCCGCTATATCATCCGGCAGAGAGGGGAACTCCAGCCGATCCTTCCCCGTACTCATTTCATAAAGCACCTTTGCCAGCGCATACACATCCGCCCGCGGCGTACCAGGCCCCTCCGGAGGTATGTATCCCTCCGTCCCCACAAAAGACGGATTATCACTCAGCGCCACGGACCCTGCATCCGCCAGCTTGGCACGCCCATTCACAAAGACAATGTTGGAAGGTTTCACGTCTCGGTGCACAAGCTGTTCACAGCGCATACCGTCCAGCGTATGCGCCAGCTGACTGCCAACCTCCAGCACGTAATCCAGAGGCATGGGGTTGTGCCCATAGAGTTCCATATCGCTCTGCAGCGTGCGCGGCACATAGCTCTCCGGGTCAATATGGATACCCGTGTAGGCATCATCCGCAAGCTCCATCACGTAGTAATAGTACCCGTGATCCGCTACAACCCCCTGCCCCACGTGCAAGATGTGCACCACACCCGGTATCTTACGCGCCACAGGCTCATAATGGAGTATCCCTTCAAACTCCCGGGCATACATCGCCTCATCCTCATAATCCTCACGCCATACCACCTTTACCGCTCGATATGCCGCCGTGAGCGATCGCGCCAGCCACACCTCCCCATACGCCCCTGTTCCTATGAGACGCAGTATCTCATGATCCGGCACAACGGGACGCAGAGCCACCTCCGTCCGCTCCGGGCGACGACGCGAGTTCCTACCGAAGCTGTCGGGTGGAGAAGCTCCCATACACGCAGTCATTATACGCCCTGCCCGCCGCAAAGCAATGCGAATTTGCGCGCTATCCGTCTGTGAGGAGAGGATGCAAAGCGGGATTGAGAAAACGCACCCCATATCGCAACGAATTTCGGCTTGACTTGGTGTGGTCCCACAACTAGCATGAATTGCGATAAGCGATGAAATGTAGCGGCGGCCGTGACAACCGATGGGGCGCCAAATTGACGAATAATTTTCACAGAACAAAATTAAAGGAGCAGAGATGGCAACAAAAGAAATATGGATGATGATCGGAGCGGGCATTGCCGCTTCTGCGCTTGTTTTTTTCATTGCGTGGATCGTGATGCTCCATCGCGCGGCTAAACTGCGAGCAGAAACAGCGAGACTGGAATCGGAAGGTGAGTTGTTAAACCGCCAACTTACGCAGATGAAGGAGGACCATTATGCCGAGCTGCAACGCCTTCGCGACCAATTTAGTGAAAATCAAAAAGAACAACAGCAACGCTGGGAGAACGACCGGAAAAGCCTGGTCAGCGAATTTAAAAATCTTGCAACGGAAACTCTGCAGGAGCGAAGTCGGCAACTAAAGACTGATAACTCAGAGAGCATGGATGCCCTCCTCAAGCCCCTGCACCAGCAGCTCAATGGTCTCTCCATGGCCTTGCAGGAAGCGCAAAAAAATGGTCTGGAAGGACGCACGCGTCTGGAAGAACGCCTTGTCCAAATGACCCAGAAAACCGACCAGATCAGCAGGGGAGCGAATGAACTCGCTAATGCTTTGCGCGGCAATCACAAACTACAGGGACAATGGGGTGAGATGATCCTCGAAAAAATGATGGAAAACAGCGGTTTACGCAGGAATGAGCATTATCGCCTTCAGGAGGATTTTAAGGATGATGATACCGGGAAAAAGTGGGTGCCGGATGCCATCGTCATGTTCCCGCGCAACCGCAGCGTAATTATTGATGCCAAGGTCTCGCTGAATGATTACATCGACTATGTGAACGCTCCGGATGAACAGACGCGGCAGGAAAAGCTCAAGCGGCATCTCGCCGCTGTACGGGGTCATATTGACCGCCTGGCCTCCAAAAATTACGCCACACTGCGGAAAGAAAATGTCGTGGAGGATACCATCGACTATGTGCTCATGTTCATGCCGAATGAGGGGGGATACATTGCCGCCCTCCAGGCCGATCCGGAGTTGATGAATTACGCGCACAGCAAGAAAATCCTTTTAGTTGGTCCAACCAACCTGAGCATGGCGCTCGTACTCGCCCAGCATCTCTGGCTGAATGAAACTCAACTTAAAAACGCCACCGATGTTTTCTCTCAGGCTAGAAAGCTTTATGACGCTTTCGGTTCTTATTACAAAACATTCACTAAAATCCAAACCAGGATAAATGACCTCCAGAACACGTACAATGAAGCTGAAAGGAAATGGAATGCTCCGCGCAGTGGAATTGAATATCACTACCGAAAGCTCGGCAGCATGGGCATCGACCATAAAATGAGTCTTGGAGAACCTGATTTTCAAGAGGAGGAAGATGAAATGCAGCTGGAAATTCCTTCCCCTGAGTCGGAGGAATCCGAAAAACAGGCGGAAGCCTGAAATGCGCAAAAGGCAATCTCGTACCCTACCGAGGGAAAAAGCGTTGGGAAGTAACGCGAAACCGGCGGTAGAGAATAAGCGCTACGACTGAGAGGGAAACAATGAAGCTCCACCAGGCCCCCGCAGGGCCCATGGCAGGTAATAGCCAATCCGTCCGGATAAGGAGGACGGAGAGAGGAAAGCCGAGAATCCAATAGCAAAAGATATTGGCCCAGGTAATGATGGATGTATCGTGGCAGCCGCGTAGCAGACCGGCCATAAGCGCTTGCGTGGCGTCTGAAAACTGGTAGAGCGCGCAGAGGACAATAAGACCGGATGCGGTGGATGCCACGAGGGAATCGGTGGTATAGAGGGAGGTGATGGCGCGGGAGCAGGAAATCATGCCGGTCATGAAGATTGCCACAGTGGCGTACATGAACTTCAACACGCTGCGCACCATCGCACGAAAGGCGTGACGTCGCCTGGCGCCGATGAGAAAAGAGGAGCGGATGGAAACCGCCACACTCAAACTGAGCGGGAACATGAAAACTACCCCGGAAACGTTGATGGCAATCTGCTGTGCGCTCACCATTTGCTCACCGAGAGGAGCAATTACCAATGTCACCACACAGAAATAGCTCATCTCACAGAGGGAGGCTATACTCAGCGGGAAACCAAGCCGCAGGATGCGACGCATCAACGGGTGGGTGCAGCGATGGGGCTGCGCGAGCATCTGCCGCGCAGGACGTCGATGCTGCCGGCTGAACACCAGCAACCCCAATAGTACAATGCACATGAGCCAATGCACAATCGTCGTGGCCAGCCCGCAACCGGGTCCGCCAAGAGCCGGAAAACCCCATCGACCAAACACGCAGGCGAAATTCAGGGGCACGTTGAGCAGCAGCCCCAGAAGACACACCACCATGGCGGGGCGAGTGCGCGAATAGCCCTCCCAGCAGCCCTGAACCACGCGCATGACCAGGCTTGCCGGAACGGCGTACATGAGGTAATACACGTACTCCGCCGCTCCCGCAGCAAGTTCCGGCGAATTAGTGATAAGGGGGAAGATGCAACTGCCGATGTAGAGCATCCCGAGTTCGACGAGCATCAGCAGCATGCTGAGGAGAAAAGCACGATTCAGCAGCAATCCTACGCGACTTTCACGTCCCTCCCCCAGCAGACGCGATACCATCGGTCCCAGAATGCTGAGAATAGCGCCCACAGAGACCATAATGGGCGCAGTCACCGAGCAACCGAGAGCCACGGCGGCAAGATCCTGCGTGCCGGCGCGTCCCGCGACGACGGTGTCGATGACCCCCATCCCCATATTCATGAGGTTGGCAAGATAGAGAGGAACCATGAGCGAGAGAATACGTGCAAGCTCCTCTCGCTCAAGCCGTATACGAAACGTATGG
The DNA here is from genome assembly GCA_947601655.1 of uncultured Akkermansia sp. Taxonomy (GTDB): domain Bacteria; phylum Verrucomicrobiota; class Verrucomicrobiia; order Verrucomicrobiales; family Akkermansiaceae; genus Akkermansia. Next base: position 7,877 of record CANQGG010000060.1, read on the forward strand.
GATTTATCGGTCATGGCGGGGAGAAAGAACTCCGCGCAGCAAGTTACTCTGCCACTTCATCAGATCGGCAGCTCTGGCGTTTCCGGCAGCCAGGCACTCCAACTGCCCGCGCGTAGCGAGGACGCTTGACTCGATACCGAGCGTCTGCGCCAGCATATCCCGCCGCTCTACCAAACGCTCGAACTGGGCATCATCGAACCACCAGCCATGCCCCACACTGCGCTTTTTGAGAAGTGGATATTCCTCCTCATCCAGCAATTGAAAATTGCGGATGGCGTGACGAAAGCGTGCGCAGCGCGAATCCAACCAGTGCGGCAGAGGCATCGCCACCCCAAATGCCTCCAACTGCACGCTCCAACGCAGCAACGCCTTATTGTGGCACACGTGGAAGGGCGGAGAGTCAATCCGCTCCGCCTCTGCAGCCCGCCACCTGTAGAGAGCCCGCAGAGCCGCCAGTCCGCGCCGTCCCAGTTTCCCGCTGCCTTTGATGCGCCAATCTTCGCCCCCCTGCTCCTCATGACTCATGCGAACTTTTCGCATATTGTAGCGACAACTTTCAAGGAACCATTCGTAACGACCTTTTTCGCGCAGTTGTTCAACGAGCCGATCCGCTAATTTCAGCATGTAGACTACGTCACCACTGGCATACTCCTGCATGTCAACAGGTATCGGTCGCATAGCCCAGTTGGCTTTCTGATTCTTCTTGTCCAGCACGACGCCGTAAAACTGCTCCACCAGCGATGCAAGTCCGAATTGCTCATATCCGAGGAGTCGCGCCGCCACCTGTGTATCCAAAATCAAGTCCGGCAACGTACCAAAGTTGTTCAGCAAAAGAACCATATCGTAATCAGCCCCATGCATCCACACCTGAGCCCCGCTCAGCCAGTCTCTGAAAGGCTGCATGTCCTCAATCATTAACGGGTCAATAATTTCCACTCCCTGCTCATCGGCATATTGTATCAGACACAATCGCTCCTGATAGCAATGCAGACTGTCCGCTTCCAGATCCAGCACGATCCGTCCGGGGGACTGTGCTCTTGCGCGCGCAGCCCACGCCTCCAATGCCTTACCTTCCGTAATCATGCGGACACGCATGCTACCATAACCCTCACCCTTTGGCAAGCAAAACGCATGGCTTGAAAAGCAATGCATAGGAAACGATGCAGACCAAAATCCGGAGGCAAATTTTTCCGGTGCACGCAGCCTTGCCGGAAACTTTCATAAAAGTTGTTTCATAGTTTACATTTCGTTGTTTCGCTTTGCTTGCCACAAAGGTAGAGGTATGGTATATTTGCGCCGTTATGATACAAGATGCCTTGCTTAAGTTACTCGAGGAGGATGCTCGATTGAGCGACCAGCAACTCGCGGAACGCCTGGGAAAGATGCCCGGAGAGATTGCGGAAGCACGTGCGCAGCTGGAAAAAGAAGGGCGTATCGTGGGTTATCAAACCATCGTCAATGACGACACCGAAGGAGTGGCGGCGTTTATCGAAGTGCGTTGCACGCCGGAGCGCGGGGGAGGCTTTAACCGACTGGCAGAACGCATCGCGCGCTTTAGCGAGGTGAAAAGTTGCTACCTGATGTCCGGCGGATACGATCTGCTGGTAATGCTGGAAGCAAAGGATCTGATGGCAGTAGCTCGGTTTGTAAGCGACAAACTTTCCAGCATGGAAGGCGTGCTATCCACCTCCACCCATTTCCGGCTGAAAACATACAAACTCAACGGATTACTGTTTGAGGAGACGGAGAGTCCGGATCGTATCAGCGTAGCCCCCTAACTCAAGCTCTTTCCTATGGACTGGAACCACTTGCTCTCCCGTCAGGTTACCCAACTCCCGCGCTCAGGCATTCGCGAGTTCTTTGACCTCGTTACCGGCAGTCGCGACATCATCTCCCTGGGGGTCGGAGAACCGGATTTCGTGACCCCTTGGAACGTGCGCGAAGCTGCTATTTTTTCCCTCGAAAAGGGACATACCACCTACACGAGCAACTACGGTCTGGAAGCCCTGCGGCGTGCCATTGCAGATTATGTGCAGGACTTCTTCCACATAGGCTATGACCCTGCCTGCGAGATTTTGCCGACGGTGGGGGTAAGCCAGGCGATCGACCTGGCGCTGCGCTGCCTTCTCAATCCCGGAGACGAGGTGCTCTACCACGAGCCGGCATACGTAAGCTACGCCCCCACTGTGGAACTGGCATTCGGCACAGCCACCCCGGTGGAAACGAGTATTGATGATCTCTTTGCCCTCTCGCCGGAGAAACTGGAGGCAGCCATCACGCCGCAAACAAAGGTGCTCATGCTGAATTTCCCGACGAATCCCACGGGTTCTATCGCACCCCCGGAAACTCTGCGACGCATTGCAGAAATCTGTATTGAGCATGATCTCTTTGTCCTCACGGATGAGATTTATTCGGAGCTGCGTTACGATGGTCAGGAGCACCTGAGCATTGCCGCCATTCCGGGCATGAAAGAGCGTACCCTCCTGTTGCACGGCTTCTCCAAGGCTTTTGCCATGACCGGCTTGCGTCTTGGCTACGCCTGCGGTCCGCGCGAGCTCATCGACATGATGGTGAAGATACACTCCTACACCATGATCTGTCCCACCATCACCAGTCAGGAAGCAGGCATTGAAGCGCTCAAAAATGGCAAAGACGCCATGCTGGAGATGCGAGACAGCTACCATCTGAGGCGCGATTATATCGTGAAGCGCTTCAATGAGATGGGGATGGACTGCCACCTGCCGGGCGGCGCATTCTACACTTTCCCCAGCGTAAAACGCTTTGGTCTCTCTTCCCGCGATTTCTCGTTGGCTCTGCTCAAGGAGCAAAAAGTCGCAGCTGTTCCGGGCACGGCTTTCGGCGCCTGTGGCGAAGGTTATCTCCGCTGCTGCTACGCCACAAGCTTTGCTCTGCTGGAACAAGCCTGCGATAAAATGGCCCGCTTCTGCGACGCCCTGCTCAAAAAATAGTTTCCCCTCCCACCCCATGGATTGGCTGCACATCGGTCTCTCCCTCTGCACCGGCATCGCGCTGGCGGCGGCCTGCGGTTTCCGCGTCTTTGTGCCCTTGCTTGCGTTGAGTATCGCTGTGCGTTTCTTTTCCTTTCCGGTGAATCACATGCTCAGCTGGGTGGGGTCGGATGCCGCCTTCATCACGCTTCTCGCCGCTATGGTAGTGGAGGTCATAGCATACTACATTCCGCTTGTAGACAACGCTCTGGATACTATCTGCGGACCTCTCGCCCTCATTGCGGGAACGCTCATCACTGCCGGTCTCCTGCCGGAGATGCCCGACTTCCTGCGATGGAGTCTCGGCATCATCGCAGGAGCAGGCGCGGCGGGAGCCGTACAAGCCGGAACCTCCACTGTTCGCGCCGGATCAACATTCACCACCGCCGGTATCGCGAATCCTCTTGTTTCCACAACAGAATTGGGATTAAGCGTCGCCGGGGCTGCAATGGCGCTTGTGTTGCCCGTAGTCGCTGTGATTCTCTTTTTTCTCGCGCTCTGGTTAATCATCCGCGCTGTTCGCCGCCGATCGCGGAGAGCAAGCTAATTTCTCCTCTCCATCATGCATCAAGCCTTTATCCTGGGTGCAGGACTCGGTACACGTCTCGCGCCGCTCACTTCCATCCTGCCCAAGCCACTGATGCCGGTTCTGGATAAACCGCTCATCCAGCATACGATGGATCACTTCCTGCGTGCAGGAATCAGCAGATTTATCATCAACACCTCCGTGCTGGAATTCATGTGGGATCGTTATTTCCCAGGTCCTGGCGCGCAGTACGGAGGCGCTCCTGTCATCTTCAGCCATGAGCCTTCTCCTCTCGATTCCGGGGGCGGTCTCAAAAAAATCCTTCCTCTCATTGATCCCTCTCAACCGCTCCTTGTGCACAATGGCGATATCCTGACTGATTTTCCAATCCACGCTCTGCTCGCCGAACACATCAAACGCGGCAATATGGTTACCCTTTCCCTCCGCAGCGTGGATGGCAAGCGCAATGTTGGGTTCGACGCCACCACCGGTCGCGTCACTGATATGCGGCATGCTCTCGGCATCGATCCCGGTCAGTACCAATTCGCCGGAACCTATGTCATGCAACCTGAGGTTGCGGATCTTTTCCCTGAGAATGAAGATTGCTTTTCCATCGTCCCCATTTGGTTGAAACTCATCAAGCAGGGAAAGATAGGGGGAGTGGTCGCAGACTGGACAGACTGGCACGAACTTGGCACGCCCTCCTCCTACCTCGATACCGTTCTCTCCCGTGCCTCTTCGAAGCGTATTCACTCATCCGCTTCCATCTCGACTCTCGCCGAACTCAGTGAGGATTGTGCCGTGGGGCAAGATGCCGTCATCCCTGCCGGCGTCGTGCTGGATGACTGCGTTGTCTGGCCTCGCACGCATGTGTCACCCGGCGCCTACCATCGATGCATCCTCACGCCACGGCTTACGGTGCCGTGCTGAGTGCTACTCTGCATAGCGCTCGTATTAAAAATGGAAAAGAGCTTGACGGAGGAAGTGTCTGCTTCCGTACCCAAACGAACGCCGCTCACTGCCGGGATGGCAATGAGCGGCGCCGTGTCTTCTATGGATTTGATTTGTGTGTTGGTGTTGGCTTCCCGGATCGAAGACGCATCCCCGGTGAAGATTGTTCCCTGCGTCAGAAGCCCATGCGGACGCCAAGCGCGGCGTTCCATGCGTTCGCGTGCTCCCGCAGCTCGCCTCCCGCATTCACGTAGATCTGCGAGTTCGGCGTCACAGGCACATTCACTCCCGCCCCGAATTGGAACGCCGTGCTGCCCGTCTTCGAGCCGTACACGCTCTGCGTGAAGTTCGGATCTGCCAGCAGCGCCACGTTCGCCACGCTCCGGCGGTCTCCCAGGTCCTGAGCCACGTTCGCATGCACCTCCGTGCTCACCGTGCGGTTGACTGCCTTTGCAGAGTTGATCGCCGCCAGCCACCGCAGCCCAAGACCCAACGTCACCGTGTCGCGCGTCTGCTTCTCTGCGGCAAGGCCTACGTTCCCCGCATTCTTCTCGCTGAACCCGTCCATGCTCGTGTGCATCACTGCCACGTTGAAGAGCGGCTGGAGGATGTTGCTCTTGTTGTCTTTTACCGGGTGGAAGTCATACGTGAGTTCCCACATCGCACCCAGGCT
>CANQGG010000061.1 GCA_947601655.1 uncultured Akkermansia sp.
GTGCCTGTGACGCCGAACTCGCATATCTACGTGAATGCGGGAGGCGAGCTGCGAGAGCACGCGAACGCATGGAACGCTGCGCTTGGCGTCCGCATGGGCTTCTGACGCGGGGAACAATCTTCACCGGGTGCGTCTTCGATCCGGGAACCCAACACCAACACTCAAATCAAATCCATAGAAGACAAAACTCCATCCGTCGTTGCCTTGCGCAGCGGCGGATGGCGCTTTGTAAAGATATGATCGATTCTCGCGGGCGGCGTTAGTTGCCCTGCACCGTGTCTCATCGACATTTCGTTTCTCGGGCGCAATGATCCTCATTCACCAACTGCCCTTCAACCATCGAGAGCGTTATAGGCAAGCTCGCGCATTTTCACGCACACAATTATTCAGAAGAGTCAATCCTTGGCTTGACCTCAAGCAACATAAGCCGATATAATCATGGGGCGTGGAGAGGGCGATACTCTCCCGGCATTTTTTCAGTCGATGTACGTTTTCCAACCAAAATGAAAAAGATTCTTCTTATGAGTGTATTAGCAAGTGCAGGAATTCTTGGGGCACAAGATGCCGCTCCTCAGCAAAGCGGACCCGACAGTCCGGCTGCAAAGGTCTATTTCACAAAAGACATCTCTCCGGATGGTCTGCTGAAGGTATACGAGAAAATTAAAGGGAACATCGATGGTAAGGTGGCCATCAAGTGGCATTCCGGCGAACCTCATGGTCCGAATATCATCCCCATTCCCATGGTTAAAAAACTCCAGGCAAGCATTCCGAACAGCGCTCTGGTCGAAACTAACACTCTCTACGAAGGAGGACGCGATACCACGGAGAAACATCGGAAGACGCTTGAAGTGAATGGCTGGACCTTCTGCCCCGTGGACATCATGGATGAGAACGGCACTGTGATGCTTCCCGTGAAGGGAGGCAAGCATTTCAAGGAGATGAGCATGGGCAAGAACATCCTCAACTACGACTCTATGGTGGTGCTTACGCACTTCAAAGGGCACGCCATGGGAGGCTTCGGAGGTTCCATCAAAAACATTGCCATCGGTTGTGCAGACGGCAAGGTGGGCAAGGCGATGGTGCACGGTTCTACATCGGGAAATACGTGGGCCTGCTCAAAATCGCCGTTCATGGAAAACATGGTGGAATCTGCCAAGGCAACTGTGGATCATTTCGGCAAAAAAATCGTCTTTATCAATGTGATGCGCAATATGTCGGTGGACTGCGACTGTGCTGGAATCGAGGCGGAACCGCCGAAAGCACGGGACATCGGCATCCTGGCATCCACGGATATTCTGGCGCTGGATCAGGCATGCATTGATTTGCTCTACAAACTGCCGGCCGATGAACTGCACGACCTCAAGGAGCGCATCGAGACGCGCGAGGGATTGCATCAGCTGGACTACGCGGAAGAGATGGGACTTGGCACCCGCAAATACGAACTTATCCCTCTGGATTGATCATCGCCGTTTCACAGCATCCGGTATGAGTGAGGAAATGAAGGATTTGGGATTCGCGCGCCTCGACCTTTCGCGTGAGGACCGAACCGGCATGCCAGAGACGGTTTATTGCCCGGGCAAAACAGCCGAGCAGCTCGAGCATATCCTGCTGGCTTTTGCGGAAGCGGGGAGTGCAGCCTTCGGCACGCGCTGCTCGCAACGACAAGCGGATTTCGTACTCAGCAAGGGACTGCCGGTGCAGTACGATGCGACCTCCCGCACCTTGCTTCTGCCGGGGAGGACTCCCGCCGCTTTGCCCGGGCTTGTAGCTGTATGCACCGGGGGTACGGCAGACATACCGGTGGCGGAGGAAGCAGCGCGCACGGCAGAATTCCTCGGAGCCCGGGTGGAACGCTTCTACGACGTCGGAGTGGCAGGGCTGCATCGCCTGCTTCGGAGCATGGAAGCCATCCGCCGTGCAAAAGTAGTCATCGCTGTGGCGGGGATGGAGGGAGCGCTGGGGAGCGTCATAGCGGGTTTGGTAAAGGCGCCGGTCATCGCTGTACCGACTTCAGTTGGCTATGGTGCGTCGCTGGAGGGATTGGCGCCACTTCTCTCGATGCTCAATTCCTGCGCGGAGGGACTCTCAGTGGTCAATATTGACAACGGATTCGGAGCAGCCGTGCAAGCTTGCCGCATCCTCAACATGATTCGTGGGGAGACATCATGAAAAAGTACCTTTACCTCGAAGGAACGAACGGGATTAGCGGCGACATGCTGGTGGCGGCCTTACTGGATCTGGGGGCAAGTCGCGAGAAGCTGGACGCCGCACTGGCAAGCCTGCGGCGGGAAGTCCCGCACGAGTTTGACATCTCAATCTCCCGCAAGAGTTCCTACAGCATTTCCGGCTGTGATTTCGACGTGCGTCTTCATCATCATGAACCGCACCACGAGGAGAGCTATAACGCCCTGCACCATCACGAACATCGCCATCTCGCTGATGTAGAACGTATCATCGACCATGTTGCTATGGATGACACTGCTCGCAAGCTGGCGAAGAGAATTTTTCGCATCGTGGCCGAAGCAGAAGCTAAAGCCCACGGTTGCCCCATCGATCAGGTGCATTTTCACGAAGTCGGAGCCACGGATTCGCTGGCGGACATCATCGCCATCGCTGTGTTGGCGAAGGACCTGGATCCCGATGGGTGGGTGATGACCGGACTCGCGGAAGGAAGCGGTACGGTGATGTGCCAGCATGGAGAGTTACCGGTGCCTGTGCCGGCGGTTCTGAATATCGCTGCCGCATACGACATCCCCCTCCGCCCATCGCCAACGATCGGAGAAATGGTGACTCCTACCGGCATCGCGGCTGCCGCTGCTTTGCGTACACATGGCAAGCTGCCGCCATCCTACCGCATTATTTCCGCGGGGATAGGTCTTGGCAAACGCGATTTCGGACGCGCCAATTTCCTGCGCGCCCTGCTTATCGAACCGATGGAAGAAGCAGCAACAGAAATGGAGGATATTTGTGAGCTCGCGGCAAATATTGACGACTCCACGCCGGAAGATCTTTCCTACCTGCAGGAGCTTCTGCTCGAACTCGGCGCGCGTGATGTGTGGTTTTGCCCCTGCACAATGAAAAAGAGTCGTCCGGCTGTGTTGCTTGGAGCGTTAGTTGATGCCGCACTTGTGAAAACAGCGGAGGACTGTATTCTGCGGCACAGTTCAACCATCGGAGTGCGGCGTCATGCCGTGCAACGCACGGTGATGCAGCGCGAATTTGCCTCCGTGCAGCTGCCGTACGGCACTGTACAGGTGAAACGCGTGCAGCGGGGAGATGTCGTCCGCTTCTATCCGGAGTACGAAAGCATGAAAGAACTGGCCCACAGCACGGGATTGCCCCTGCGAAAGATTCGCGAGGACATCGCTGCGGCATTGCCATCGGAAGTCTGATGGAAGAGCGTTTATCAGATTTTTTGCGTTCTCACTGTACCGGTGGAGTTGCGCTGGCGTTTTCCGGCGGGGTGGACAGCTCCCTGCTTCTGCACGCCCTGATTCGTCTGCGGGAAGAAAAGAATTTCCCGCTCGTAGCGTTCTTCTTCCGCACGCCATTCCAGACCTCGGAGGAGTCGCAGGGAAGCCTGTCTTGCGCAGCGAAGGAGGGATGCGAGTACGAGCAAATCATCATGGATCCTCTTCAACTGCCCGAGTTGAAAAATAATCCGCCGAATCGCTGTTATATCTGCAAGCACGCGCTCTTCACCACCCTTGGTGAACGTGCTCGCAAGCGTGGTCTGAGCGTTATGATGGATGGAACGAACGCTGATGATCTGAAACAGTACCGTCCCGGTTTGCGTGCTCTGCGGGAGCTGGGCGTGCTGTCGCCTCTGGCGGAGGTGCGAATGAGCAAAGAGGATGTTCGCGCCCTTGCAAACCGTTGGGGTCTGCCGTGCGCATCACGCCCGAGCGCTCCATGTCTCGCTACACGTTTTGAGTATGGCGTCGCGCTCACAAAAGAAAACCTGAAACGTGCAGCCCGCGGCGAGGAACTGCTCCGCAGCCTCTTCCCCGGTGAACCCATGCGCCTGCGGGTACACGGGGACTTAGCCCGCATTGAACTTCCATCGCATCTGCTTCTCCGCGCAGCGCAGCAGGCAGAAGAAATTTCCGCTTCCCTGCGCCGCCTCGGATTTTTCCATGTCACTCTCGATCTCGAAGGACTGCGCTCCGGCAGCATGGATATCTCTCTCAAAAAGTACCCTGACCTCCCACACAATGCCTGATTTTCCTCTCTCTATATTGCTGGGTCTTGCCGTGACGGACGCTGTGCTGCACACGCTTGCAGGACCGGATCACTACCTTCCCTTTGTGATGATTGCCAGAAGTCGCGGGTATGGAATGCTTCGCACTCTTTTCTGGACCTTTATCTGCGGCATCGGTCATGTGGGTAGCGCTCTGCTCATTGCGTTGCTTTTTGTGTATGCTTCGCACCTGCTGAATGCGTCGGATATGGAGTGGCTCAATGAAAACAGGGGAAGCCTGGCGGCCTGGGCGCTTATCGGCTTTGGCGCCGCCTATTTCATCTACGCTCTGCGTCGTAACTGGCTTGCGCGCCACCATGAGCACGACCACGGCCACGCATTGCTTCACTCCCATTCTCACCACAATGTTACCCCGTGGATCATTTTCATCATCTTTGTGCTTGGTCCCTGTGAGGCATTGCTGCCGCTCCTTGCGCCTGCTGCGGCGCTTGGCGTGAGCGCCGTGGTACTGGTGACAGTCGTGTTCAGCTTCTGCACTATTGCCACCATGATGCTGACGGTGGCGTTGGGATTGAAAGGACTTTCCCTGCTACGCTTCAACTGGCTTGAAACGCACAGCGGCGAAGTAGCGGGAGCCACCATCATGCTCTGCGGAGTCGCCATTGCGTTTCTGGGACTATGATCTTTCAGCGATAAAAATGATCGGCTTTTTGATAAGTTTTTTTGTATGATGACAAAATGATATTGAATTTAGCTCCTTTTTGAGTAAAATCGGCCCGGTATGCAACTTGATATCTCCACACCGCGCAAGAACATCACCCGCTTCACATACGAGTTTACCTCGTTCCAGGGATGGCGGGTTACGCTCTGCCGCAAACAGAACCATTTTACCCGCTACTTTTCCGATAAGCAATACGGAGGAGCGGAGAAGTCACTTTCCGCCGCCATTGAGGTTCTGGATCGTGTGAAGCGGCAACTCGCGGCTAATCCCGGAGATCCTGCCCGCGTCTTTGCCGAGTTGAAAGACATCGCTCCTCGCGCCCCTTATCCTCCCGGTATGAGACCCAGAAAAGAGGAACTTCCCGTTTCCCCCGAAACCGTCCGATAGGCAGGAGCCGATACGAATTGATTTCCCTTTTCCCTTCTGCACGGGGGCGCCATAACCCCATCTGCCTGAATCGCCGCTTGACAGACAGATGGGGTGCCGGGCAACTGATGCAGCGCAGGGGGAAGACCAAGCCCCGCCGCTGCGTGCTCCGGCGGCTCCCGGGTACGACACTCCGGTCGCGAATCATCAGGTGTGTTTGAAGGCCATTGCCTTTGACTCCTTGAGATGGTGCGCCGGCGAGTGCCGTGCCAGAAAATCTATATCGAGTTTCATATCCTCTACGAGAAACTTCGCCACATCGGCAGGCAAACTGAAAGCAGACCCCCTGCCGACCGCAGCCGGGCGGACAACCGTATTTTCATCAATGACACCATGCGTGATAATCATGGTTTTGATGCGTTGGCAGTCATCCCACGTTCGCATAGCATGCTGTGGCATGATATCAGTCGGCAACGGATGAGATGCATCTTGTGCCCAAAGAATGCCGCTTGTGTCGTTGTTTGTCTTCATCGTCCTGTGCAAGGTATGACTTCTCTGCCTTCTTCATCCGCAGAAAAACAGTCAAAACACTTCCTGTTTGTTTCGACTCGCCATGAAGGTTTTCTTGTGCTACACTCCTTAGTATGCAGACGGATAAGGTGGAGGAAATGCTGGGCTATCGGTTTAAGAATTCCGGGTTGCTGCGCGCAGCGCTCACGCACTCCAGCATTGCGCGCAAACGTGGGGCGCCCTCCGACTACGAGCGCATGGAATTCCTGGGCGATGCCGTCCTGGAGCTTGTGGTCTCATTGGAACTTTACCGTCTGTATCCTGAGGCGTCGGAGGGAGAGTTGACTTCCATGCGTGCCGCTATCGTAAGTCGGCGCCACCTCAGTGAACTCTCCACACATTTCGGCTGGGGGGATCAGCTCACCATGAGCGGCGCCCTCGAAAAAGCCGGCGGTCGTACAGCCCCGAGCGTGCTGGGCAATACGTTTGAAACGCTCATAGGAGCAGTGGCTCTTGATGCAGACTTCGAAACCGCTCGCGCCGTCACACTGCGTTTGCTTGGCAATAGCCTGCGTGAGCGCCCGGCTCCCGGAGATAACAATCCAAAGGGCACGCTGCAGGAACGCCTGCAGGCAATCAACGGCGAAGCCCCTGATTACGAAGTGCTGCAGATCCGCGAGCATCCTCCTCTTTTTCGCGCTATCGCCCGCTGGCAGGGCCGAATCATCGGGCAGGGCGAAGGCACCGGCAAACGGCGTGCGGAGCAAGCTGCCGCAGTGGCCTCTCTCAGTCGAGCTCTCTTTGAGGTTTCACCTTGCTCGCCCCAATCCCGTTCCTCCCACGACTGCATGCCGGATGAAAAAGAGATGTAAATGCAGAAATGATATCCTTCGCCTGTGTGCTTGTCGATATCAGAGGCGAAAAGATACTCTATTTTCTTGATAAGAATACGGGGGAATAGGATGATGGAGGGATGAAGCAATCACCACTTCATGCAATCCACCTGCAAAGAGGGGCCCACATGCAAAATGTCAGTGGTTGGACATTGCCGCACTCGTTTCGAAGCTTGATTGAGGAGCATATGGTGGCGCGTGCAGCGTGTGCAGTGTTTGACATTTCGCACACCTGTAAACTAAGTGTGCGGGGAAATGGATCTTCATTCTGGTTGGAAAATTCGTTACGACGACGCATTTCTGATCTCCACGACGGGAGCTGCACCACCCTGCCCTCGGAACCGGGAGAGGATTCCCCCCTATCAGCTTGTCTGTTGCGAGAAAGTGCTGGATGTTTCTTTATCATCGGTTCCTCGAAAATGGTGCGCGCAATGGAGAAAAAACTGCGCAAAACAGTTCCGCCAACGGCAGTAGAAATACGGGATGAGACAGAAGAATGGTGCGGAATGGCATTGATAGGACCGCGAACAGAAGACGTACTGGAACGAGTGTTGAAAGGAGTTCAGCTGCCATTCCCTAGTCAATTCACGCATTTTTACCTGCAGGGGGAACAGCTTCTGTTAGGACGTCTTGCCTTGCAGGGTGAGGGAGAAAAGGAGCGAAGTTACGAGTTTTTTTGCCCGGCTGTTTCCGGTATCGGCTGGTATGAATCTTTCATCGGGGCTGGCGCTCAGCCTTGCGGATTCGCCACGCGGGAGCTTCTGCGACTAGAGAGAATGTGAACGGCTAACTAACGCTCCCGCGCAGGGTCTGACCATTCTCCGGGGCAATAAAGCGCGACTCAGGAATGCCGTTTTTTCGAAGGGATATGGCAAGATCGGAGAGCGTTTCCTCATACCCTTCGTTAGCAAGTTGCCAGGTACCGAAATGACAGGCGATCCCCAGTCGCGCACCTAACGTATGCAAAGCCTCCACAGCATCCGCCGGTGATGTATGATGCGCACGAATCCAATCCGGTTTGTAGGCGCCGATAGGAAGAAGTGCGACATCGGGAACGCCAAGGCGTTCTCGAATGCGAGCAAACCACTGCGTGCGAGCGCTGTCACCCGCGAAATAAATGGCAGGCGTCTTCTTCTCTGTGCCACGCAGGAAAAAGCCACACCAGAGGGAGCGATTCACACTGTCGACAGTGCGGTATCGCTTGCTCCAGTGACGGGCGGGGGTAAGAGTGATGGTGAGCCGCGGCAACTGCACACTCTCCCACCAGTCTTTCTCCTCCGCTTGCACGGAATGTTCCACGTGGTACTCCAGCAGGCTGCGCAACCCAAGCGGCACTACGAAAAGCGGGTGGTCACGCTCTTCCAAACGACAGAGAGTAGGCACGTCGAAATGGTCGTAGTGATCGTGCGAAAGCAAACAGACATCAATCCTGGGCAGTGCGTCCCATGCAATGCCGGGCGGGCGCGTTCGGCACGGACCGATGCCCTGGATGGGCGAAGTGTAATTGCTCCAGACGGGATCGGTGAGAATGTTGTAGCCCGCAAGGCGCAGAAGGAGTGTGGAGTGGTTCACCATGGTGATCTCCCAGTCTCGCCCTCCAACTTCCTGCGCCAGCCGCGGCGTGCAGCCATTCCGCTCTACGGTAGGATAAGAACCGCGCCGCAGCCGATCCTTCAGCCAGCGAAGAATAGGCGCCGTACCGTACGAAGAGGCTGGGGCAAGCGTTTCCTGCACGTTGTGAAACGTCATGCCGTCGAAGTGATCCGTAACAGGTCCGTTCCATGAGCCTGGGCGGCAGAGAGTGCGCGCAAGGAGAGTGTCCGCCCCTTTGCCGAGAGCGCCGAGCAAACCAAGACCCAGCATGATGCGCAGAAAACGACGCCGTCCTATCTTGCGCGCCGCAATCGGCAGCGGTGGAACAGCTGCTGGTCGTTGCACCCCATCATCGACGGATGCAGCTTGCGTGGAACGCTCGGTCATGGTGAAAATCAGGCAATAAGCAACAGACGTGCAGGACTGTAAAGCAAGGCGTGCAGTTCTGCTGCAATACGGTTTGCCACTGACAATGAGACGGAATTTTCGGAAACGTAGAAAGTATATAACAGAGCGTAGGAACCCAATCCAGCGCGCCCGGCTCGAATCCCCACCTTCGGGGAATCCCCGCGGGTGACAAAGGCAAAATCCGGACGCTGGTCCCGGGAAGCAAGCGCCTGCGCGACGCAGGCACGGGAAGTGTGCGCATCACACACGACGATACGTGGATGAAAATCCGTTGGAAGAGGGGTCTGCCGTGCAGTTTCACGAGCGATGGCGTAGATAGTCTTGCCGGAGGCGTCCGGGATGACGACCGTGCTCCTGCCCTCGTTCTCAAAAAGCAACACATCCACAGACTCTGCCCTCCATTCCGGAAAAGCTGTACAGGCTTTCACCACGGCACGTACGATATAGTCAAAGAGGGAATAGCGTTCCTCCAGCAGTTTCTCACATTGCACCGCAATGGGGAAGCTCATCTGCGCGAGCGCCTGCATGTCCACTTCTGCATCGTAGACGTAGTAGCCGTCCTTCGGAGCACGAGTGGGAGGCAGAGCGGGATCCGCCAGACGCGAGCCGTCGACGCTCTCCCTCGCCACCACATCAGCCGCCATGATGCGCCCGCGCGGTCCCGTTCCTCGAAGATGAACGGGGTTGATGCCCCTCGCGCGGCAGAGTCTTTCAGCGAGTGGAGAAATTAGCATATCGATACAAAAGTGAGGAATCGGAGAATCCTGCTCGACACGCACGACCCAATAAAGAAATCAGGCCTGATAACGCAGTTCGCCGTCGATATAGGTGCGCAGGACATTGAAGTCGTCATCCAGAAGGACGAGGTCGGCCGTATAACCCGGGCAAATTTTTCCAAGATCTTTCAATCCAAGACTTTCCGCCTGATTCAAAGAAGTTGCTTTCACAAGCTCGCTGAGAGGTTTGCCGGTGATGCGGTGCACGTTCTGCAGTCCCTTGGCGTAACGGAGGGTGGAACCGGCGAGATTGCCGCTTTCCAAACGAGCCACACCATTCTTCACGATGATGGGCAGACCTCCCAGCTGACCGGGACCATCCGGCATCCACGAGCAAGCGAGAGAGTCCGTGATCATGATCATCTGCTCAACTTTCTTGTTGGAGAAGGTGAGGTTCAGCATATCGGCACACAGATGGATGGTGTCGCAAATAATTTCAATGCGGATATCCTGATCCAGCATGCCGGACCCGACGAGTCCAATCTCGCGGTGGTGCTGTGGACTCATCTGATTGCAGAAGTGCGTGAGACGCCGCAGACCGGCAGCCTTTGCCTTGCGAAAGTCTTCTGCCGTAGCGGCGGAGTGCCCGGCGGAACACGTAATGCCCGCTCTCGTCGCTTTCGCGATGAAATCGATTGCCCCCGGCATCTCCGGCGCCAGAGTGATATTCAGCACCGGGTAGATGGCGTGCAGCATCATGAGTTCCTCAAAATCTGCCGGACGGACAAAGGCGGGGTTCTGCGCGCCACATTGCTTCGGGTTGATATAGGGCCCCTCCAGATGCACTCCCGGCGTCTTGGAACCGTTCGGGCTCGCGGCGTATTCCTTCACGCAGCGACAGACATCTGCCAGGGTGTTCGTCCCAAGCGTCAAAGTCGTGGGCAACCAGGTGGTCACGCCTTCCTTCATCTTGCAATCCGCAATGGTTCGGATGCTCTCAACCTTGCAATCGCAGGTATCGCATCCGCCCGCACCGTGGGAGTGGATATCGATAAACCCCGGCATAAGCATTTGCCCGCCGACATCCTGCGTAGCGTCGGCCGACGCCGTTTCACCCGGTTGCAGAACTGCTGCGATTTTATCGTCCTCCAGCAGGACACTGCTGCCTGTGATATCGATTCCCGGTGAGATGATGTGCGCGTTGGTGATGAGGGTTTTCATAAGAGGATAAATAGAGGAGATCTGCGGTCTTTTCTGCCGCTCCCTCATCTTACGCGCAGGCGGACGTGCTTTCAAGTCAAATATCGCCTTCCGAGTCTTTGCGGTGTCTCCGTATCTCGCGTCGGACGGAAATCCACGTGCCGAGAGCCACGCCGAAGAGGAGGAGGCAAACCCCAACTGCAACCGCTTGTTGAGCAAAAAGTTCGCTCTCTCTACGGCAGAAAAAGTAGAGCGCTGCCAGCAGGATTCCCCCGCCCAACAGCACTAAAATGCCCGTTTTATTTGCCTGCCACATGGTGTCTTGCACGGACAAAAAGGAAGTGAGGCGAGACCATCCCACCTCACCTCCCCGAAAAAAGAATGTAGAACAACCTTTTAGTAATTCTGTGGGAGCTGCTGGAAGTAGGCCTGTGAGTGCGCGCATACAGGGCAAACTTCCGGGGCTTTTTTGCCAACGACGATATGCCCGCAGTTGATGCACTGCCAGATGCAGTCACCATCCCGACTGAAGACAAGACCGCCTTCAATGTTCGCCAGAAGCTTGCGGTAACGCTCCTCGTGAGCCTTCTCAATGGCGCCGACACCGTCAAAAAGCTCTGCGATGTCATCAAACCCCTCTGCCCGAGCTTCCTCGGCAAAGGTCTTGTACATGTCGGTCCACTCGTAATTCTCCCCGCTGGCCGCGTCCTTCAAATTTTCCACGGTGGAAGGAATGCCATCGTGCAGGAGCTTGAACCAGATTTTGGCATGCTCCTTTTCATTGTGCGCAGTTTCCTCAAAAAGCTGAGCGATCTGCACGTAGCCGTCTTTTTTCGCTTTGGAAGCGTAATACAGGTATTTAGTATGAGCCTGAGACTCGCCGGCAAAAGCTGCGGCGAGATTGGCTGCCGTCTTAGTTCCTTGCAATTTGCTCATAGTTGTTATTGCGAATGTCCCTGCATCCTACCATATTTTTTCGCCGGCGCAAGCCATTTTTCGCAACGTCTCGGAAGAGGTTATCAGAGCATTTTGAGTATCAACCTGATGGCATCATCCCCCTGATGGACAGGGATGAGCCACTTTTCACGACGCAGCCAGGTGCGCTGGCGTTTGGCATATTGCCGAGTGGCAAGGGCAAGAGAAGCGACGAGTTGGTCACGGGATAGGGAACCGTCCAGGAATTGACGCACCTCACGCAAACCGAGTGTTTTCCGGGCGGTCGAAGAGATTTTTTCCGGTTCCGCCGGGAGAGCTGCAACCTCCTCAACGGCGCCACCCCCCACCATCTGCCGCGCCCGATCGAGGATGCGGGCATCCAGTTGCGCAGTATCGCAGGTGAGCACAAAGCCGGAACCTGTGGCGGGGTGATCCCAATTCCCTCGCCAGTGCGAGAGGGGGAGTCCGTCGCCGGCCAGCACAATCTCTAAGTTGCGTGCCACATAACGCGGGTTCTGCAGGTTGGTGTGCGCCGCGCCCTCGGGATCCAACTGCTGCAGACGCTCGACAGCCTCCCGGGGGGACATTTCGGCGATCTGCGCGCGCAATTTCGGGTCACTCGGGGGGGCGGGCGAAATGCCGTGCGAGATGAATTTGACATACAGCCCGGAACCGCCGGTCACGATGGCGCGGTGTCCGCGGGCTTGAAGTTCATCGATGATCCGCAGGGCGCGCCGAGCATGAGAAGCGGCATCGTTGGTTTCCCACACTTCCATGGTGCCGATGAGATGATGCGGCACGCGGGCAAGCAGGTCTTTCTCCGGCGCAGCGGTGAGGATGGGCAGAGCGCGGTACACCTGATACGCGTCGGCGCTCACGATCTCCGCGTTTCCGAGAATCTCCGCCAGTTCAACGGCCATTCGGCTCTTCCCACAGCCGGTGGGACCAAGCAAAAAGATGGGCTCAAGCGAATCCATGTGCGGCGGAGACGAAGCAGAGAGAATCATACTGCCGGCGGCGAACCGTATCGGTTTTCCCCGGCATGCCCCGGCAGCAGGAGACGAATCAGCATGTAGAGAGACAGCACGAAGAAAATCGCGCTGCAAATGAGATACCAACCCACAAAGGCCGACTCTCCCTGCAGGACGACCGAATTCCCGGAGAAAGATCCTGTCAGCACGCGATCCAGCCAGATCCAGGGCTTCTCGGACGTCAGGAAATGCACACTGACAACCACGCCCAGGATGTTATTCAGAAAGCAGAGTCCAAAGTAGGCAAACGCCGCAAAGCCGCTCGCCCCGGTGTCGTGCAGACGCCGCACTGCCACGGCGGTCGACGGCACGAGGAGGACGCACAAAATGAGGGTGTCGATAATGCACAGAGTCACGGTGGC
>CANQGG010000062.1 GCA_947601655.1 uncultured Akkermansia sp.
ATTAATATACCCTGCAACGAACCAACTGGCACCTTTTTTGTGCCTGCGTCTTGTTGCATTTAATTTTGCAATCCACAAAGCGATGCGATGGGGTAGATTGTGCTTGACGAAGGGAGATGAGTGTGCTAAATTGCCCCGCGTACAGTTTGCGGCGGGATAGCCAAGTGGCCTAAGGCAGCGGTTTGCAAAACCGCCATTCGTGGGTTCAAATCCCACTCCCGCCTTTTCGATAAGACCTGCGCGGATCGGGAGATGGATAGGGGAAAGACTCTTACCGCGTGGGTTTGTGATTCCAAATCCTTCTCCCATCGTGCTATGTCCCGTATTGGAATCTATGCCGGCAGTTTTGATCCGCCCACGCTGGGTCACCTTTGGCTCATTCGTCAAGGAGCGGAGCTTTTTGATGAGCTGGTAGTAGTGCTTGCGGTCAATCCGGAGAAGTCTCCCTTCCTAAGTTCGACGGAGCGTGAGGGGTTGCTGCGAGGGATGGTGCAGGGACTGCCCGGGAAAGTGCGCGTAGCTGTAGTGAACCATGGTTTCCTCGTCGACTTTGCCCGCGAGGCCGGGGCGACTCACCTGCTGCGAGGTCTGCGGAATACGCCGGATTTTGAGTACGAGAAAGTTCTCGCGCGCATGAACCACCGCATGGATTCGAGCATTCAGACCGTGTTCATGGTGCCGCCGAGCGAGTTGGAGGAGATATCTTCTACGCTAGTGCGCGGCTTCGTGGGTACACCGGGTTGGGAGCGATGGGTGGCGGCTTGTGTACCGCGGGCCGTTTTCGAGAGTATTGTGCGCGCTCAGAAGGGAAAATGATATATTGGGATAACAATGCCACAACGCGGCTTGCTCCGGGGGTGCTGGATGCGATGCGCCCGTACCTGGAGGAGGAATTTTATAACCCATCAGCAGCGTATCCGCAGGCTAAGCGCGTGCGCGCTGCTGTGGAGGAGGCACGCGAATCTGTAGCGGCGTTGTTGGGTGTGTTTCCTGATGAGATCATCTTCACCTCCGGGGCTACGGAGTCTTCTCATACTGCTCTCTCTCAATTTGCTTCCTTTCTTACCACTACTACTGAACATCCGGCGACCTTGCGGGAAGCGCAGAGAAGGGGCGCGCGGTTATGCCCGGTGCTGGCGAACGGTATGGTGGACCTTACGGCGTGGCACCATATGCTGGCGGGGATGCAGGGCGCCAGTTTTGCCCTTGTAAATCACGAAACGGGCGTTATTCAGTCGGCACAGGAGCTATGCAGCACCGCACTGGCGGCGGGAGTGCGGGTGCATTTGGATGCAGTACAGGCTGCCGGAAAGATACCCCTGGCACTGCATGAGTTGCCCGGGGTTGACTTTGCCTCCATCTCTGCACACAAATTGCACGGGCCTAAGGGCGTGGGTGCGTTTTATGTGCGCCGAGGGGCCGGCTTTCACTCCATTGTGCTCGGTGGTGATCAGGAGATGGGGCGTCGAGCCGGCACAGAAAATGTTCCGGGCATCGTAGGGTTTGGCGCTGCTGCCGCTCTTGCAGTTTCAGCCATGCAGCATCCCACGCCACATTATGCCGGATTACGTGAGCGCATAGTGGAGCGCCTCCGTTCGTCGGGGATAGAAATTGTCGAGCATGGTGCAGGGGTTTGTCGCGTGCCGCACACGCTAAACATGCGTGTGCCCGGTTGCAAGGCAGAGTCTTTGCAGCTACTTCTGGAGGCAAGAGGACTTCTCTGCTCAGCGGGATCCGCCTGCACCAGCTCAAGCCCGGAAGCAAGTCACGTGCTGCGCGCTATGGGATTGAGTGATTCCGAGGCACGTGAGGCGCTGCGTTTTTCGTGGGATAGGTCATGCAGCGTAGAGGAAGCGGATGCTGCAGCAGATATCCTTATCGCTTGTGTACGCAAGTTGCGCAGTGTACAGGCGGGTTATACCGGTCCTGTTACTGTTTATTCCGTTGATCGGGAGTGATTTGTGATGATCTTTTCTTTTTCTTTGCACCCGGAAAAACTGGGCTTGAAAAGCATAATAAAAGCGTGTAGAATCCCCCCAGAGAGTATGCGTTTGAGGGCCCTAGTGAGCGTGATGTCGGCAGCAATAACCCTGCTGCTGCCGGCGCTTGCCGCTGTTCAGCATACGGCTCAGGGAGGGGATGGTCCGGCTGGGCAGCTCCTGCGCGTCACCAATGAGATGTGGCTTTTGCTCTCCGGGGTGGTGAATCGGGAGACGGCGGAAAAAGCGGCTGCGCCTTTTGTCAAACTGGCAAAGGAATCTGCATCTTTGAGCGACAAGATGTTCGATGGCGATGCCCGGGCTCTGGATGTGGAAGCTTTGGATCGTAATGCGTACCGCATTGCTGAATCATACGATGAGCTTTGCCAGGAATTTTCAAGTCTGTGCCACTCTCGCTGTTACGGCTCGCCCCAGCTAATGCAAGCTTTTCTGCAGGCTATGGATCTTGGAGTATTCAGCGATGAAGAGCGAGAAAACCTCAACACTTCCACCCGCATGCTTTCTGAGCAAGAAGCAGTAGCCGAATTGCAACGCCTCGCTCGCATGGGCAGTGAGGATTCCGAACTGCTCACACTGCTTACTCGCGTGAAAGATGCAGATACTGCAAAAAAAGTGGCTCCGCAGCTCACCACCCTGGCTCAGCGTGCCATGTCCGGTTGCCCGACGCTACGTTTGACTACAGATAACTTTCCTTCCCCCTGTCATGGGCAGCTTCTCTCTGTATGCCGTGCGCTTGAGCCTCTGCTTTGGCGTATTCGTACGGAGATCGTGCGCATCGTGGGTCTTCCTGGCTACGACAGCGAGCAGTTTGATGTCTTTTCCGATGCTCTCGACAGCGTGTATGAGAGCCTGAGCAAGACGCATTCTGAGTGCTTTGACGAGGTTTTTGATGCGAGTTTCCGCACAGATCTCGATGATGCCTTGCACGAAGGGCTTTCCTCTAAACCCCAAGATTGAATCCTGCATGCCTACCTCCGACTATCTCGTCACGATTGGACTTGAGGTCCACTGTCAGATACGTACCGCCACAAAGATGTTCTGCTCCTGCCGGGCTGGCTTCGGTTATGAGCCGAACACGAATGTATGCCCTACTTGCCTCGGGATGCCGGGGGCGCTTCCGGTGCTGAATGAATACGCTATCGAGCGCACGATTCTTGCGGGGCTTCTTCTTGGGTGCAGTATTCCTTCCATTTCCAAGTGGGATCGTAAAAATTACTTTTATCCGGACATGCCGAAGAACTACCAGACGAGCCAGCTGGATCTGCCCCTATGCATCGGTGGTTCGGTGCCACTCTACGAGTGGAACTTTCCCGCCGATACAACGGCGCCACGGGCTGAGGCGGGTGTGGTGCGTCGTGTGAAGCTCGACCATATCCACCTGGAGGAAGACGCTGCCAAACTTACTCACTTCGCTGGTTATTCGCTTGTGGATTACAACAGGGGCGGCACCCCGCTCATGGAGATCGTCTCTGCGCCGGATTTGCACACGCCGGAGGAGACCTATGCTTACCTCAAGAGCTTGCAGCAGATCATGGTCTGTGCCGGCATCTCCAACGCCGACATGGAAAAGGGGGAGATGCGCTGTGATGTGAACGTCTCTCTGCGCCCGAAGGGGCAGGAAAGACTCGGCGAGAAGATCGAGATGAAAAACATCAATTCGATGTCCGCCGTGCGCCGTGCGCTCGTCTACGAGATCCACCGCCAGGCGGAGGAATTGGATGCCGGTATTGCGCAGGAGCAATCCACCCGCCGCTGGGATGATACCCTTGGAGAGAGCATCGTGATGCGCACCAAGGAAAATGCTCATGATTACCGCTACCACACTTGCCCGGACCTCGTTCCTATCCACACCGAACCTCTGGTGCAGAAAGTGAGGCAGGAGATTCCTGAACTCCCGGATGCTCGCCGCAATCGCCTCATCACCGAGTCCGGACTACCCGCGGCAGATGCCACCACGCTGGTAGCGGACACGGTATTGTATGATTTTTTCAGACAGACCGTGGATGCCGGCGCTCCCGCACGCAAGGCCGCCAACTGGGTCATCAATACTCTCACCGCTGTGCTGGCGGACAGGAATACGAACGCTGCAGATTGCCCGCTGACACCACATCACCTCGCCGGGATTATCGATATCGTGGAGCAGGGCATCGTTTCCACCAATCAGGCGCGTGAGGTGCTGGACCTCATCTGGAGTCATCCGGAACTGAATGTTGCTGCCGCTGCCGATCAACTAGGCTTCAAGAAAACCGACGCAGGGGCGTTGGAGGTGCTCGTGGACGCCGTGCTTGCGGAGAATTCCGACATGGTAGAACTTGTTCGAGCCGGCAATACAAAGCTGATCAATGCCCTTACCGGCAAGGTGATGAAGGCGAGCAATCCTAAACCGAATCCGAAACTCGTCACCCAGCTCATCACTTCCCGGCTCACACAGAACGCCTGAAAAATGAGGCGTTCCGGACAGGACAGAATTTCCGTGGAACAGAGAGCAGGGAAATCCTTCCGGAAGTATAGGGGAAAAACTGACTGCGTGGATTACCGCTGCGTATGTCGAGGCAGGTGATCGAGGTGTGTGAAGGCGAGTTAAGAGGTCTTCGAGCTGGCATGCGATTGTGAATGGCTACAAGGTAGAGGGAGCGCAGTTGTGGGGTAGTATGAAATTTCCAGTCATCTGGTCATGAATTTCGTACACGTGTGAGGGCAATTTTGGCTGGGGAGTGCAGTTCGGTCTAAACCATATTTTTCCGGTGCGATTGCACAGGAAAAAGAACACTTTTCTCTCGAAGTCTTTCCCCTCCCTACCTCATACGCATTTTTAGAATTCTTTTGGAAGTAAAGAAATTGTAGTCCTATTTATCGGTTGGTGTCTCTGCGTGGGTAATCTCTTTTCAAATGCTATGTACAGTCTATTATTCACAATAATATGACTTTGCACGACTTGTAAAAAAGAAGAAGGATAATTTGCTTTCCGGAACCCGCCAAAATATTGAATAAACAAATAATTTAACACCTTTTTGATGAACGAGTAATAAATTAAAAAAGAGTATATCGCATTTGAAAAGAGATATACTCTCCCCCGTGCGTGTGCGGTGTTGTTGCGCAAAGAAAAACCTTTGCTGGACAATCTTATGCGCAGTACGAGAAAGATTTAGCATGGCAATGGACAGAAGGAAGCGTACATCTGCAGGAACACTCGAAAAGATGAGCGAGCAACAGCGTCGCGGAGCTTCCCGGATTGCCGCTTGTCCTCAAGAAAGGAGGCGAGAGGGATGAGTGTACTGAGTTGTATATGCAATCTTCTTCCCGTCCGAAAGGGTAAGATCGTCTTCTATAGTTTTACGGAGAGTTATGCAGATAACCCGCGTGCCATTGCGGAAGAACTGCTGAGGCGTGGATGGAATGGAGAGCTGGTGTGGGTGGCAAAGGAGCCGCGCCTGCCGCTGAAGCTGCCGCATGGAATTCGCGCGGCGGTGGGACGCTACCGCATGCGCTATGAACTTTCCACAGCGCATGTCATCGTAAGCAACACGCGGCTTCCAAGATACTGGACAAAGGGATTCCGCAAGAAGGCGGGTCAGCTCTACATTCAGACATGGCATGGCTCCTGCGGCATCAAGAAGATGGAGAGGGACATGCACAATGCGCGGGAGAGTTGTCTGGAGCGTGTGCGAGCGGATTCGCGGCAGATTGATTACCTCCTTTCCAACTGTCGATGGCTCACACAGGTTTTCCGAGGAAGCTTCTTTTACGACGGAGAAATTTTGGAAACAGGTTCGCCGCGCAATGACATATTGCTGCGCGGGACAGAGGGACGGGCAACCGCAGTGCGAGCGGCATTGGGGCTTCCTGCGGGGAGCAAGCTGCTGCTTTACGCACCGACCTTCCGAGACGGAGGGAAAGCCCCGGTACCGCCGATGCCGGATTGGGAACAGCTGCGCGAAGCGTTGACGCGGCGTTTTGGAGGGACGTGGAGCATCCTTCTGCGAGTGCATCCCGGATTGACAGAAAACCGGCGCAAGCAATGGGCGCTGGCGGAAGGGGCAAGGGTTCTGAACGTCTCGGACTACCCGGACATGGTGGATTTACTGGTGATCGCAGATGTTTTGGTGACGGACTATTCGTCCTGCATTTATGATTTTCTGCTCACAAAGCGGCCCGGCTTCATCTATGCGCCGGACTGCGCGGCCTACGAGAAGCGGCGCGGGCTGTATTACCCGCTCACAGAGACCCCCTTCCCTGTTACAGAAAGCGGCGATCGCCTTGCGCAATCTATCTGTTCGTTTGACGAAGCAGCCTACCAGACTGCGGCAGAGCAGTTTCTGCAAGACAAAGGCTGCGTGGACGACGGGCATTCCGCAGAACGCGTGGCAGATCTCATCGAAAAGCACTTTGGAAAAGAGAAGCAGGCGATAATACCCTCTCCTTTCCCCAAGATATTTATGGCGTGTGAAAGTCGGAGGTTGTACAGAAGAACAACTATTTTCTTTTAGAGAATCAGGTATGAATATTGCACTTATAACGGCGGGCGGAATCGGAAAACGGTGCGGAATGAGTATTCCGAAACAGTTTTATTTTGTCGATGATCGTCCCATCATTATCTATACTTTAGAAGTATTTGAAAGGCACCCGGACATTGATGTTGTAGCAGTCTCATGTCTAACAGGATGGGAAGAAAAGTTGCGTAGTTACGCAGACCATTTCGGTATCAATAAGCTGAAACACATAGTGCGCGCCGGAGAAACAAACCAGGAGTCAATTTGTCATGGTATTGCTGAACTCGCTAAGCGCTACGACGATGGGAGCATGGTGCTTGTGCATGATGCGGTACGCCCGATGGTAACAGATAATATTATTACTAATTGCCTGTGCACGGCATACAAGTACGGTAATGCTGTAGCATGCATTCCTTGTCAAGAACCTCTTCTGCGCTCCAGCCATGATGCGGAAAAGGAACCACGTTGCGGTCAGTATTATCCCCGCGAAGGCATGCTGCGAGCTCAAGCTCCCCAGGTTTTCCCCCTTGGAACACTTAAGTGGGCTCACAACGAAGCCTCTTTACGCTGTATCTATGACACCACCGCCAGCTGTGTCTTAATGCATCGGCTCGGTGTGAAATTGTACTATTCAGAAAGCTCTACGAGCAACATTAAAATCACGACGAGGGACGATATGGCACTATTCGCTTCCAATGTTGGCTACATGAAAGGGAAGTTACAATCTGCAGCCATCGCCGATACCGTAAAACTTCCACACATTTTATGCAGTTAACATTTCGAGAGAAAATATTTTCTTTGAAGCGCGTGGGGGCGGCCCATCTCCAGCTCTGTTTAATGGGTATCCGCATTAAGTTGCGTTCTCCCGCTTTGAACTACTTGCCGTACTATCAGCTCCCTATTGAGTCTAAGAAAATATTTTTTACCAATGTGCTATCTGGGTACGGTTGTAATCCTCGCTACGTGCTTGAAGAAATACTCCGTCGTAAAGAAGGTTGGGATATCGTGTGGATGGTTGATAAACATGTGCTTGACTACATACATGACATGCCGAGTGAGGTACGCTTAGTCATGTGGGGTACGGCGGAAGCCTTGAAAGAATGTGTGACTGCACACATTTGGATTTCTAACGGATGGCAACTGCGTTTTCGCCGTGAAGGAGTTCGCAAGCGCGAAGGGCAAATTTACATCCAGCTGTGGCATGGTTCCCTGGGTTTAAAGAAACTGGATTGGAAGAAGGCGCATCCAGGTCGGAAGACTCAGCATTATCTGCAGCAGGAACTCAACGATATTGATTATCTCGTCACCAATGCAAGCTGGGAGGATGTACGATTCAAGGAAGCCTTTGGCCCTCGTCCTGCCATTCTGCGCTTTGGTCACCCCCGCAATGACATTTTTTTCAAATCGGTTGGTGGGGAGTTGCGTTGTAGGGTGTATGAGCGTTTAAACATTAGCACTACGAAGAAGGTAATTTTATACGCTCCAACTTATCGCGAGGATGGATCCCAGAGTGTGCCTACCATCGAACAAGTTGCTCAACTACGACGGGCTTTGGCCGAGCGTTTTGGGGGAGAATGGCTCATGCTGGCTCGCTGGCATCCTGCCCATCAAGAGTGGAAACGTTATGGGTTCTTTTCTGGTGCTCCCGAAATTATCAATGTGGGAAACTATCCGAATATGCAAGAGCTGCTTATGGTAGCGGACGCGGTTCTTACGGATTATTCTTCTTGTATTTTAGATTACATGTTTACCAAGCGTCCTGGGTTTTTGTACGCGCCCGACTCCCGAAGGTACAGCAGGATGCGTGGCTGCTACTACCCTCTGGATGAGGCCCCGTTCCCGCTTGCCGTAACATGGGGAGAGTTGCTTGAGTCTGTCCTATGCTATGATTCTTCTGTTCACTGCCGGCGCATTGATCTTTTTCTGGAAAAAATGGGGTGTGTGGATGACGGACATGCGTCCGCTCGTGTTGTGGATCTGGTGGAAGATCTTATGGAGAGAAAGGAAAAGGAGGTGAAACCATGAACTCAATTCTCGTATCTAACCGTGTGACGCAGGAGGATATTCGTGAGATATGTCAGCGTTGTGAACAATTGCTGAGAACGTTTGATGGGAGCTGTATCCTCATTACAGGAGCTTCAGGTAATCTCGGCAGCTTTATTATTCGTTGCCTTTTGGCTGCCAATGAGTATTTCAAAATAAATATTCGAATCATTGCATCCGGCCGCGATCTTTCAAAGATGCAAAGACTTTTCTCGCAACAGCGCACTAAAGGTTTTGTTCTCTTCCATCAGGCAGACATTTGCTCCGAGTTTTCTTGCGACTCCTCCTTCGATTATCTTATTCACGCTGCCGCTCCTACGGATTCTCATTTCTTCGTGAGGCACCCAGAGGTAGTGTACGATACCATTCTCGGTGGTACGCGCCGCATCCTCGATTTTGTGGTTTCCGTCCCTCTGCGGGGCATGGTTTATCTTTCTTCTGTCGAGGCTTTTGGCATGACCTCTCAAAACCATCTTCTTAGTGAATCTGATTATGGAAATTATGATGAAAATAACCCTCGACAGTCATACATGATTGCAAAACGTCGCGCCGAGGCACTCTGTTCGCAATACGCGCACGACCACAATGTCCCCATTAGGGTTGCCCGCCTTGCGCAGGTTATCGGCTCCAATTCAGGTTATCACGATTGGCACGTATACGCTCAATTTGCTCGCAGCATTGTTGAGGTATCGCCCATCCATCTTTTAACGTCAGGACGTAGCGTGCGCAGTTTTTGCTACATCACAGATGCGATGTCCGCTATTTTTACGCTGCTTCATTTTGGAGGGAATGGCGAAATATACAATGTGGGAAACGAGCAGATGTCAATGAGTATTTACGATGTTGCAAAAAAACTTGAGCGTTGGTATCCGGGCACGCATGTTTTGTGTACTCCACAGGATACAGGAATATACCCAACTCTCACACACTGGCGGATGAACACAGAGAAACTTCGTTCACTTGGGTGGAAGCCGGACGTTAACCAATATGAGGCATTTCAGCGCCTCATTGCAAGCTTTAGTTGTCAGAGAATTGAGTTTCAAATGAATACAACGTCTAATAAAACGCCTTCCCAACCGTGAATATAGCACTCATTATAGCAGAGAATACTTTCTTACGAAACGAGAAGGGTGCCCTTGTCCAATTCGAAACATTGGAGGGTCAACCACTTATCAGCTACTCTTTAGAAACGTTCGAGAAATGCTCCCTGGTAGACGTCATCTGTGTATCATGTCCCGTGGGATGGGAGGATACCATCAAACGGTTAGCATGGAAATGCAAAATTACAAAGTTAAAACATATATATAACTGTAGTTCAATAAGTTATGAATCTATTAGGAAAATTGTTAAATCCCTCGACGAGAAATATCCGGAAGACAGTCGAATTGTTATTCATGATGCAAGACGAGCGCTCATATCCGAAGATATGATCAGGAAATGCATCGATATGCTCAAAATGCACAGGAATGTTCTTGTCGGAACGCCGTGTAAAACACCGTTGATCGACATCAACAAAGAACAGGCCTCTCAATCCTTTTTTCCACCAACCCATTTTTGGCTTGCCGAGACTCCGCAATGTTGTCTTTTGGGAGATTTGCTTGGCGCCTGCGAAAAGGCGGAACAGTTGGGTATTGGAGATGTTTCATGCATCAGCGAAATGCTTCAACTCGTCGGCAAACAGCCATTCATAATTACGGGTAATGCTGGGAATATGCTGATTGATCCGAAGAATTTAGAGGTGTATCGACGAGTCTTACAACAAAAGGAAAAATCTAAACGGGAAAAGAAAAAACTGGTGCGAAATGAGGCTGTAAGTAGGGATTTTCGTGAAGTTTGGGAGCAACTCTTCTTCGACTGGAAGCGCTTCCGAGGGAAAATTTTTTATGTGTCGGGAGCCTCTGGTTACATTGGCAGCTTTATCGTGCGTTCATTGCTTTGGGCCAATAAAAAAGGAAAACTTGGCATGAAAATCATCGCTGCTGGGCGCTCCAAGGATCTTCTGAAACAGGTGTATACAGCGGATATAAGGTCGGCAGGGGAAAAGAGAGTTTTGCGGTTTCATGAGTACTCCCTCACGGAAAAGATATGTTACATGGGCCATATCGACTACATTATTCATGCCGCCGCTCCGACGTCACCCAATTATTTTAAAAGCCAGCCAAAAGCAGTATGGAAGGCCATAGTGGACGGCACTCACAATATGTTGAAGTTGGCACGTCGTAAGCACGTGAAAGGCATGATTCATCTTTCCACAATGGAAGCGATGGGCAACGGCAACTTTTTTGCGCCGCGAAGTGAAGATGCCCTTGGCGTAATCGATGCACACAACCCGGCCAATTCATGTCGTATCAGTAAGCGCCGTGCTGAAGAACTATGCAAGAACTTTGCAAAAAAGTGGCATGTTGCAGTATCTGTGGCCCGGCTTGCGCGCATCATATCGGCGAATGTAACATTTGGGAGTACTCGCATTGAGGCAGAGCTGGCACGCCGAGTCGTCAGGAAGCAACCTCTCTTTGTTCCCCAAAATGGGAACAGGGTGCAAAGTTGTTGTTATATCACAGATGCCGTCATTGCTATTCTGGGCTTGCTTCAGCATGGTTCCCCTGCTGAAGTGTACAATGTGGCCAATGATCAATTCTTGCAAAGCTGGGAGGATACTGTTGAAATGCTGGCCAAACGCTATGAATTGGACATTGTTCGTAGCGATTCTTCGCACGAGTCCGCAGCGATAACGACTGCAGCAGAATATTGGGGAATGAATCCTGCGAAAATTGTTTCGTTGGGGTGGAAAGCCTCCGTCACTCCCCGCGAGGCATACAGCCGATTGATAAGTAGCTTTTTTTATCAACTGTATACCAAGCGTTGGAAAAAAGCCCCAAGTGTTCCACGAAGCATACTGCCCAACAAGAAGTCATTTATTAGACGTGTTATTCAATGGGGCTTCAGTCGAGAAAAGCCAATTAAGAATACCAAAATCGTGTTTTCCAATATGCATGGCAACGGGTACTTCTGTAATCCCAAATACATAGCAGAAGAAATCATGCGCCGTGGACATTGTTGGGAGCTTGTGTGGTTAGTGGCAGACAAAGAGACTTTTCGTAAAGACATACCGGAGTTGATTCGGACAGCTTCGTGGCGTACGGATGAAGCGTTAAATGAGCTAGGTGATGCCCATGTTTGGATTGATAACTTCAATAAAGTGCCGCATGTACGCGTCGGCCTGAAAAAAAGACCGGGACAGTTTTACATTAACACCTGGCACGGTTCCCTCGGTATCAAGAAGCTTGATGCGCATGTGAGCAAATTCAATTTGCCGGGAAATAGCGAATGGCTCAGACTCGCTCATAAGCATGCGGAAATGGTCGATCTTCTCTTGACCAATTCCTCTTTTGAAGATCGTATTTTACCGCAGGCCTTGTGGTTTAATTGTCCATTGAAACGCTTTGGACATCCAAGAAATGATATTTTCTTCTTCCCACAAAATCGAATCGATACCATCCGGCAACACGTCTATTCCTCTTTGGGAATTCCAGAGGACAAGAAAATCATTCTATACGCGCCAACGTTCAGAGAGAGTAAATGCATAGATGCTTATCTGGTAGACGTCAAGGGGATTTTGGGGACTCTTGGCACAGATTGGGTATTTGTTGTCCGGATGCACCGTTTTTTTCGGCCTTATTCCACCGTCATTTTTGAGTTTAGCGACCAGATCGTTGATGCTAGCTATTACCCCGATATCCAGGAACTTATGGCTTCATCTGACGCCATGATCACCGATTACTCCTCCTGCATTTTTGATTTTATTCTCACGCGACGTCCCGGGTTCATTTATGCTCCTGATCGCGATTCTTACAACGAGGAAAGAGGAATGTACTTTCCATTGGAAGAGACGCCATTTCCCGTTGCTACAAGTAACGCCGAATTGATTCATAACCTAGCGCATTTTGACTATGAATCATATCAGCACAAAACATCAGAATTCCTGAACCGACAGGGTTGCATGGAGGACGGTCATGCGGCTGAACGTGTTGTAGATTTGCTTGAGTCGATCATTTTTCCTGGTGGCTGAAGCTCCCACTCCTCGAAATGAATACCCGTAACACATGCGCCGCCTAGGAACCGGCAAAATGAATCCAATATGGGAAAAAAGTTTAGAGCAATGCACTGTGATTTATCCGAAATAGTATGACTTTGCACGACTTGTAGGAAGGAGAGAGTGGGAATGGTTTGCTAATCTGGGAGGCTGCTTGGAATCGGCAATCAGCGCATGATCAGCGATACTCATTCCTCCAGATGTGTTGCACATCCGTCCCAAGAAAATAATGAGGGAGGGTAAGAGAAGACAAAAAAAGGAAGGTTGATTTGTTTCCTCAGAA